>JAMPIE010000019.1 GCA_023663135.1 Alloprevotella sp.
ACGACCCCCTGATTAACAGTCAGGTGCTCTAACCAACTGAGCTACTGAAGCATTTCACGACATGCGCCCTCGGCCATCGGGCTGTTTGCGCCGTTTCGTGCTGCAAAAGTAGACCTTTTGATTGGATTGTGCAACATTCAGGCTCTTTTTTTTCGTAAAAAATGCAATTTTACGCTCTCTCGCTTGCGCCATATTTCCTAAATCCTTATCTTTGTGTGGTTTTGAGAGGTATTCCTCCCAAGCCCTTCCTTTCCATCGATAAATAAAACCTTAAACCTATATACCAACGTATGAAAATTTCTGTCAGAAGCCTCGCTGCGCTGACGGCCTTTGCCGTGTCGGCCCTCTGGTCGGCTGCGTGGGCTCATGAGCCGGCAGTGGCCGCCATGCTCGACCGCATAGGCGGCGCAGGCACATCAGAGCGCTTTGTCACCGAGCTTAATCCCCGAGCCTCGGAGGATGTCCCCGAGACCTTTACCATCTCCTCAGAGGGGGGCAAGCCCAAGGTGAGCGGCAACACCCTCTCGGCCATCACCACCGGCCTCGGATGGTATCTCAACCACTACGCCTCAATCAACGTCAGCTGGAACAACCCCCATCCCGACCTGACCACGGCCACCCTCCCTGTCCCGACGGCTGAGGAGACTCACACCACCGACACCAAATACCGCTACTATCTCAACTACTGCACCTTCTCCTACTCCATGAGCACATGGACATGGGACCGTTGGCAGCAGGAGATTGACTGGATGGCCCTCCACGGCATCAATATGCCGCTCCAGATCGTGGGCTTCGAGGAGGTGTGGCGCAAGTTCCTGATGGAAGACTGCAACTACACCAAGGATGAGGTCAACGACTTTGTGGCCGGCCCGGCGTTCCAGGCCTGGTTTGGCATGAACAACCTCGAGGGCCACGGCGGCCCTAACCCCGACTGGTGGTATGAGCGTCAGGCCAAGGTGGGCCGTCAGATCACTGACCGCATGAGGGAGATGGGCATGGACCCCGTGCTCCCCGGCTTCTACCAGGTGCCCAGCAACTTCGCCTCGAAGACTAACCTTCATACCGAAGCCCCTGGGGGATGGTGTGGATTTTCACGCCCCTGCCTTCCGACATGCGATGATATAGATTTGCTTAACCAATACGGCGCTAAGTACTATCAAAGGTTGAATGAAGTATTAGGCGAAGCCAAATATTTCTCTATGGATCCCTTCCATGAGGGAGGCAATGGCCCAACAGATTACGCATTAAAACTATACCAGGCTCTCTATAACATTATGGACACCTCTGTGCCAGGGTCGCATTGGGTGATACAGCAGTGGCAGTGGCATGGACAACAAAGACAGAGCTTGCAGGCGATTCCTAAGGGGAAACTTATTGTGATTGACCTTAACTCTGAGCGTGTACCGGCATATGGCAATTACAATGGACATGAGACAATATTCTGCACTATATTTAACTTTGGCGGACGCACCGGCTTTGACGGCCGTTTCCAGAAGACCATCGACGAATACTTTAAGTCAAAGAGTGTTGCATCGGTGAAAGGCATCGGCGCTGCCCCGGAGGCTATTGAGCAGACCCCTGTGGCCTATGATATGCTTTTTGAACTGCCTTGGCTGGCAGAGAAGCCCGACGGCAAACAGTGGATGGCCGATTATGCAAATCGCCGCTATGGCCAATCATCACCCGAAGCCGCTGAGGCTTGGGAGCTGCTGCGCACCTCCGCCCTTGAGATGCCCGGCACCACACAGGGTCCTCATGAAGCCATTATATGTGGTCGCCCGGCTCTATCTATTGGCAAAGTATCGTCATGGGGTGGCGCCGAAGTTTTCTATAACCGTAATGACATGACCGAGGCGGCTTACAAGCTCATCGATGCCAACCTTGGCGGCTTTAACTATTCCTTTGACGTGACCGACATTGCTCGCCAAGCGTTGACTGACTATGCCAAGTCGCTCCTCGCCGGGGTCAAGGAGGCCAATGCCGCCGGAGACACCGAGCTTTTCGGCAAACGCCGCGATGCGTTCCTTCAGCTAATCCTTGACCTTGACGAGCTGCTCAACACCAACTCTGACTTTATGCTCGGCCACTGGACTGAGCGTGCTCGCGCAATGGCCGATGATGCCGATGCGGCAACCACCGATGCCGACAAGGACTGGCTGGAACTCGACAATGCCCGCACCATCATCACAACATGGGGTAAACAAGCTCAATCTGAGGCTGGCGGTCTCCGCGATTACTCTTATCGTGAATGGGGCGGTATGCTAAAGGATTTCTACTATCAGAGATGGAAGACATGGTTTGACAACGGCATGAAGGCTCCCACCGGAGGATGGTTCCAATGGGAATGGAACTGGGCTCACAGCAATCCCGGCGCATACAATGACACCCCCATTGGCGACACCCATACCGTAGCTACAGCCATAATGTCCAAGTACCTGAGTAAGATGACATCGTCCATCTCTGACGAACCCCATGTTTACATTGATCGTCTTCTTATAAATAACTATAAGAAGAAATTTTTTGACGGCACAAATCCCGGCGTGACATACTCGCCCAATATCGCCGGAGATGTGACTGTCACCGAGATTGCAATAGACTTCTCCACCAACGGTCTGTTTGACGAGAATGAGATACAGACCGGATCGACGTTTGCCATCCCGGAGGATGCCCCCATCGGTGAGCGTAATGCCCGTGTAACTCTCAGTGACGGCACTGTGATTAACTACACCATCAAGATATTGGTGGATATCACCGAGGACCGCACTGTGGCCGTAGTGTCGGAGAATACAGCACAGGGCACTGTGGCCATTGACGGAGCCGAGGGCAATAGTGTCACCAACAAGGAGATTGTGTCTGTACGAGCTATCGCGGGCAAAAACTTTGACTTTTCCTACTGGACTGACCAGGACGGCAACAACCTTGGCAACGACAACCCCCTCAACTATTACGACAAAGAAGATGTGACCCTCACGGCTCATTTTGTCGTCAACAAGTGGGGTGTTCCCGAATACAACGGCACTGATCGCGACCGTTCAGATATGAAGAGCTATCAGCAATATATCAACAAGATGACTCTCGTGCAAGGTGGTGAAGCTACTGATATATATACTGCATCAGAATGTCCCGAGGAACATTTTGTGCAGATTCCAATGCGAATTAAGGCTGCTCCCGGCTCTGAGTTTACTTTCAATTACACTCAGCCGGGCACCGGTATGAAATATCTTTATCTCTCAGCTTGGATTGACCTTAACAATGACGGCAAATTTAAGTATGAGGACGGCGAATTGCTGAAAACTATCGGCACACGTAATAAAGAAGACAATTCTGTAGGTGCCGGTTCCTTCTCACTGCTATTGCCTTATAATGCGGTTACGGAAACCACGCACATACGTTTGCGTTTCGATGGCGCGTGGGGAGGTGCCTACGATGAGGAAACAAAAGCTTTCCCGGCAGATGCCCCGACCAACCGCGTAATCTATGAGATTATACTTGAGGTGGTGGAGTCGGCTGAGTATGCCACTACAGTCACTTATGAGGCAAACAACAGCCTTCTTGGTTCTATGCGCTCCGAAAATGAGGCCATGGCCTACAATCCCGGCGATGAGGTGATTCTCACTGCTTTCCCCAATACCGGTGTGCATGTCAAGCGGTGGGTTGACCAACATGGCCGCGAACTCCCCTCGGAGTGGATTACCGACATGGGCCGAAGCGTCAGCTTCAAGACCTTTGACAATGCACACATCACTTGTGAGTTTGAACCCGACCCTATTGAGGTTGACGGATGGTCGTTCAATTGGATGCCTGATGCTGACGGGCAGAAAACCATTCTATCCACTCTGACAGAGGGCGAGCCGGTGCTCGACCTCTCCTCTCAGTCTGATGTTATTGACATCGAGCCGGAGGTGTTTGCCGGCTCTGCCCTTACCGACATCACTCTCCCTTCGTCGCTCGTTGGCCTTTATCCCGTGATATATCAGACATCTCACGAGGGCGCAGGGCAGGAAAATCACCAAATGCATGTAGTGGTTGACGGCCCAAACGCCACAGAAGCAAACACACCTCTCAAAGGCACTCTCCCTTGGGTGATGATAATCGAGGGTGAGACCGGTTCCGGCTCCTTTAACCAGTGGGGCAGCGTCCTTTTTTCTAATGGTACAAATGGTTCGGGAGATAATTATAGTAACGGCTGGAGTCAATTTTACCTGAAGAAAGAAGGTGTCCTCGTTATTAAGTGGGATGGCTCGGCAGAGAATAAGTTTGATGCCGTTAATCTCAATGGCCGGTTTAAGATTCGCGCTGAGTTTGACGGTGACAAGTCGCTAAAAGTGACCGTAACCAATGGGCAAGGCCAGTCGCAGACCAAGACCATCGCCAATTCAAGCGAGATGAAGCCTGTGTGGCGTTTTGTCAACAGCATCCCTGCCGGGATGAAGCTGACTTACACCTTTACCGAGCCTGAGCCGACCGTTAACCGTCCGGGTCTGTTTGAGGAATGCCACTCCTTGATGAACATAAATATGCCCTCATCCGGTGTAAGATACCAGTCTGTCGACGGTGTCCTTTATGATAAGGCCGGCAAGTGTGTGGCCTATCCCGAGGGACGGCTCTTCTCTCTCGCTTTTCGTCTGCGCAACAGTGACTCTGAAAACGAGTATATGAATGTTGCCAATATATTTTCCACCAATGGAGCCATCGACACCAACGACGAGTCGCGAATGGCCTGCGTGGAGGCTTGCGAGCCTAATGCACCTACCTCCATCTTTGACTTTTCGCTCTCATCGGAGGGTAAGATTAAGATCCGTCACCGCAACTCCGATTGGAATTTTGGAGGCGTAAATTCCGATGGCTTTGTCCAGGTGTCGTCACCATCCGATGAGTCTGAATACACTTATTCGCTTGTGTATGGCAAGGCCAAGCCAGCCATCAGCCTCTGGCCCTCAGGCGTTGATTTTAAGCTCGGAAAGCATAGCAATTCAAAGCTCAATGCCACCGCAGACTCCACGCCGGTTGACTGGTTGCTTGAGGAGGTGACGGAGTATGCGCCGGAGGTTGACGAGAACGGAATGGCTGCCGTGGCTTTTCCGCTGAGTCTCGTCGTGCCTGAGAGCGACGAGTATCTGTTTAATATTGTCCCGGTGGTTTTCAATGGGCAGGCCATGCTGAAGCCTCTTGAAGCCGGGGCCGTCCTGAAGGCCGGCGAGCCCTTTATAATCACCAAGGCCAACGACAACGGCATACCCTCACGCGCCGAAAATCCCTTGAGCATCAAGGTCAACTATGACGAGGCGGCTTCATCTCTTCCAGCCAACAATTTGCTCCGGCCGGCCTTGACGAAGATTAACGACATGCCCACCAACGGCACGTATTATACCGTCGGCATGATTGACGGCGTCCCGGGCCTGACGGCTCAGACAGCCGCCACAATCAGCGCCAACACCCCTTACCTTGTCCATCGCGGCGGATTTGCTTCACTGCCGTTCTTCTTTGGAGATGAGATTGTGGGCGACGCCAACTGCGACGGCGTGGTGAATGTGGGCGACGTGACCACCACCGTGGAGTATATCCTCAAGGAGGACCCCCAGCCCTTTAGCATCACCGCAGCCGATGTCAACGGAGAGGATGGCGTCGACGTGGGTGACGTCGTGGGCATCGTCAACATTATCCTCGGCATGGCCAAGCCCGACACCGCCATCCACACCACCTCACCCTCCCAGCCCATCCGCATGGCGCGCGTAGAGGTGGAGGCCGACGGCTCCGTATGGGTTGACTCCCCCGTGGAGATCGGCGGCATTGAGCTCACGGCCACCGGCCATGAGTGGACTCCGGCTGCCGACATCCGCCGCCTCTCGCGCTCACAGAGCGAGGAGGGGGGCAACATCCACGCTGTGGCCTACGGCAACGCCTCTACCTACCTCCCCGCCGGTCGCATCAAGATAGGCACACTCGCTCCTGGCTCTTCGCTCATAGGCTCCGTTAAGCTCTGTGACTCTTGGGGCGACCGCATCGCCGTCGATGCCACGCCCACCGGCATCAACGGCATCAACGCCGACCTTGAGGCCGGCCGCGCCACTATCCACGACCTCTCAGGCCGCCGACTGAGCCGCGTCACGGCCCCCGGCTTCTACATTGTCAATGGCGTCAAGACCCTCGTGAGGTAATCCCACCTTAGGCAGACACTCCCTGCGGGAGGCCGTGCTCATCCGAGCCGGCCTCCCGCTCCTTGTTTCGGCAAAGGCGGGGAGTTTTGGTCGGTGAGGGATTTTTATGTATTTTTGCAGCGATGTTTAACCAACTTTCTCTGACATTGGATATAGACCCTCTCCCGGCTATGCTGTGTGATGCCATGCCGGCACTACACACGGCCTCTTTACCGCTGCTCAATCTCGCTCCTATGGGGAGCGCTCAGATTGTGGCTCTTGTGTTGGCCCTGTTGGCTCTGCTCCTTTCGGGCTTTATGAGCGGCAGCGAGATAGCTTATTTCTCCATCACTCCGCAGCAGAAGGAGGAGCTTGACGAGACGCCCCGCGGGCGCAAGATCCTCTCTCTCTTAGCCAAGCCCGAACGCCTCTTGGCCACCATCCTGATTGCCAACAATCTGGTGAATGTCACCATCGTAATCCTCTGCAACTTTGCCCTCGGGCCTGTCTTTGAGGGGATGAGCGCGGTGGTGAGCTTCATCCTCCAGTCGGTGATCCTCACCTTCCTCATCCTGCTCTTTGGCGAGATATTGCCCAAGCTGATAGCCAACAGCAACAATATGCGCTGGGCCCAGATGGCCATCGGAGGCATCAACGTCATCTCTACCCTCTGCCGGCCTGTGAGCGCCCTGCTGGTGAGCTCCTCGGGGCTGGTCAACCGTGTGGTGCAGAAGAAGGAGACCGACCTTACGCCCGACGACCTCTCCAAGGCACTTGAGATAACCCGCGTGGACGCCGGCGACGACAAGGAGATGCTCGAGGGTATCCTGAAGTTTGGCGACACCACGGCCCACGAGATCATGACGCCGCGAGTGGACATCACCGGAGTGGAGACCGACATGACCTTTGAAGAGGTGATGGCCATAGTGCTCGACAGCGGCTACTCCCGCCTGCCGGCCTTTGGCGACTCGCAAGACGACATCCGCGGCATCCTCTACGCGCGCGACCTGCTCCCCTACATAGGCAAGGCCCCGACCGACTTTGACTGGCGTAAGCTCCTGAGAGAAGCATATTACGTGCCCGAGAGCCGTATGATCGACGACCTGCTCGAAGACTTCCGCCGCCGCCGCATCCACATGGCCATCGTCGTCGACGAGTTTGGCGGCACTCAGGGCCTGGTGACCCTCGAAGATGTCTTGGAGGAGATCGTTGGCGACATCAACGACGAGTATGACGAAGATGAAGTGACCTTCAAGCGCCTGCGCGACGACACCTATATCTTTGAGGGAAAGACCCTCTTGGGCGACTTCTTCCGCATCACGGGCCTCGACGAGGAGGAGTATGACGACGTGACCGAAGACTGCGAGACCCTCGCCGGGATGCTCCTGGCCATCAAGGGCGACTTCCCCAAGGAGAAGGAGAGCATCGTCTATGGCCATTGCCGCTTTCTGGTGATGGACATCTCGGGTCACAGGATTGCCTCGGTGCGCGTCAAGGTGATGCCGGAGGCGCAGGAAGATGCCATGGTGCCTGAGACGCTGAGACAGAGATGAGGCTCGCACTGCTTCTTCCGGCCTTTGCCGCGACAATCCTCGCCGCCTGCTCCCCCCATGGGGGCGACCATCAGGACACGATGGACCGGGGGGGAGTGCCGCTCCCCAAGGGGTGGCCCCGCACGGAGCTCTACGACACCATCTACCGCCCCCTCGACGCGAGGAGCGACCTCTTTGTCAACGCTCAGGCCAGCACCTCCCTATTGCGCCGCGGATGGGTCGACATTGCCTACCCCGCTTATCGCGCCACCCTCTTCATCACCGACACCCTCTGCGCCTCCGCCAAGGGGGCCGATGCCGTTGCCGCCAACCGCCTTGAGCGCATATCGCTCAACATCAACGGACTGCCAACTGAGAAAGGCACATGCGACACCCCCTCCGGCTACCGCTTGCTGACCTTCACCACCCCCACCGGGAGCCTCACCCCCCTGCAGTTTATTGCCCGGAAGGGGGAGAGAGTGGTGAGTGGCACTCTGGCTGTGGGTTCGCTCCCGGTGTCGGCCGACTCCATTGCGCCGACCTTAGAGGCCGTGGAGCGCGACGTGGCTTACATGATAAATCATTTGAAATGACCGGCGTGGAGCTCCATCTGAGGCCCCTCGACGGAGCCGGACGCGAGGCCGAGCGCCGCGCCGTCAGAGAGCTTATGCTCGCCTGCCTCGGCGCCGAGCCGGGCCATTATGCCGACGGCGCCCCCTATGCCATCGGGCGCGAAGAGCTCCCTCTGTCGGTGAGCCACGGCGGCGGCTATGCCGCCCTCGCCGTGGGCCGCGACCCCGGCATGAGAGTGGGGGTAGACGTGGAGGCCTGCGGGCGCGAGGCCCAGCTCGAGCGCGTCAAGAGCCGCTTTGTGGGCCCCTCCGACGTCCCCTCGTTAAGCCTCCTGCAACTCTGGACGGCCAAAGAGGCCGTCTACAAAGCTGCCCGGACCCCCGGCCTGCCCCTTACGGCCATCGTCGTAGGGCCCGAGACAGCTCGCGCCGCCGCCCACCACTACCGGCTCGAATGGCGCCCCATCGCCGCCGCCCTCGTATGCGTGGCCTCAGCTCGGGAGGGTGAAGGTGGGCTTGAGGGTGGGGATGCAGCCGAGGGATTCTTTGAAGCGGCAGAGGCCGGGGGCGGGGATGCCATGCTCGGAGGAGGGGCCGAGGTCAACGATGCTTGAGCCGAGGGCGAAGTAGTGGCGGAAGAGCCGGTAGGCCAGGAAGCTCATGGGGTAGAGGGGGTTGGCGTCGGAGATATGGCCCCAGTAGATGACTTGTACTATGCTCTCTGAGACGTGGAACACCTGGGCGGCAGCTACGTCGCGCGGCTCAGGCTCGGTCTGCTCCACGACGAAGAAGTCGGCGGGGATGATCTTTGTGGTGGCGATCACGTCGTTGAGGGTCATGCGCAGGGGGTAGCCATGCTCGCGGCGGTTGGCCTCTATGACGGCATAGGCGCGGGCTATGTCGACCGGGGAGGAGGAGAGCTGGACAAAGCGCAAGGGGGCTTTAAGGGCGCGGTTGAGGTGCTTTCGGGCGGTGTCTGGGAGGTGGTCGCGAAATGCGGCGAAGTCGCGCAGGGGGTAGTGATAGTTGAGGTCGGCCCAGTCGGGGGAGCCGAGGCGCGAGAGGATGTTGGCCTGATGGGCAAGGGAAGTAGGGGCGTAGAAGGGCGGGGGGAGAGTGACGCGCAGCGAGAGGCCGCGCGAGCGAGCATGGGAAGCGAGAGCAGTGAAGACAGCCTCGCAGGAGTCTACGCCGAGGGGGGCAGCCGGGCTGAGCCCGCCAAAGGGGGCCGAAAAGGGGGAAAGGAGGGTGGCGGCGCGGAGGCCGAGGATGATGCCGGCGGCAACGGCATTGCCACGCGTCTCGTCGAGGGCCAACAGCCATTCAACCGACTCAGCCTTGTGGGCGTTGAGTCGGTTGAAGGAGGCCGTGTTGAAGATGTGAGGGGCGCGGGTGATTGCTGCCTCATATCCCTGGCTGTCGGTGGCAACGATGTGCATGGGATTAGAGGGCCAGGCGGTAGATCTCGGCTGTCTGCTCAGCGCGCAGGGGGAAGTAGCCGCCAATCTCCTGGCCCTTGTTTTCGTGGAGATTTTTGACGAGGAGGTCGATGTCGGGGCGGTCTATGCCGAGGCCGGAAAAGGTGACGGGGAGGCCGAGGGAGGCGAAGAAGGCTTTGAGAGCCATTACGGCCTCCATGGCGGCGGTGGAGTTGTCGGGCGAGGTCACGCCAAAGACCCTTCGGCCAAACTGGGCAATCTTGCCGGGATTGGCCTTGGCCATGAAGGTCATCCACGCGGGGAAGATCACGGCGAGGCCGGCGCCGTGGGTCACGCCATAGAGGGCAGAAATCTCATGTTCCATGGCGTGGCTGGTCCAGTCTTCGCGACGTCCGGTGCCACAGATGCCGTTGTGGGCAAGGGTCCCGGCCCACATGATGTTTGCGCGAGCCTGATAGTCATCGGGGCGTGCCATCACCTTTGGGGCCTCCTCGATGATGGCTTTGAGGACGCCCTCGGCCACGCGGTCGGTCACCTCCACGTCGGGGGTGTTGGAGAAGTATCGCTCCATGATGTGGGCCATCATGTCGGCAATGCCGCTGGCAGTCTGATAGGGGGGGAGGGTGAAGGTGAGCTCGGGGTTGAGGAGGCTCCATTTGGGGCGGAGCCAATAGTCGGTGCGGAGCGAGATCTTGTGCATCCCGTCGGCGAGAGTGATGACCGAGTTGCCCGAGCCCTCGCTACCGGCGGCGGGGATGGTGAGCACCACGCCCACCGGGAGAGCCTCCTGAATCACGGCCTTGCCGGCCCAGAAGTCCCAGAAGTCGCCGTCATAAGGCACACCGGCGGCGATAGCCTTGGCGGTGTCGATTACCGAGCCGCCGCCCACGGCTACAAGCCCGTCGATTTCCTCGCGGCGGCATATCTCTATCCCTTGGCGCACCTTTGGGTCGGTGGGATTGGGGTCGATGCCGCCGAGCTCGGCGACGGTGAGCCCGGCCTGGCGGAGCGAGTCGGCTACGCGGTCGAGGAGGCCGCTGCGGCGGGCACTTCCGTGGCCATAGACCAAGAGGACGCGGTTCATGCCGGAGGCCTTGGCCTCGGCGCCGGCCTGAAGCTCGGCCTTGGGGCCGAAGATATATTTGGTGGGAGTCCAGAAGGTAAAAGCATCCATAGGTCAGGCGAGGTGTTGAGCCACCTTTTCGGCAATCTCAGAGCGGAGGCGCTCCATCTCTTCGGCCGGGAGGGTATGTTTAGTGGAGAAGCTCATGTCGCCCTCGTTAGTGATGGGGATGAGGTGGATATGAGCGTGGGGCACTTCGAGGCCAATGACGGCTACGCCTACGCGCTTGCATGGCACAGCCTCGCGAAGCCCCTCGGCCACGCGCTTGGCAAAGAGAGTGAGGGCGGCATACTCCTCGTCGGCGAGGTCAAAGATGTAGCTCACCTCATGCTTGGGGACCACGAGGACATGGCCGGGGTTGACCGGGTTGATGTCGAGGAAAGCGAAGTGGCGGTCATCCTCGGCAATCTTGTAGCAGGGGATTTCACCGGCAATGATGCGAGAGAAGATAGAGGCCATGGCAAATCAGATGGAGATGTCGGTAATCTCAAACTTCATAAGGCCGGCGGGGACGCGAATCTCTACCACCTCCCCCTTGTGGTGGCCCAGGAGGCCTTTGGCGATGGGGGTTGAGGAGCCTATCTTCTTCTCCTTGAGGTTGGCCTCGGAGTCGGCCACGATGGTATAAGACATCTCCATGCCGTTGGAGGTGTTGCGTATCTTGACGGTGTTGAGGATCTGGACCTCCTCGGTGTTGAGCTTGCTGTCGTCGATGATGCGAGAGTTGGCCACAAGGTCTTTGAGCTGAGCAATCTTCATCTCGAGCATGCCTTGGGCTTCTTTGGCGGCATCATACTCAGAGTTTTCGGAGAGGTCGCCTTTGTCGCGGGCCTCAGCGATGGCGCGGGAGATTTCCGGGCGCTTGACGCTTTCGAGGTAGGCTATTTCCTCCATCTTGCGCTTATAGCCCTCTTTGGTCATATAAGTTATTGCCATGGTGTAGACTGGGATTTGTGAGAGTAAAAAAGAAATGAAGCCCTGACACGCTATCGGGCGTGACCGGACCCCTGGGGAAGTGGAGCAGAGATATAAAGAATAAATGTCAGCGGCCATCTCCATGGCCTTTTGACGTTGCAAAGGTAAGAAAAAAATCCGACATGACAAAAAACTTTCACAATTCCGCTGCGGCTCTGAAACCGATGGGGGTCGGCAGATGTTATGCCTCTGACAAGTTATACAATTCTAAACACACACGCAAAAGTAACCATGGCTATAATCAAATCTGCGGAGCAGCGCGAGCTATCTGCCCTTGAGAAGGTGGAGAAAGAGATCCGCCGCCACCACAAGATGGAGCGCCTCCAGCGCTTTGCTCTATGCACTCTTGGCCTCCTGGCCATAGGCGCCTTCTTTACAGGCCGTTGCCTCAAATAGACTTAGGCCCCTGTAATTAACGAATTCATACGCTCTCAATCTGAGTCCTCCTGCATGCCATCGTTTGGCGCGTAGGAGGATTTTTTTTACCTTTGCCCTCACGATGAAACCGATTTTTCTCATTGGCTATATGGGCTGCGGAAAGAGCACGCTCGGACGAGGCCTGGGCGCAGCCACAGGCTTGCCGTTTATTGACCTCGACAATTACATTGAGGCCCGCTTCCACCGGAATATTCGCGATATCTTTGCCGAGAGGGGTGAAGAGGGCTTCAGGCTCATTGAGCAGAAGATGCTCCACGAGGTGGGCGAGTTCAGTGACGTGATTATTGCCTGCGGCGGGGGCACCCCATGCTTCTTCGACAATATGGACTATATGAATGCCGCGGGCACCACCGTGTTTCTCGACACGTCAATCGACAAGCTGCATACCCGCCTGATGCGCGGCCGACACAAGCGCCCCCTCATTGCCAATAAGAATTCAGAGGAGCTCCGCGAGTTTATCATCGAGGCCCTCGACAAGCGTATGCCCCATTACTCCAAGGCTGCACACCGCTTTAAGAGCGACCTTCTCGACACCGAGGTGGAGGCCGCTCAGACCGTAGAGCGTTTCATCGAGCTATTTAACCTCAATCCTACCCGGCCATGAGCGCTCTTGCACAGCCCGGGGGAGTGCCTGACATCCTGGAGCAGCCGCTGCGGGTGGCCGACGACCGTCGGAGCCTCACTATAGGTCTGCCGCGTCCAGGGGCCGACCGCCGCTTTCCATTGACTCCCGAGGGAGCGGCCATGCTCGTCGATCGCGGCTACCGCATAAAGATTGAGGAGGGAGCCGCCGCCCCGCTCCACTACACCGACGAGGCTTATACCCATGCCGGTGCCGAGGTGACCTCGCTTGCCGAGGCTCTGGCGTGTGACATCGTGATACGCCTCTCGCCTCTCGGCTCGCGCGAGATAGCGCAGATGCGCCGAGGAGCGATGCTGATGACCCTCCTCCACCCCGAGGCTCAGACGCGCGAGGCGGTGGAGACCCTGCTCAGCCGCCATATCATGGCCATTGCCCTTGACCTGGTCGAGGATGGCGACGGCAACACCCCCTTTGCCGACATCTTGGCCGAGATAGATGGTCGCAGCGCCATGATGGCCGCATCGGCCCTGCTCTCAACCCCCTATGGCGGCAAGGGCATACTTCTGGGGGGAGTGGCCGGAATAGTGCCCTGCGAGGTGACCATCCTTGGCTCCGGAATTGCCGCCCGCGCCGCTGCCCGCTCTGCCTTCGGGCTGGGGGCTATGGTGAGGATGTTTGACAATGATGTCTACTCCCTGCGCCGGGCTCAGCACTCGCTCGGGGAGTGGGTCGTAGGCTCGGCGCTCCACCCCAGGGTGGTGAGCAATGCTTTGGGCTCGGCCGATGTTGTGGTCAACACTCTTGTGCCCACTCCCGCCTCCCCCTTCACCATCGACACCGAGATGGCCTGTAAGCTCAAGCGCGAGGCCTTAGTGTTTGACCTCTCGACGCAGCCGGGACGTATGACACCGAGCCTTGGTGTGCAGCCCTTCACCGGCAAGGCACCGTCCGGTGGGAGGGTCGTGTGCATGACCGACCCCGGAAGTGCAACACCGCGCACTGCCGCTATGGCTATGACCAACACCTTTGCTACGCTCTTAGGCGAGCTCACCCAATGTGAGGGTGCGGTCAACGCCATGCGACTCCTTCCCGGCATCCAAAAGGCAGCCTACACCTTTATGGGGAAAGCTGTCAACCGCGAGATTGCGCGGATTGCCGGAGTGAGGCATATGGACATCAACATGATTCTCACACTCTCATAATCAAAGCATCGCCTCATGAGCCTGCCGAGCGACAGAAGGAAATATTACGTAGTGTGGGAGGGCCGCTCCACCGGGGTGTTTGACTCCTGGGAGGAGTGTAGGCTCCAGACCGAAGGCTATCCAGGCGCGCGTTACAAGGCTTTTCCCTCCAAGGAGATAGCCATAGAAGCCTTCCGGGGACGCCCGGAAGATCATATAGGCGTGATAAAGAGCATTGCCGCCCATCGCGCCGCCCCGCAGGTCAACATCGAGGCACTGCCCGTGGTCCACCCCGCCATTGCTGTCGATGCCGCGTGCTCGCACAATCCCGGCCCGGTGGAATATCAGTGTGTCGACCTCCGCACCGGGAGGCAGATCTTCCATGTGGGTCCGCTGGCCGGGGGCACCAACAACATAGGCGAGTTTCTGGCCATTGTCCACGCCATGGCCTTGCTTGTCCAGCGCGAGCGCACCGACATAGCCATCTATTCCGACTCCAAGATTGGCATAGGGTGGGTGACCCGCGGCAAGGCCAACACCAAAGTGACCCCTTCGGCCGACAACGCTTATCTCCGTTCCCTCATCTGTCGCGCAGAAGCGTGGCTCGCCACCCACCCCGCATCGCAGCGCCCTCGGCTCCTCAAATGGGACACCGACAACTGGGGCGAGATTCCGGCCGACTTCGGGCGCAAATAACCCTTTGGCCGAAAGAAGATTTTTTTGTTTTACAAAAAATTGTTTACATTTGCATACATTCAGCCATGAGTGGGCCGTCCACTCATCTACCAGACAATCATAATACCCTCTATATCATGGAAATGAAAGAAAAAATCGTGAAAGCCTTCGCCGACAAGTTTGGCGGGAAGGGCATTCTCTTCGTTAGCCCCGGCCGCTTCAACCTCATCGGCGAGCACACCGACTATAATGGCGGCTTCGTCTTCCCCGGCGCCATCGACAAGCTCATCATGGCCGACATCCGCCCCAACGGCACCGACCGCTGTCGCGTATTCTCCATCGACATCGACGAATATGTGGAGTTTGGCCTCAAGGAAGAGGATGCTCCCGAGCAGCAGTGGGCCCGCTACATCTTTGGCGTGTGCCGCGAAGTGATCAAGCGCGGAGGCAAGGTAGAGGGCTTTGATGCTGTCTTTGCCGGCAATGTGCCCTTAGGCGCCGGCCTCAGCTCTTCGGCCGCCCTCGAGAGCTGCTTTGCCTTTGCTCTCAACGACCTCTTCAACGACAATAAATTCCCCAAGATGGAGCTTGCCAAGATTGGCCAGAGCACCGAGCACAACTACTGCGGCGTCAACTGCGGCATCATGGACCAGTTTGCCTCTGTCCATGGCAAGAAAGACCATCTGATGCGCCTCGACTGCCGCTCGGGCGAGTTTGAATACTTCCCCTTCGAGCTCAAGGGCTATCGTCTGGTGCTCGTTGACTCACGAGTGAAGCACGAGCTCGTTGACTCTCCCTACAACAAGCGCCGCGAGAGCTGCGAGCGCGTGGCCAAGACCCTGGGCGTTGAGACCCTCCGCGACGCCGACATGAAGATGCTCAACGACGCCAAGGACAAGATTTCCGGGGAGGATTATCGCCGCGCCAAGTATGTCATCGAGGAGAAGCAGAGAGTGCTCGACGTCTGCGACGCCCTTCTCCGTCACGACTACGACAAGGTGGGCGACCGCATGTATCGTACCCACGAGGGCCTCTCAAAAGACTATGAGGTGAGCTGCGAAGAGCTCGATTACCTCAACGACCTGGCCCGCGAATGCGGCGTCACCGGCTCGCGCATCATGGGCGGCGGCTTTGGCGGTTGTACCGTAAACCTCGTTGCCGACGACAAGTATGACACCTTCGTGGCCACCGTCCTCAGCCGCTTCAACGAGAAGTATGGCCACGAGCCCAAGATTTATCCCGTGATTGTCTCCGACGGCTCGCGCCGATATGAGGAGCAAGACTAATACCTATTCATTTTAATAAGCATAGCTGAATCAACGATGATAAAGGCCGGCATTGCAGGCGGCGGTTCCGATGCCGCCGGTGAGATAATCCGTATCTTGGGCAGCCACCCCGACGTAGAGATACTTTGGGTGTATGATCCTGAGCTTGAAGGCACCCCCGTGGCCGACATTCACCGCGGCCTCCGAGGCGACACTTATATGCGCTTCACCGACACCCCCGACGTGGACCAGGCCGACGTGATCTTCCTCTGTTACTTCACCCCCGAGGAGACCGAGCGCTTCATCACGCGCCATCAGGTGAGTGCCGACAAGCGTCTCATCGACTTCAGCGACCGCTTTATTACCGACTCTTTCACAAGCCACCCCTCCCCCGATGCCGCTGCACATCCGGGGGAGTGGGTCTTCGGCTTGCCGGAGCTGATGCGCAAGCCCTTAGTCAGGGGGGCCACGCGCGCCATTGTCCCCTCCCCACTGGCCACCGCCGTCACCATCGGACTGCTGCCGCTCGCTAAGGCCGGGCTGCTCACTGCTCCCGTGACCATTGCCGCAACTGTCTCAGCCGCCGAAGGCGCGGCCGGCGAGACCGTGGCCCTCATCGACCATGAGGCCCTCGACCACTGCCGCTTGGCCCTCACCACCCTCCTCCCCGAAGGGGCGCCGGCCATCCCGGCCCTGCGCACCATCATCACCTCGGCCGGATGGACGCGTGGCACCGCCGTCACCGCCTTCCTCGACTCCCCGGCTCCGCTCAAAGACCTCCTCGAGGTCTATGATGCCTTCTTTAACGACCACAATTTCACTTACGTCATTGACGAGCTCCCCATCCTGGCCGACGTGGCCGGCACCAATAAGACCCTCATCCACCTTGACGAGGTTGGTGGCCAGACCACCGTCACCGTTGTGCTCGACGACACCCTCAAGGGCTCGTCTGCCAACGCCGTCCATCTGATGAACCTCATCTTTGGCCTGTCAGAGCGTGTGGGCCTCCAGCTTAAGGCCACAACTATCTGACCTCCAGCCTCCCCCCTCCCAAAGTCATCATTATATCCTCTACCGCTCATTGGCAGCGACTCTTGCTGCTGCCGCTTCTCGCCCTTATGGCCGCCTGCCCCTTGTGGGCCGACGGCCTTGACCGATTTATGCTCCGGGCTTATCTCTTTGAGAAGGACACCTACGAAAGAGTCGATTCCGTCACCATGACCTTGAGCGTCAGTGACACCATCCCCGCCTCCTACACCCTCCTGAGGGGCAACGACTCGCTCCGCCTCATCACCGGCGGCGAGCTGCGCGCCCTGGTCAACGGTGGCCTGGGCTCTTACACAGCCGTGTTTGAGAAGGAGGGCTATGAGCCGCTGGTTACGCGCTTTAAGATTGCCTCGGTGAGCGAAGATGTGAAGATTCTCCATGCTCTCCACATGGAGCGCGAGCGACGTCGAGCCCTGAGCGAAGTGACCGTCACCGCCACTCGCATCAAGATGGTGATGAAGGGCGACACGATGGTGTTTGATGCCTCTGCCTTTGACCTTGGCGAAGGGTCGATGCTTGAGACCTTAGTGGAGCAGCTCCCCGGCGCAACCCTCTCGGAAGAGGGTCTCATCAAGGTAAACGGGCGCCCTGTCAACGAACTATTGGTCAACGGCAAAGACTTCTTCAAAGGCGATCCCAAAGTGGCCCTCCAAAATCTCCCGGCCTATACCGTCAAAAACATCAAGGTCTACGACAAAGCCTCCGACGACGCCTATCTCACCCACTCCGACGCTCGCCTCACCCGTCGCGAGGAGGATGAAAATCTGGTGATGGATATCGTGCTCAAAAAAGAATACACCACCGGCCGAATGGCCAACGTAGAGGCGGGCTACGGTACCGACCACCGTTATATTGGCCGTGCGTTTGGCCTGCTCTACTCCTCCAAATTTAGAGTGACCCTTTTTGGCAACGCCAACAATATTGGCGACCGCACTCAGGGGAGCTCCTCGGGCCATTGGGTGGGCTCCTCCTCCACCGAAAATGGCGAGAACCACATTGTCCGCGCCGGCCTCGACTATGCTTTCGACAACGAAATGAAGCTCAAGGTCAACGGCAATGCCACATATTCCGGCGAAAAAAATACCAACAACGACATTGCTGCCGTTACCAGCTTTTATCCAACAGGAGACATTTTCACGCGCAGCCGAAGCCACAGCACTCAGCGAAATCACTCCGTCATCTCGCGCCACGACCTCCGCATTGCCCGAGACAACTATTTCCTCTCCATCAACCCCTCCCTCAACTGGAATCATGGTCTCAACCGCGGCGACACTCGTCGCGCCACATTCTCCCATGACCCCTTCGACGCCTATCGCGGTGCTGTAATCGACTCCATCTTTGCAGCCCGAGCCTCCGGCAGCTTCGACCGCTATATGCTTACTCGCCTACAGACTCTCTCTGCCTCTGCCTCCGACAATATTTTAGGCTCATTAGGTGCCAATGCCACCATCCGTCCTCGCTCATGGAAAGGCCAGCTCACCCTCCGCGCCAACGCTACCCTCTCCCGCTCTGAGAGAGATGTCCTCACTCTCTATGATCAGGCCCTCGGCGAGGCATCCACTTCTACCGACCCGCCCCTGACACAAACCCGCTTCAACAATTCCGACAACAATCGCCGCAACCTCAATAGCGGCATCAACTATAAGCGCGACATTCGCCGCTTTGGCCCCAGACGCACCAACAACATATCATACAGCCTCGGAGCCTCTTATATCCACAGCTCCACCTCGGGCAACAACAGCCTCTTCATGGCCGACTCTCTTCCCCGACCCCTCTCTCCCCCCTCCGCTTCCAGGCTCCCCTGGCTCATCTTCAATCCCGCCAACTCGCGCCACACTTCGAGCGGCACCAACGACCTCGGCGCCTCCCTCCGCCTCTCGTTCAACTCCGAGCCTACCGCGCCCGGCGACTCTACCATCAACCCCGCCTTCAACATCTCGCTCAATCTCAGCTATACCCATCGCGCCGAGCGTTATCTCCTCCACCCCATGGACATGGAGACGAGAATGAGAGCCTCCCGCGCCACCGACTTTCTCTTCCCTTCCCTATATATCTACCTCGCATCCAACAACTCCCTGCGCAACATCACCGGCACTCTCTCCTACTCCCTCCGACCCTCAGCCCCCAGCATCTCCCACCTCATTGATTATACCAACACCACCGACCCCCTCAACATCTACGATGGTAATCCGGGCGGCCTGCATAATGAGAAACATCACGAGCTCTCGGCCACCCTTACCCGATATTCTCGCGCCAACCAGTCATATCTCAACTTCTCAGCCAACTGGCGTGTCAGCGTCAACTCCATAGCCTATGCCCGTCGCTATGATGCCTCTACCGGTGTGACTCTCCATCGACCCGAAAACATCTCGGGCAACTGGGAGGCCCAGGCCGCTGCCAACTATGCCCGTTCCTTCGGCCCAAAGAAGCAGTGGGAAGCCTCGGCCAATATCAACTACGAGATAGGCAACTCGGCCGACTATTCCTCCGACAACACCGCCATCCCCACCCGCAGCTCCGTCCTCAGCCAGCTTGTCCGCCCATCGGTCAACATCACCTGCCGCATACCCTCAGGCTCTTCGCTCACCATCGGATTTCAAACCGTCATAGCCAGCCAACACTCTGCTCGCCAGGGCTTCAACAACATGACATGGCGCGAATACTGGCCCTATCTCCGCGCCTTTATCAAGATGCCCTGGAAGATGGAGCTCAACACTCAGTTTAACCCCTATCTGCGGCGCGGCTACTCCGACAAGTCGATGAATACCTCTGAATATGTGTGGAACGCCACCCTGGCCAAGACCTTCTCCCGCCCGGGGCTCACTGTCAAGCTCGTTGCCCACGACATACTCGGCTCTGCCAAGCATGTCTACACATCCGTCAACGCCCAAGGTCATTCCGAGACATGGCGCTCAACGATGCCCCGCTACGTGATGGCCACCCTCGCCTATCGCCTCGACCTTAAACCTCGCTCCTCCAAGCACTAATCCACCCCTCACGCTTACAAATACGAGATTTAGTAATCTTCAAAAAATTACCGGTCAATAATGAGAATTGAGGCGAAATGTTGTGAGATGGTAGATTTTTTTCTACCTTTGTGGCATCGATAAATCCATATGGAACGATATAAAACAAGGGAGGTGACCAAGCTCCTTGAAAAAGATGGCTGGACTCTGACCCATACAAAAGGAAGTCATCGGCAGTTTACTCACCCATCTAAATCCGGAACAGTGACAATTAATGGTAAACTTAACCAAGCATTGGAGCAGTTTATCCTCAATGGCATCTGGAAACAAGCCGGATGGAAGTAAGCAAATAGTTATAGTTTATGGCAACAAAAGAGATTAAGGTTATGGTGAGCTGGACCGGTGAGAACTTCAACGGTGGCTTTGGCGACCCTGTGATTGGGGCTGTCGTGGTGGCGGCTCCCTCATTAGCCCTTTTCAAAAAAGAGTTTGAGATTTCGCTCGCCCAGCAGCTAAAATGGCTCGAGGATGATGGGAAAGAAATCCCTGAGTTTTATCGCCAAGGTAACTATTCCATTGTTTATGATCTTGAGACATCTGCTTTGCTAAAGGAGGCAGAGAGCTTCACTACCTTAGCGGCCATCAGTAGAGCTTCCGGCATCAATGCCAAGCAGCTCTCTCATTATGCCAACGGTCTGAAGCAGCCTCGCGAGTCGTCGCGCCGTAAGATTCTGCAAGGCATCCATCAAATAGGGCTTAGGGCTTTAGCTCTATAAAATATTGAACTTATAACCCCTGTGGATATACAGATTTTTCCGCCCGACGGCATCTTGGAGACGCGCGTCGAGCTTCCGCTCTCAAAGAGCATCAGCAACCGGGCGTTGATTATAAACGCCTTGACCCCTGCTGCCGCGCCACTCGAGGCGGTAGCCGTGTGTGATGACACTGAGGCTGTTGCGCGAGCCCTCTCGGCCCCGGAGGCCACCGAAGTCAACGTAGGTGCCGCGGGCACCGCCATGCGCTTCCTCACGGCTTATTACGCCGCAACTCCCGGCGCCGGCCCCGTCACCCTCGACGGCAGCGAGCGTATGCGTTGTCGCCCCATTGGCCCACTTGTAGACGCTCTCAGAGCCCTTGGCGCGTCAATCGACTACCTTGACCGAGAGGGATATCCCCCGTTGAAGATTGGGCGCCGGAAGATAAGCGGAGGGGAGGTAAGCATCCCGGCCTCTGTGTCGTCGCAATACATCTCTGCGCTGATGATGGTGGGGCCGGTGATGGAGCAAGGCTTGCGCCTCACGCTCGAAGGGGAGCCAGCCTCTCTTCCCTATATCAAGATGACCCTCGGAATGATGGCCATGCGCGGAGCCGATGCCTCGATGGAGGGTAATGTGGTGACCATCAAGGCCGGAGCTTATAATCCCTCGCTGTCGCTGCCGGTGGAGGCCGACTGGAGCGCCGCTGCCTTCTGGTATGAGATTGTGGCTCTGACGGCCGGATGGGTCACTCTCGCCGGGAGGTTGTCGGTCAAATCGCTGCAGGGCGATGCAGAGGCAGAGAGACTCTTTGGACGCCTTGGAGTGACCTCCTCGACCGATGAGGTGGAGGATGGCGACATTGAGCTCTCGGGCAACCCTGATGCCGATGCACGCCTCGACGCAGACCTTCGCCACACGCCCGATCTCACACAGCCCCTCGTGGTGACCTGTGCCTTGCTCGGAATTCCCTTTACTCTGACAGGGCTCGACTCGCTTCGCATCAAGGAGACCGATCGCGCCGAGGCCCTCCGCGTCGAGCTGCTCAAGCTTGGAGTCAGGATGGAGATAAGCCAAGACATCCTCCACGGCCTCACCCTTAGCTGGGACGGCAGTCGCCGCCCCATCGTTGAGGCCCCTGTCTTCGACACCTACGACGACCATCGCATGGCCATGGCCTTTGCCCCGGCAGCTGTCTATCTGCCCGGCACAGTGATACGCCGCGCTGAGGTTGTTGCCAAATCATATCCCCGCTTCTGGGATCATCTTGCAGCCGCCGGTTTTGAAATAAAAGAGGTGTAGGCCCTGAAAAAACTATCACCGCATGCCCGACATTGGCGGCAAGAAGGCGTCGGGATAATGTGTCAAGCGGTGCCCCTCATCGGGGGTGCCGTTGACTATTATTATATCAAAGCGGGGGTTGAGGTCGAGCTCCATGGTGCGGATGAAGGCATCGGCAGCCCGACACATCCTTGCGCGGCGCCGGCCGTCAAACACCTCCATCGGGTCGGTCACCGGCTCGCGGCGAGTCTTCACTTCGACAAACACCACCTCCCGGTCTTTGAAGGCTATGATGTCTATCTCGCCCCCTTTCATGCGCTTATCTTGACGATGGATTATGTAGCCATCGGCCAAGAGATATTCCATAGCCACCTTTTCGCCCCATTCGCCAAGCTCGTTATGTTGTGCCATCGGATTTGGGGTCAGAAGATTTCTTACGGCGGAAGAGGAATAGGCGCGAGGCCTTGGTGCGCGGCAGTGCCATGAGCTGGATGGGGCATGCCGAGGCCTCGATGGAGCCTGAAGCATCGCCCACAGGCCCGAAGCCCGAGCTCTCGAGGCGTGCCTTGACGGCGGCCAAGGCGGTTTCGGGAGTGTTGTTTTCGGCGCTTAGATGGCAGAGGAAGATGTGGGAGAGGTTGCCCTCGGCGGCGATGGTGGCGGCAAACTCGGCCGAGTCGAGATTGTCGAGGTGGCCGTTGGGCGCAGCTATTCGGCTCTTGAGAAAGGCGGTGTAAGGGCCGGTGCGCAGCATCTCTGCGTCATAGTTGGCCTCGAGCATCACGTAGTTGGCCTTCCTCATATAGAAGTCTACTCGCGGGGTGATAGAGCCAATGTCGGTGGCCACGGCAAATGTCTGCCCCGGTGCCTCGATGAAGAAGCCGCAATTGTCTGTCCCGTCGTGGCTCACGTCAAAGGCCGTAAGGGTCATCCCGGCGAGCTCAAAGGGAAATTCCTTATAGATAGGGTGGTGATAGTCTTTGACGCGCCGCGAGATGTTGTGGCGCCGCAGGAGGCCGGTGAGGGTCTTGGGGGTACAGTAGATGGCGGTGTCTTTACGCAGGCGGACCAATTTGTAGACAAACCTTACATGGTCGGAATGATCATGAGTGAGAAGGATGCCGCGGACGTTGGCCATCGATAGACTGTTGGCAGACATCTCTTTCTCTACAAAGGCGGGGTCTACTCCGGCGTCGATCAGTATCCCCTCGCGGCGTGTCCCTAGGTAGGCGCAGTTGCCGCTCGAGCCGCTGCCAAAGGAGATAAAGAGCAGGGGCTCCTCGCGGTGTTTGGCGCGCAGCGGCTCTATGCCGTCGGCGTCGGTGGTCGCCAAGGGCAGCGGGGCTGCGCTGCGAGCCTTCACGGCAAAGTCGTGGATCGAGGGGTGGATCTCAGCCTCAATGTCGGGCATCGTCGTCGTGACAGGCACGCGTGGCGTCTGCCGAGGGAGCCCTTCGAGGTTGTCGAAGAGCCCCGGCTGCAGGGGATTGATGACTATCTTGGAGCGTCGAGCCGACATTGTGATAATATGGATATTGTCAAGATGAGTAGAGGAGGAAGATGGCCGGGGTCTTGGGCAGGGCTTCGCCCTTCTCGCGGGCTTTGCGCCACTGGGCTAAGGGGCGCGTGATGATGCTTTCGTTGGGGCCGGTGAGGTCGATGGCCACGCAGAGCAGCATCGACGGTGGGAGGGTGGCAATGAGGTCGGCCAACAGGCGGTCGTTGCGGTAGGGGGTCTCGATAAAGATCTGTGTCTGCCGCTCCCGCTCTATGCGCCTATGCAGTTCATGGAGTCGCGCTGCTCGAGCCTTTGGCTCCACCGGGAGGTAGCCGTCAAAGGCCCACGACTGGCCGTTGAAGCCTGAGGCCATCAGCGCCAAGAGCATGCTCGACGGGCCTACGAGGGGCACTACCTTTAGCCCCCGGCGCTGGGCGGCGGCTGCCAATTCGGCCCCGGGGTCGGCTACGGCCGGACATCCGGCCTCGCTCACGACGGCCATTGCTTCGCCCCTCTCCAAGGGAGCGAGCATGGCGGGTATATCCTCGGCGGGGGTGTGCTCGTTGAGTAGGGTGAAGCTCAGGGAGTTGATGTCGATTGTGGGGTCGAGGCGTTTGAGGAAGCGGCGGGTTGTACGCTCATTCTCCACCACGAAGTGCTTCACTTGACGGGCAATGTCAATGTCGCGCTGCGGGAGCACGTCAGACACCCTCCCGTCGGCTGTCATCGTCGACGGCAGAAGGTATAACGCCGGGGCAATTCCCGGCCCCTGTGGGCTTTCAGCAACAGATTGCGGCATCATACGGCAAAAATACTAAAAAAAGCTCGAGACCGCAAAAATCGGGTCCACATTTTCGTTACATGATGAGCGGCGCGGCAAGTGTGGTGAGCCACGCCACGACGACGAGTATCCAGGCCATCTCGCGGCGATCGTCGCGATAGCAGCGCCAGGCTATGTAGGCGGCAAGGATGGTGATGAAGGGGTAGAAGAGGAGCATCACCCGCTCTTCCCCCTCTCTGGGGCCCCACAGCCAGGGGATGCGCAGGGCCGGCAGGGCGGTGATGATGGCTATGGCGGTAAACCACCAGGGGACGTTGCGTTGCATCGTGGTCAAGATTTTTGAGTGTTGCTGTTGCGCCAGTCGGCTATGACGCGCCTTATCCCCTCGCGGAGCCCTACCTTTGGGGCGAAGCCAAAGTCGGCTACGGCGCGGGAGCAGTCGGCCTGCCAGTTGCGCTGCTTGAGGATATTATATTTGTCGGTGTTGAGAGTCGAGGGCTTAAGCCGCGCCACACCCCATTTCTCGGCTATGACACATACTGTCTTGGCGGCCCAAAGGGGGAGGCGGATCGGGATGACTCCCCTCACTCCGAGCTCCTCGGCCACTATCTTGCGAAACTCGCTCTGGGAGTAGCTCCGCAGCTCGCTGACGATATATTTGCGCCCCTTGGTGGCGGGGGAGGCTACGGCGTCGAGGATGGCGCGTGCGAGGTCTTCGACATAGATGAAGGTGAGCATCTGGCGTCGGAAGCCTATGCCAAAGTCAATGTGGTGGGCAATGCACTTGACCATCATGAGATAGTCTTGCTCATGAGGGCCATAGACGCCTGTTGGGCGCAGGACAGTCCATGGGATGTCGGAGGTTGTGTCTAAGAGGGTCTCGGCCTTCATCTTTGAGAGGCCATAGCGAGTGTCGGGGCAAGGGATAGATGAGTCGGTGAAGGGGGTGTAGCCTTTCTCATCCCCCTTGCCGAGGGCCGAGAGGGAGCTTATGTAGAGCAGGCGCGAGGGTATCATGCCGGTCTGTCGCAGTGCCTCAATGAAGTTGCGCAAGAAGCTGAAGTTGATGCGGTTGAAGTCTGCAAAGTTGGTGGCTTTGGTTGCTCCGAGATTATAGATGATATAGTCCCAGGCGCCGGACTGAGTGTCGAGGGCTCGGGCTATTGCTTCGGGGGAGTCAAAGTCGTCGCATACGATGAAGGCAAGGCGGGGGTCGGCGAGCCAGCGGCGTGAGGTGGTGGAGCGCACGAGACAGGTGACGCTCAGGCCTCTCTCAAGGGCCTCCTTGGCTATGAAGCCGCCGATAAAGCCGCCGGCGCCTACGATGAGCGCTGTTTTGCTGGTTGGAGATGTCATATATGCGGAGAAATAGTTTGCATTAGAGCCCTGACGCGACGTTGCGCCAGGGCTCTTCCTTCTTAATGCAAGCTGTTGAGAGAAGGGTTAATGGGATGGATCACTTGCCCAATTGCTCGTAGCGCAGGGTGAGAGTGGGCTGGTCGCATACCTCGGCCGGGCCAAAGTACTGGATGGGGCCGGGGAAGACATATGACGTGTTGATGGCCCAGTCGTCGCGCTTGGCGGCAAAGCGGCGGAAGGGGGTGCCGTCGAGGCGCACGAGCGCTTTCTGTATCACGGGCTTCATCTCGCCATGGCGGCGCTCCATGTTAAACATCATGGTGATGGGTATGCCGCCGGCAAGCCACTGTACTGAGGGGTTGGTAAGGTTGCGGAGCGACGACATATAGCCCGTCACGCCGGCTGCAATGAGGCATGCGGCGTTGAAGCCGAGGGCATAGCAATAGTCGGCGTCGAAGTTGGAGGGGGCAGCGCAGCGTCCCTCATAGCCAAAGAAGTGGTGGAGGGGTGAGAACTTGCCGTTGTAAGAGCCTTCGGTGCGCTTCTCCTCCAGGCGAGCGCCTACCATCTCTGAGAGCAGCTTCTCGGTCTCGATGAGCGACACTTGCACGTTGCCGTGGGGGTCTCGGTCGAGGGTGAGCTGGCGTGCCACGCCGGTTGGCAGTGAGGCATAGACGCGAGAATTGGCCTCTGAGAGCTTGTCGATGACAAACTGGCGCTGCTTATCGGCCTCCCAGGTGGCAAAGTCGGGGGTGTGGGCCAGCAGGTCGTTGAGCTCGGCGATGAGGCTCTTCATGGCGGGGATAAACTCGATGAGGCCCTCGGGGATGAGTACGGTGCCGAAGTTCATGCCGCGCGAGGAGCGCTCGGCCACTATGTCGGCAATGTAGTCAACCACGTCGGCCAGGGTCATGTTCTCGGCCTCTACCTCCTCAGAGATGATGCAGACGTTGGGCTGTGTCTGCAAGGCACATTCAAGAGCTATGTGGCTGGCAGAGCGGCCCATGAGCTTGATGAAGTGCCAATATTTCTTGGCAGAGAAGCAGTCGCGCTGGATGTTGCCAATGAGCTCTGAATAGGTCTTGGTGGCGGTGTCGAAGCCAAAAGAGGTCTCAATCACTTCGTTTTTCAGGTCGCCGTCGATGGTCTTGGGGCAGCCAATCACCTGCACTCCGGCGCCAATCTCCTTGTAATACTCGGCCAAGACGGCTGCGTTGGTGTTGGAGTCGTCGCCGCCGATGATCACGAGGGCTGTGATGCCCAGCTGCTTGAGTATCTCAAGGCCCTTGTCAAACTGCTCTTTCTTCTCGAGCTTGGTGCGTCCTGATCCAATGATGTCAAAGCCGCCGGTATTGCGATATTCGTCGATGATGTCGGCTGTCAGCTCGATATACTCGTGGTCAACGAGGCCGCCGGGGCCCATAAGGAAGCCATAGAGGCGTGAGTCGCGGTTGAGCTTCTTGATGCCGTCAAAGAGGCCGCAGATCACATTGTGGCCGCCGGGGGCCTGGCCGCCGGAGAGGATCACGCCTACGTTGACCGGCTTGCCGGGCTCCGGATTGGCGTTGCGCTCAAAGGTGAGCTCGGGCAGGCCATAGGTCTGGGGGAAGAGTTTCTTTATCTCGTCACGGTCGGCAACCGACTGTGTCGGTGCACCTTCCACAGCCTTTACGGGGCCGGTGAGTGATACCGGCAACTTGGGCTGATAGGCGGCGCGGGCTATCTGCAGGGCACTTTTCTTCATCGTATGATTTAGTGTGGGCTTGAATGATTAATTTTATGTCGCAAAATTACTTTTTTTTCCGCTCACAGCCAAAAAGAGGTTGCAAAAACGGCTTCTTTCAGATTATCGGATTTTTGCTCTCAATCTTATTAAAAGCGAATTGGGAAAAAGCGGCGGCGGCCCGGAAAGGATGTCTGCCTGCCGGGCCGCCGCTTTTAGGGGAGGAATCTTATTTGTTGATGCGCTTGGCGATGGCCTCGGTCTCTTTCTCGTAGCCGGGCTTGGCCAGGAGGGCAAACATGTTGCGCTTATAGGCTTCTACGCCGGGCTGGTTGAAGGGGTTGACTCCGAGGATATATCCGCTTATGCCACAGGCTTTCTCGAAGAAGTAGATGAGCTGGCCGAGGCTGGTCTCATTGAGGGCGGGGATGGTGATGAGCAGGTTGGGCACTCCGCCATCGATGTGGGCTATGCGAGTGCCGAGTTCGGCCATCTTGTTTACTTGGTCAACGCGCTTGCCGGCGATGAAGTTTAGGCCATCGAGGTTGTCGTTGTCTGTGGGTATCATCACTTCATGCTCGGGAGCCTCAACGGAGAGGACGGTCTCAAAGATGGTGCGCTCGCCATCCTGTATCCATTGGCCCATGGAGTGGAGGTCGGTTGTGAAGTCAACGGAGGCGGGGAAGATGCCTTTGCCGTCCTTGCCCTCGCTTTCGCCATAGAGTTGCTTCCACCATTCGGCAAAGAAGTGGAGCTTCGGGCAGAAGTTGACCAGGATTTCTATCTTTTTGCCGGCGCGATAGAGGGCATTGCGTGTGGCTGCATATGTCATTGCCATCTGCTGGTCAGAGCCTTCCATGGCTGCTGCACCGGCGATGAGGGCGCGGATGTCGTGGCCGGCCACGGCGATGGGGAGCAGGCCCACGGGGGTCAGGACTGAGAAGCGGCCGCCCACATTGTCGGCAATCACAAAGGTCTTCCATCCCTCGGTGTCGGCCATGGAGCGGAGAGCTCCCTTACGGGCGTCGGTCACGGCCACGATGCGCTCGTTGGCGTCCTTGGTGCCGAGTTCCTTGACGAGCTGGTCTTTTAGTAGACGGAAGGCTATGGCGGGTTCGGTGGTGGTGCCGCTCTTCGAAATTACGATGATGCCAAATTTCTTGCCATGGAGATAGTCCATTAGCTCATAGAGATAGTCTTCGCCTATGTTTTGGCCGGCAAAGATCACCTTTGGGAGATGCCCGTTGGCGGGACGATATGGGGCGAAGGTGTCGCTCAGGGCCTCTATGACGGCTTTGGCGCCGAGATATGAGCCGCCGATACCAACACACACCACTGCCTCACACTTCTCTTGCAGCTTTGTGGCTGTGGCCTCTATGTCGGCTATCAGTGCCTCATTGGCCTGAAGTTCAGTGGGGAGATGGTTCCAGCCGAGGAAGTCGTTGCCGGCGCCTGAGCCGCTGTCGAGGGTCTCGAGAGCCTTGCGGGCTTCGGGCATGAGGGCATCGATGGTGGCTTGTGGGAGCGCATCGGCTATGTTTAAGCTAATCTCTTTCATCTTAGTTGATTTATTTGATAAGGGTTTTTGAGCGAAGGAAAGGTGAGGGGGTCAGATGAAGGTCTGCGACACCTGGCGAAGCACCTTGGCCGGGGTGGCCCCACGATAGAGTATGTCATAGACCCCTTCGAGGATGGGCATATCCACTCCATGTTGCTGGTTTATCTCGTGGATACACTTGGTGCCGTAATAGCCCTCGGCGGTCTGCTCCATCTCCATGCGTGCGGCCTTGACGGAGTAGCCGCGTCCTATCATGGAGCCGAAGTTGTGGTTGCGCGAGAAGCGTGAGTAGGAGGTCACCAGGAGGTCGCCCAAGTAGACGGAGTCGCAGATCTGGCGTGGGCGTGGACACACGGTGTCGACAAAGCGCTCCATCTCTCTTATGGCGTTACATACGAGCATGGCCTGGAAGTTGTCGCCGCTCTTGAGTCCATGGATCATGCCGGAGGCTATAGCATAGACATTCTTGAGTACGGCGGCATACTCGATGCCGTCTACGTCTGACGAGGTGATGGTGTGCAGCGCCGGCCCGGAGATACACTGGGCAAACTGCTCGGCGTGAAACACGTCGTGACACCCTACGGTCAAGTAGCTGGGGCGTCCTAAGGCCACCTCCTCGGCGTGGCATGGGCCCGACACCACGAGCATCCTGTCGTCGGCAATGCCAAATCGCCGAGTCATATAGTGGGATATCAGCTCGTTGCAGTCGGGCACAATCCCTTTCACGGCACTCACGACATATTTGTCAGAAATGTCTGTGGAAATCTTGTCGGCGTGGGAGGTGAAGTAAGGCGAGGGCATCACCAGCAGCAGGGTGTCGGCCCGGCGACATATCTCGTTGATGTCTGAGGAAAAGGTGATACGCCCCGTGTCAAACTCGCAGTCGGTCAGATATGCGGGGTTGTGGCCCAGGCGCTTGAAGTCGTCTATGCGGTCGTCGCGCCGCATATACCATAATATGTTGTCGCAGTTCTGAAGGAGCAGCTTGGCCAGGGCTGTGGCCCAGCTGCCGCCTCCCATCACTGCTATGTTTCCGGGGAAGCCCAAGGGGATTTATGGTTATGAGGTTGTTGGTGGATAGAGGATTGAAGGGAGGGGAATGCCGTCGGGGGCGGCTCCTCCCTATAGGTATAAACGCCCGGCAGGCGAGCCGTGGTTCACTCCTGTGTGCCAATGGCCTCGGCGGCGGCGGCTGTCCAGGCCTTTACGTCGTCGATGGCGGGGGCTGTGAGTCCGAGCTTGTATTTCTTGTTGATGCCGCAGAGCTCTTGGTGGAGCTTGCCGGGCGAGGCTATGGCGGCCAGTGCGGCAAGGGTGGGGCAGCCTGCCTTGCGCAGAGGAGCTATCCACTCGGAGGCTATGCCGAGGGCCTCAAAGGCCTCATCTTTGTCGCGCGGCGCCTTCTTCTCGGGTCGCATCTGAGGGAAGAAGAGCACCTCTTGGATGGTGGTCTGGCCGGTCATAAGCATTACAAGGCGGTCCATGCCTATTCCCATGCCCGAGGTGGGTGGCATCCCATACTCGAGGGCTCGGATAAAGTCGCCGTCGATAATCATGGCCTCGTCGTCGCCCTTCTCGCTCAGGCGCATCTGGTCTACGAAGCGCTCATACTGGTCGATGGGGTCGTTGAGCTCTGAATAGGCGTTGGCGAGCTCCTTGCCGTTGACCATCAGTTCAAAGCGCTCGGTGAGCGAGGGGTCTTCACGATGGCGCTTTGTCAGGGGCGACATCTCTATGGGGTAGTCGATGATGAAGGTGGGCTGGATATACTTTCCTTCGGCCTTCTCGCCAAAGATCTCGTCGATTAGCTTGCCCTTGCCCATGGTGTCGTCTACCTCGATGCCCATCCCCTTGGCGGCCTCGCGAAGCTCCTGCTCGCTCTTCCCTTGGATGTCATAGCCGGTGTGGTCGAGGATGGCCTGGCGCATGGTGACGCGCGGGAAGGGTGCCTTGAAGGAGATGACGTTGCCGCCCACCTTCACCTCTGTCGAGCCGTTGACGGCCACGCAGATGCGCTCGAGCATCTTCTCGGTGAAGGTCATCATCCAGTTGTAGTCTTTGTATGACACGTAGATCTCCATGCATGTAAACTCGGGGTTGTGTGTCCGGTCCATCCCTTCGTTGCGGAAGTTTTTGGAGAACTCATAGACGCCCTCAAAGCCCCCCACGATGAGGCGCTTGAGATAGAGCTCGTCGGCAATGCGGAGATAGAGGGGGATGTCAAGCGCGTTGTGGTGGGTGATGAAGGGGCGAGCCGAGGCCCCGCCTGGTATCGATTGCAATATGGGGGTCTCCACCTCGAGGTAGCCATGCTCGTTGAAGTAGTCGCGCATGGTCTGATATACCTTTGTCCGCTTGAGAAAGATATCTTTCACGCCGTCGTTGACAATGAGGTCGACGTATCGCCGGCGGTAGCGCAGCTCGGGATCGTCAAAGGAGTCATAGGTCACCCCATCTTTCTGCTTCACGATAGGCAGGGGGCGCAGGCTCTTTGACAGAAGCGTGAGCGCTGAGGCATGGATGGTGATCTCGCCGGTCTGTGTGCGGAACACGTAGCCCGTCACGCCGATGAAGTCGCCAATATCGAGGAGCTTTTTCACCACGGTGTTATACATCTCCTTGTCTTCGCCCGGACAGAGGTCGTCGCGCGACACGTAGACCTGGATGCGACCGCGTGAGTCTTGCAGCTCTATGAAGGTGGCCTTGCCCATGACACGACGGCTCATGACGCGCCCGGCTACGCTCACCTCTCGGCGAGGCGCCTCGTCGTCAAATTGCGCCTTGATGTCGTCGGCATAAGCCGTGACGCTAAACTCGGCTGCGGGATAAGGGTCGATGCCCCTGTTGCGGAGCTCTTCGAGACTATTGCGGCGGACAATCTCCTGCTCGCTCAGTTCCAATATATTGGTTGCCATATGGTTGATGTCAGATATAAACGATAATAGGGCGGCAGTGGACATCCCCTGTCGCAATTCCCGGCAAAGATAAGCAAAAATCACGAAATAAGCGGGCCTTCAATTAAATTATGTCGCCATCCCGGCCGCTCAGAGCTATCAGAGACATTCCGGCATCAGCATGATGAATCTGACAAGAGACCTTTGCCTTTTTGCTTTAAGTATTTTTCACTACCTTTGCAGCCAGTGTCCACAACCCACTTTAACTATCTCGCTGCAATGAGAAAGATTTTCTTGACCGTCATATGCATGGCTATCGCCGCTCTATCGCTCTCCTCCCTATCCTACGCCTCTTCGGCCCGCGATGAGCAGAAGGCACAATACAGAGTGTTTGGCGTGGCTTTCTACAACCTTGAAAACCTCTTTGACACCATCAACGCCAATGGCACCTACGACCTTGAGTTTTCCCCACAGGGAGCCCGTCAGTGGGATAGCCGTAAATACTGGTCGAAGATCAACCGCCTTGCATCGACCATTGCGGCCATGACCACCACGACCACTCCTCAGGGCCCCGCCGTGATTGGGGTGTCGGAGATTGAGAATGAGAGTGTCCTCCGCGACTTGGTTGCCGCCGACCCTATCAAGGCCCGCAACTATCAGATTGTCCACCACGATTCGCCCGACCGCCGCGGTGTCGACGTGTCGCTCCTCTACAATCCCCGCTTCTTCACCCTCATCAACGAGACCAACCATCGCCTCGACATCGGCTACCCCACGCGTGACCAGATGTGTGTCGTCGGCACCATGGGTGGCGACACAGTCGCAATCATCGTCAACCACTGGCCCTCGCGCCTCGGTGGCCAGGAGCGCTCATCTGCCAGTCGTGAAGCCGCAGCCGCCCTCTCCAAGCATATCGCCGACTCGCTATGGCAGATCAACCCCAACATTGGCGTCATCATCATGGGCGACCTCAACGACGATCCCCACGACAAGTCGTGTGCCGAGGTGCTTGACGCCCGCCGCTCCCCCAAGGGTGTTGCCCCCCACGGCTTCTACAACCCCTGGTGGGCTACCCTTGACAAAGGCATAGGCACTCTTGCTTACAAAGGCAACTGGAACCTCTTTGACCAGATTATCGTCTCGGGTAATCTTCTGAAAGACAATCGCCCCAATCCCTCTAACGTCCGCTTCTGGAAACATCAGGTCAACAACTTTGATTTCCTCAAAGACTCCGACGGTTCTCGCCAGGGATATCCCAAGCGTACCTTCTCGGGCGGCGTATGGCTCGACGGTTATTCCGACCACTTCCCCACTGAGATCTTCCTCCTCCAGCAGGTGAAATAATCCCCCCAAAAATCGCCCCGCCATGGCCAAGAAGATTGCAGAGACCCCCCTGATGAAGCAATACCAGGAGATGAAGGCCAAACACCCCGACGCAGTGCTCCTCTTCCGTGTGGGCGACTTCTACGAGACCTTTTCCGACGACGCCATCACCGCCTCCGAGATTCTCGGCATCACCCTTACTCGCCGAGCCAACGGGCAGGCCTCCCACGTAGAGCTCGCCGGCTTCCCCCATCACGCTCTCGACACCTACCTCCCTCGTCTCATACGCGCCGGTAAGCGTGTGGCCATATGCGAGCAGCTCGAAGACCCCAAGCTCACCAAGAAGCTCGTCAAGAGGGGCATCACCGAGCTCGTCACCCCCGGCACATCCATGAGCGACAACCTCCTCTCCCACCGCGAAAATAACTTCCTCGCCGCCGTTAACATCGGGCAGAAGGGGAGCATCGGAGTGGCCTTCCTCGACATATCCACCGGCGAATTTCTCTGCGCCGAGGGTGATGCCGGATACATGGACAAGCTGCTGGCCAATTTTGCCCCCAAGGAGGTCCTCGTGGAGCGCGGACGCAAAAAAGAATTTGCAGCCCTCACCTCCGGCTCCTATCTTCTCTTTGAGCTTGACGACTGGATCTTTACCCTCCAAGCCGCTCGCGATCGCCTCCTGCGTCAGTTTGAGACATCGACCCTAAAGGGGTTTGGTGTGGAGTCTCTCTCTGATGCCGTCATTGCCGCCGGCTCTATCCTCCACTATCTCGACATCACCCAGCACACCGGCACCGGCCACATCATCACCCTCCGCCGCATTGAAGAGGAGCGCTACGTCCGTCTCGACCGCTTCACCATCCGCAATCTCGAGCTCCTTGACCCCTTGGCCGAGGGTGGCCGCTCCCTACTGAGTGTCATCGACCGCACCGTCAGCCCTATGGGCGCACGCCTGCTCCGCCGCTGGATCCTGTTCCCCCTGCGCGACCCCTCTGCCATCAACCGACGCCTTGATATCGTCGACCATTTCTTCCGCGCTCCCGACGAGCGCGATGCTCTGCGCCAACACATTATGGCCATCGGTGATCTGGAACGCCTGGCCGGCAAGGCCGCTGCCCGTCGCATCACCCCCCGTGAACTCGGTCAGCTGCGCGACTCCCTCAAGCTCATTGCCCCGCTCAAAGCCATCTGCTCAGAGTCGACCCCTGAGCCTCTCAGAGCCTATGCCGACCAACTAAACGAATGCCCCTCCTTGGTGGAGCGTATCGACCGCGAGCTCTCTTCCGACCCCCCGTCTCAGCTTGGCAAGAGCGACGTGATAGCCCGCGGTGTCAACGCTGAGCTCGACCAGCTCCGCGACATCGCTTTCTCCGGCAAGGACTATCTCATGGCCCTCCAGGCTCGTGAGATTGAAGCCACCGGCATCCCATCCCTCAAGATTGGATTTAATAATGTCTTTGGCTACTACATCGAGGTCACTAACACGCATAAAGACAAGGTGCCGGAGCAATGGATACGCAAGCAGACTTTGGTCAACGCTGAGCGATATATCACCCAGGAGCTCAAGGAATATGAGGAGAAGATTGTCAACGCCCAGGAGCGCATCGCTCCTCTTGAGGCAAGCCTCTTCAACCTCCTTGTGACTGCTGTGGCCGACTATGTGGCCGCCATCATCCTTAACTCCAACATCATTGCCCGCCTCGATTGCCTCTCGGCCTTCACCATCGTAGCGATGGAAAATCGCTACACTCGCCCTGATGTCGACGACTCCCTCGTCCTTTCGCTCACCGAGGCGCGCCACCCCGTCATAGAACGCCAGCTCCCCCCCGGCGAACCTTACATCGCCAACTCCATCAACCTCGACCCCGCCTCCACCCAGATCATGATGATTACGGGGCCCAATATGTCGGGCAAGAGCGCCCTGCTGCGTCAGACCGCCATCAATACCCTCATGGCCCAGATAGGCTGTTTCGTAGCCGCCGACAGCGCCCACATCGGTGTGGTCGACAAGATCTTTACTCGCGTGGGCGCTTCCGACAACATCTCTCTTGGCGAGTCGACCTTTATGGTGGAGATGACCGAAGCCGCCTCAATCCTCAACGGCCTCTCACCACGCTCTTTGGTGCTTTTCGACGAGCTCGGACGCGGCACCTCCACCTACGATGGCATCTCCATCGCATGGGCCATAGTCGAATATCTTCACAATGGCGACGGCTCCCCTGCGGCTCCGCACCCCAAGACTCTCTTTGCCACTCATTATCATGAACTCAACGAGATGGAGCGCAGTTATGAGCGAGTGGCCAACTTCAACGTCTCTGTGAAAGAGATCGGCGGCAAGGTGGTCTTTCTCCGACGTCTCTCCCGCGGCGGCTCTGAACACTCCTTTGGCATCCACGTGGCTCGCCTCGCCGGCATGCCCCGCTCCATTGTCGAGCGAGCCGACAAGGTTCTCCTCCAGCTCGAGGAGAGTGCCCGCGCTTCCGCCTCCCCCGCCACTGCTGCCATAGCCCCCGAGCAGCTCCAAGAGGCCACAGGAGGCTATCAGCTATCTCTTTTCCAACTCGACGATCCCGTGCTTGCCCAGGTGCGCGACGAGATTCTCTCCACCGACATTGACAATCTCACTCCCATAGCCGCCCTCTCCAAGCTCAACGAGATTAAGACCATCCTCACCGGCCATTGATGGACACCTCTTTTGATGACGATATCCGCTTCATGCGCATGGCTCTCGACGAGGCTCGCTGCGCTGCCACCCTCGGCGAGGTGCCCATTGGCGCCATTGTCGTTGGCCCTCGCGGCATAGTGGCCGGCCGAGGCCACAACCTCACTGAGACACTCGGCGATGTCACAGCCCACGCTGAGATGCAAGCCATTACCGCTGCCGCTCTCACCCTCGGCGGAAAATACCTCGCCGGATGCACCCTCTATGTCACCGTCGAGCCCTGCCTGATGTGTGCGGGCGCAATAGCTTGGGCCCAGTTGAGCCGTATAGTCATCGGTGCTCCCGACCCTAAGCGCGGCTATTCCACCTTCACCACTCGCCACCCTTTCCACCCCAAGGCCACCGTTACCGCCGGCATCCTCGCCGACGAGTGCTCAGCCCTCGTTACCGACTTCTTCCGCTCGCTCCGTCGCTGACTCACATTCCGTCGCTAACTCACATTTTATATAAATAGCAAGAGCCGCTGCCGGGATGTCGGCAGCGGCTCTTGACTTATCTTATGCGTTGGAGATTAGAATTCAGCGTTATTGGGAGTGCGGGGGAAGGGGATCACGTCGCGAATGTTGGTCATGCCGGTGACAAAGAGCAACAGACGCTCAAAGCCGAGGCCAAAGCCGGCGTGGGGCACAGTGCCAAAGCGACGGGTGTCGAGATACCACCACATGTCTTTCATCGGAATGTTGAGCTCCTGGATGCGCTGGAGAAGCTTGTCATAGCTCTCTTCGCGCTCTGATCCGCCTATGATCTCGCCGATGTTGGGGAAGAGGACATCCATGGCGCGGACGGTCTTGCCGTCGGCGTTTTGCTTCATGTAGAAGGCCTTGATCTCCTTGGGATAGTCGGTGAGGATCACGGGGCGCTTGAAGTGTTCCTCGACCAGATAACGCTCATGCTCGCTCTGAAGGTCGACGCCCCACTCTACGGGGAATTCAAACTTCTTACCCGAGGCTTTGAGTATCTCAATGCCTTCTGTGTAGGGGAGACGGACGAAGTCGGAGGCCACTACGGAGCGGAGTCTCTCGGGGAGCTCCTTGTCATACATCGATGCAAGAAACTCTATGTCGTCGGCGCAATGGTCGAGAGCATAGTTGATGCAGTATTTGAGAAACTCCTCGGCCAGATCCATATTGTCGGTGATGTCATAGAAAGCCATCTCGGGCTCGATCATCCAGAACTCGGCCAAGTGGCGCGGGGTGTTGGAGTTTTCAGCACGGAAGGTGGGGCCGAAGGTGTAGATGGCGCCGAGGGCTGTGGCGCCGAGCTCTCCCTCGAGCTGGCCGCTGACGGTTAAGGCTGTGGGCTTGCCAAAGAAGTCTTCGGCATAGTCAACGGTGCCATCCTCTTTGCGCGGAGGATTGGCCACATCGAGCGTAGTGACCTGAAACATGGCTCCGGCTCCCTCGCAGTCGCTCTCGGTGATGAGGGGAGTGTGGAGATAGACAAAGCCCTTCTCCTGGAAGAAGCGGTGGATGGCATAGGCCATGGCGGAGCGGATGCGGAGGATGGCGCCGAAGGTGTTGGTGCGGGGGCGCAGATGGGCTATCTCGCGAAGAAATTCCAGGGTGTGACCCTTTTTCTGGAGGGGATATTTCTCGGGGTCGGCAGATCCAAACACCTTGAGCTCCTTGGCCTGCACCTCGCAAGACTGTCCCTTGCCCATCGACTCCACGAGGATGCCGGTTACATGAATGGCAGAGCCGGTGGTGACGGCCTTGAGCTGCTCGTCGGTAAAGGCCTCCATGTCAAAGACAATCTGGAGGTTGCGTATGGTAGAGCCGTCGTTGAGGGCCACAAACTGCACATGCTTGTTGCCGCGGCGGGTGCGGACCCATCCCATCACGTCAACCTTCTGACCCAGGAGGGAGGGTGATGAGAGGATTTCGCTTATTCTTATGCGTTTCATTATTGATTGTTTGCTTGGGGGTATTGAGGGGAGGATTATTCAAAGGTGCCCATCTTGAGGAAGTTGACCTCTTCCTGGGTGAGATAGCGCCAGCGGCCTCGGGGGAGGTTTTTCTTAGTGAGGCCGGCGAAGTAGACGCGGTCGAGCTTTGTGACGCGATAGCCGAGCTTCTCAAAGATGCGGCGGACGATGCGGTTGCGGCCTGAGTGGATCTCGATGCCGGCCTGGTTGCGGTCGGTCTCGGTGGCATAGCTGATGGCGTCGGCGTGGATGGGACCGTCGTCGAGCTCAATGCCGTCGGCTATGGCCTGCATGTCATCTTCGGAGATGTCTTTGTCGGTCCAGACGTGATAGATTTTCTTCTTGATGTACTTGGGGTGGGTGAGCTTGGAGGCGAGGTCGCCGTCGTTGGTCAGCAGGAGGACACCGGTGGTGTTGCGGTCGAGGCGTCCCACGGGGTAGATGCGCTCCTTGCAGGCGCCTTTGACGAGGTCAAGGACGGTGGTGCGCCCGTTGGGGTCGTCAGATGTTGTGACGCAGTCTTTGGGCTTGTTGAGCAAGATGTAGGTCTTGCGCTCAAGGGTCACTACCTTCTCGTCATATTCCACGACGTCGTTGCAGGTGATTTTGGTGCCGAGTTCGGTGACTACGTTGCCGTTGACCTTGACGAGACCTTGCTGGATGAATTCATCGGCTTCGCGGCGCGAGCATATGCCGGCGTTGGCCATGTATTTGTTGAGGCGGATCTGCTCGTTGGGGTCGCATACCGGCTGCTCATACTCCACGGGTTTTGGGCGCGGCACGAAGCTCTTGCCCCCCTTGGGCATTCCGAAGCGATTGGTCTGCGGGTGCTGCTGTGGGCCGCCGGGACGCCCGCCCTGCTGGTTGTAGCGGGGCTTGTAACCGCCTTGCTGTGGGCCGCCCTGGTTGTAGCGGGGCTTGTAGCCGCCTTGCTGTGGACTGCCCTGGCCTTGGTTGTAGCGGGGCTTGTAGCCGCCTTCGTGACCCTGGCCTTGGATGTAACGGGGCTTGTAGCCGCCTTCGTGACCCTGGCCCTGGTTGTAGCGGGGCTTGTATCCGCCTTCATGACCCTGGCTTTGGTTGTAACGGGGCTGATAGCCACCCTCGTGGCTCTGACCCTGGTTGTAGCGGGGCTGATAGCCACCCTGCTGGCCTTGGTTGTAACGAGGCTTGTAGCCGCCTTGGTTGTAGCGGGGCTTGTAGCCGCCCTGCTGGCCATCGGTTGAGGTCTGGGCGGAGTCGGTGGCGGGAGATGAGGAGACATCAGATTGTGCAGCGTCATGGTCGTGGCGAGGCTGATAGGGGCGAGGCTGGTATCCTCCTTGACCTTGGTTGTAGCGAGGTTGGAAGCCGCCTTGACCTTGGTTGTAGCGAGGCTGATAGCCGCCTTGGCCATATCGTGGCTGATAGGGACGTTGCTGATAAGGGCGAGGTTGGTAAGATTGCTGGTCGGCTGAGGTTGCACCTTGATTTTCGGTGGCGTCAGAGACTATGATTGGGCGCTCGCCAATGCGTGGGCGCTTCGATTTTTTGTCGTTGGGATTCTGGTTATTTTCCATAATTAGGGGAATGGTGAGGCGATGGGGGTGAAATATGGATGTCAAAATGGCGGCTCGCGCCGCGTCACGGTGTTGAAAGGATAGGTTTAGATGCGAAGATATTAATTGCTTATGTTACGGCAGTGAACGTGGGTGCAGCCCTGAAGAGTTTGTAAAGGCGACCGCACGGCGGCCACTTTCTTCATGCAAAGTTACGCTTTTTCTGTCAAAGCAACAAAGAAGAGGGCAGAAATGTTTAGCGCGGGCCATGAAGGCCCGCGCTAAGAGGGGTGATAAGAATACTTGGGGAGGGTTACATCAGGGCGAGGACTATGCCTTGGGCGGCCACTACACGGAGGAACATCGTCAGCGGGTAGACGGTGGAGTAGGCCACGGCCGGGGAGTCGCTGCCGGTGGCGTTGCCGGCATACGCCAGAGCGGGTGGATCGGTGTAACCGCCGGCAAAGAGACCCATGATGGTGAGATAGTTGAGCTTGTAGTATCCTCGGGCGATGCATCCTACTATTACCAGGGGGATGAATGTGATCATGAAGCCCCAGATTACCCACCACATGCCGGTGATGTTAAACACGGCGTCGGCAAATCCCGCTCCTGCGCTGATGCCCACCGAGGCGAGGAAGAGGCATATGCCGAGCTCTCTCATGAAGAGCGAGGCGGAGGTGGAGGTATATGTGACGAGCTTGAACTTGTAGCCGAAGCGGCTCAGGAGGATGGCCACGACGAGTGGGCCGCCGGCGAGGCCGAGCTTCATGCCGAAGCCTACGTTGATGGAGCCCACGATGATGCCGAAGAGGATGCCCACAAAGATGGTGATGATATTGGGCTCGTTGAGGCGCTTCATGGAGTTGCCGAGCTTGGAGGCGAGGCGGTCAATGTCGTTGAGTGTGCCCACGACGGTGATGCGGTCGCCCATCTGGAGGCGGAGTGTCGGGGAGGCGAGGAGGTCAACGCCGGCGCGGTTGACGCGGGTAGCGTTAACCTGATAGCCGGTGTGGAGGCGCAGGGCGCCGAGCATCACACCATTGTATTGGGGCTTGGTGACCAGGATGCGGCGGCTCACGACGGCACTTTGGCACACCTCTTCCCACTCCACGTCGACCTCCGGGCCGACGACGCTCTCAAATCGCTCCACGTCGGGCTGGGCAATGACCACTCTGAGCTTGTCGCCGACGCGAATCTGGGTCTTGGAGGTGGGAATCACGACGCTGCCGGTCTCGTCGATGAGCCGCGAGATGACAAAGTCGCATTGTATGACGTTGTGGAGCTGGACGATGCTCTTGCCGGAGATGAGCGGGTTGGTCACTTCGATGGTGATGAAGTTGGGCTTGGTCAGGGCATCTTGTGAGGCTTGCTCAATGGCTTCGATCTCGCTCTCGGTCTTGATATGAAAGATACCCTTGATGAGAAACATGGCTCCTATGATGCCAAGTACACCGAGGGGATAGGCGGCTGCATAACCCATCGACATGGTGTCGATGGCTCCGGGGACGGTGGCCGACTGCTGCGCGGCGGCCAGGCCGGGGGTGTTGGTCACGGCTCCGCTCATCACGCCTACGATGGCTGCAATGTCTGTCGTGCCCCGGTTGAGGAAGTAGATGGTCAGGGCGATGGCCACGTTGAGCCCAACGGTTGCAATGGCGAGGCCGTTGAGAGTCATCCCTCCTTTCTTGAAAGAGGCAAAGAAGGCGGGGCCCACCTGAAGGCCAATGGAGAAGATGAAAAGGATGAGGCCAAACTCGCGTATAAACTTGAGCACTTCGTCGTTGACAATGTAGCCCATGTGGCCCATGAGGATGCCGACAAAGAGTACGAAAGTGACACCGAGCGAGATGCCTCCAACCTTAAGCTTGCCGAGAAACACACCCGCCGCAATGACAAACGAGTAAAGGACAATGGTGGAGGCCAGCGACACATTGCCGGGGCCGATTAGTTCAAAAAGCCAGTCCATTGATAATGTATGAATTAATAAAAAAGAATATGATAGTCCGCATTAGCGCCTAAGAGGTCGCTATGTTACTGTTATACACTC
>JAMPIE010000001.1:0-171563 GCA_023663135.1 Alloprevotella sp.
GAGGGCCAGCCCTATGTAGATGAGGAGTGGGGCAAGGAGGCAGATGATTACGGAGTTGAGGATGTCGTAGCCTCCCCAGCGGTTAAACCAGTTGAGGAAGTCAACTGAGTCTTAAAACACTTGATCACACCACCATCTGAAGATGTTGTGTCGAGTAACGATAATTATGCCTCCCCATATGAGCAGCAGGGCAGCTGTGGTGATGGACAATCCTATCCAGCAGTCGAGCATCACTGCCCATGACAATGGGATAAGAAGATATTAGACGATGACATTGATTTCGTTGTAGGTCAGGCCGGTCTTTTTGCCGGCCCATAGGAGGAATTGGGCTGTGTAGGCAAAGGCTGTTTTAATTGATTTATGTTCATTTCTGCTTTTGTTATTTTGAGTTGAGCAACATGCTTATTCTTTTTGGACAGTGCGAGCCGGAGTATAATTTCCTGAGCACTCGGTCATATATGTCGTTGGGCGAGACATAGTCGAAGAGCGTCATGCAAGAGCCGAGCTTAAGCCAGTCGGGATTGCCCATTACTCGCTGAGGGTCTGTTTCTTCCAGCAGGATGAGCGCTCCTGAAATCTCTCTCAGGCGCGGGCCTAAGATGGGATGTTCAAGATAGGCGCGTGCTTTGTCGGCACATGTGATTCCGTAAAACCATGTGTTGTGTGAGTGTCCGAAGCCTCTAAGCAGTGGGAAGATTAACCGCATCCAGTGGCTCATCTTCCGACCGCCATTGATCTCTTGAAGGGCTTTCTCATATAGACCCATGTCTTGCGCGTCGACAAATTTTGACAGATAATATCTGTCTGTCATCTGTGAATTGTTTGTTTGTTTGTTTGTTTGTTTGTTTGTAGTTGGTTGAGTTATTGAGCTCTTTAGCCCATGGTCTTAAGAAGGCAAAAGCTAATCAATATAATAAATTGGGAGTGTAAATATATGTCTAAAAGCCGTCCTATCCAAGATTTATTTGAAAGGCGTTGAAAAATGATGACGTGACTTGTGGCTGCACTCTGGTTTTTTGAGCGAGGGGCAGTGTGGGGTGGAATTTTTTTAGTACTTTTGCGCCACGTTATTAACCCATACGTCTAATCACCTCACTGCATACTTACCATGAATGTAGCCATCGTGGGCGCCTCGGGCGCCGTAGGGCAGGAGTTTCTCCGCGTCCTTGACCAGCAAGATTTTCCTGTCACCAGCCTCCGGCTCTTCGGCTCGAAGAGGAGCGCGGGGCGCAAGTATAGTTTCCGAGGCAAGGAGATCGCGGTGGAGGAGCTCACTCACGAGCCGGGCTTGTTTGAGGGGGTTGACATTGCGTTCACCTCGGCCGGAGCCGGGACGTCAAAAGAGTTTGCAGAGGACATCACCCGCTATGGCGCCATCATGATTGACAATTCGAGCGCCTTCCGAATGGATGAAGATGTGCCTCTGGTGGTGCCTGAGGTGAATGGCGACGATGCATTCAACACCCCTCGCAATATCATTGCCAATCCTAATTGCACCACAATCCTAATGGTTGTGGCTCTCAAGCCCATCCATGAGATTTCGAGAATCACCAATGTCCATGTGGCATCATACCAGGCAGCCTCAGGTGCCGGCGCTACGGCCATGGATGAGCTTGCCGCTCAGTATGGCCAGATCTCGCGTGGCGAGAAGCCGGTGGTTGAGAAATTTGCCTATCAGTTGGCCGACAATGTGATACCTCATATCGACATCTTCCTTGACAACGACTATACCAAGGAGGAGATGAAAATGTATTATGAGACGAAGAAGATTATGCACGAGCCGGGCCTCGACGTGTCGGCAACCTGTGTGAGAGTGCCGGTGATGAGGGCCCACAGCGAGGCAGTCTGGATCCACACTCAGAGTCCCGTCTCGCCTGAAGATGCTCGCAAGGCTTTGTCAAAGGCTCCCGGAGTGGTGGTGGTCGACGAGCCGGCCTCCAAGAAATATCCCATGCCCCTCGATGCAGCCGGGCAGGATCCTGTGTATGTAGGCCGTATCCGCCGCGACACAGCCGACCCCAATGGCTTGACTCTCTGGCTCACGGGCGACCAGATAAAGAAGGGGGCAGCCCTCAATGCAGTGCAGATTGCGCAATATCTTATTGCCAACGGAAAGTGGTCGAAGAAGTGACCTCGCCCTGTAACCGCGTGGCATCTTGATTGCAGCATTAGCCATACCGGCCGTCAGACCGTTGCTCACCGACCCTGTGACCATATTCCTTATGGTCATGGGGGTCATTTTGCTTGTACCGATGCTATTCAATCGGCTCAAGATACCCCCGGTGATAGGTTATATCGTGGCTGGAGTGGTGGTGGGACCCTATGGGACCAACCTCCTGGCGCGCGACATGAGTTTTGAGGTGTTTGGCCAGGTGGGGGTGCTATATCTTATGTTCTTGGCCGGCTTGGAGATCGACCTCTTCAACCTGCGCAGAAATCTGCGGAGCGGACTCACCTTTGGCCTGCTCACCTTTTTGATACCTATGGTGGTCGGTACGGTCGCGGGTTGGTCGCTTCTTGGGCTCACCTTTCTGTCGTCGTTGCTCCTTGCGTCGATGTTTGCGGCCCACACGCTGATAGGCTATCCCATCGTGGCGCGCTATGGGCTGACTAAAAATCGCGCCGTGGTCATTGCCGTAGCGGGTACGGTCTTTACTGTGCTCGGGTCGCTGCTTGTCCTTGCGGCGGTGATGGGTGTGTTTCAGCGTGGCGAGTTTTCGCTTGTCGACATCTTGCGGCTCTTAGGGTCGCTGGCCATCTATCTCATAGCCATAGCTTATATCTACCCGAGGGTAACGCGATGGTTTTTCCGTCATTATGCCGACGGCATCCTCCAGTTTGTCTATATCTTGGCCATGACCTTTTTGGCGGCACAGGCAGCTGTGTGGATAGGCCTTGAGGCTGTCTTCGGCGCGTTTTGTGGCGGCATAGTGCTGGGCCGATTTGTCCCTGCACGATCTACACTTATGGGACGCCTGGAGTTTGTGGGCAATGCGCTTTTCATCCCTTATTTCCTTATCGGGGTCGGGATGCTCATCAATGTGAAGGTTATAGCCGGCTCGTGGTCAACGGTTTATGCCGCAGCAGTCATGTCGGCTGTAGCTATTGCGGTGAAGTGGCTTGCGGCCTATGCCACACAGCGCCTGTCGCGGCTACCGTCGCTTGAACGGTCGATGCTTTTTCAGCTCTCCAACGCCCACACGGCCGTGGCGCTGGCAGTTGTGATGATAGGCTATAGCACTGGCCTTTTCGGCGAAGAAATACTCAATGGTACAGTGGTGATGATTCTGGTCACATGCACTGTGAGCTCGCTTGGCGTGGGGCGCGCGGCCTCGCGAATGAAACTGCGCCAACTTGAAGAGAAAGCTATGGAGGGGGGGCTTGATCGCGCCCCCGACCATTCTACGCTCAACACCCTCATCCCCATCGCCAACCCCCTGACGGCCACCGAGTTGGTGGGTCTCGCCATCATGATGAGAGGCGAGAATACGCGTGGCGACATGTATGCCCTCCATGTGAGGACTGACAATAGCGCTCCATCCAAGGCCATCTCGAGGGCGTCGCTCGATGTAGCTCGTCAAGTTGCTGCATCGGTGGAGGCTTCGGTGACCCCCATAGAGCGCTACGACATCAACTTCATTACGGGCGTGACCAATGTCATGGAAGAGCGCGACATCTCGCAGGTGATCATCGGCCTACATCGTCGCACTCAAGTGATTGACTCCTTTTTTGGGGAGAAACTTACTCAGCTGCTCAAGGCAACAAACCGAATGGTGGTGATTACGCGCCTGTTTGTGCCGGCGGCCACGCTAATGCGCATCGTAGCCACCGTGCCCGAAAAGGCCCATTTTGAGATAGGTTTTCAGGCGTGGGTAAGAGCCTTGGGACACCTTACGCGCCAGATTGGCTGCCCCATAGTCTTTTGCTGCTTCGACGAGACCCGCCGCGCCATTGAGACCATCCTCCGAGTATGCTCCATCGACATCGAGCGCACCTATCGCCTGGTGGGAGCCTACGACGACTTCATCTTGCTGGCCAACAAGATAGCGCCCGACGACCTGCTTGTGTCGGTCAATGCGCGCCGCGGCACTCTCTCATTTACGAGCGACATGGACAGCCTCCCCGATTTCCTCAGACATCATTTCGCCGCCAACAACCTGATGGTGATCTATCCCGAGCAGAGCACCGACACCACCCTGGCCGACATCTCTACCCTGGCCGACACCATGATAGCCGATGTCACCGTGGCTCCGTCGCCGCTGTTGCTCAAAGCCAAGGCCGTGATGCGTTCACTCTTCGACCGTCTCACGGGACGTCGCCCCTCCTCGGGCCTCGACCTTTGACTGATTGGTAAAAAGGTAGAAAAATGAGTGCTATTTTGGCAATAAAGGGAATATATTGAAGTCTCTAAGGGGGGTGATTGCTGTAAATTCTCTAATTTTGCACTCGGAAAAGAATGCCTTATCCTCACGAGGCAAGGCATAGCCATGTGAAATTCAAGATAATAAATAAGGTTAAAACCAGATATTAGACACTCCAATGATCCACAGCAATCTTCTCAAGACGGCCGGCACCTATGCCGCCGCATCGCTGATGATTTTGGCTGCCTCCTGCTCTAAGGGCAATCAGGGGCAGATGCAGCAGCAAGCCCCATCCTTAGAGGTTATCACCGTCACCCCCGGGGCCTCTGAGTCAGAGTCGACCTTCCCGGCTCAGATCAAGGGTAAGACCGACATTGCCATCCGTCCGCAAGTCTCGGGCTTCATCACCAAGGTCCATGTCGATGAAGGTCAGCACGTCCGCAAAGGCCAAGTGCTCTTCACCCTCGACCAGGTAACCTTCCAGGCCGCCGTTGATCAGGCTCGCGCCGCCGTCAATGCCTCCGCCACCGCCGTGGCCACTGCTCAGCGCACCGTCGACACCAAGAAGCAGCTGCTCGACAAAAACATCATATCAGACTTTGAGTATCAGACTGCTGTCGACCAATTGGCACAGGCCAAGGCCTCGCTCGCACAAGCCAACTCAGGCCTCGTCAGCGCCAAGAAAAACCTGGCTTATACCATTGTGACCTCCCCCAGCGATGGTGTTGTGGGCACCATCCCTCAGCGAGAGGGCTCACTCGCTTCCCCCTCCTCGGCCCAGCCGCTGACCACCGTGAGCGACAACTCTCAGGTCTATGCCTACTTCTCCCTTACCGAGCGCGACCTCCTCAACCTGGCTCAGGGCGGCGAGCAGACCGTCAACGGGGCCATCAAATCGATGCCGGAGGTGAGCCTCCGTCTGGCCGACGGCTCGATGTATCCCCTCCAAGGCAAGGTGGCCACTGTTTCGGGCGTCATCGACACCTCCACCGGAGCCGCCACCGTCAGAGCTCTCTTTGACAACACCAACGGCCTCCTCCGCTCCGGTTCTACCGGCACCATCGTCTTCCCCGAAAACAAGACTGACGTCATAGTCATCCCCCAGAAAGCCACCTATGAGCTCCAAGACCGACGCTTTGTCTATGTGGTCAACGACTCCAATAAGCTCGTTGCCACACCCGTCGAAGTGACCGCTGTCAGCGACGGCCAGACCTTCGTGGTCAATGAAGGCCTCCAGCCCGGCCAGCGCATCGTCGTTGAGGGTGTCGGCACACAGTCTGTCCGCCCCGGGATGGCGATCACCCCCGTGACAAAGGAGCAAGCCGCTCAGGCTCAGCCCGACGCCACTCAGCCCCAGGCCGCCGAGTCTCAGAAATAATTATCGCTCTCTCCCATTTCATCACGTAGATAATGAAACTTGACACTTTTATTAACCGCCCGGTACTCTCGACGGTTATCTCAATATTCATTGTCCTGCTGGGTCTTATCGGCCTTACCTCACTGCCGGTAACCCAGTTCCCGGACATTGCACCCCCCACCATCTCGGTGACAACCACCTATCAGGGTGCCAACGCCCAGGCCGTGCTCAACTCCGTGATTGCCCCTCTCGAGGAGTCGATCAACGGCGCCGAGGGCATGACCTACATGGAGTCAACGGCCACTAACACCGGCTCGGCCACCATCAACGTATACTTCGAACAGGGATTTGACCCCGACATGGCCGCCGTCGACGTCCAGAACCGCGTGGCCAAGGCCCAGAGCCTCCTCCCGGCCGAGGTGACCCGCGTGGGCGTCTTGACACAGAAGCGCCAGACCTCGATGCTCGTCGGCGTTACCCTCTACGACAACGACGGCATCTATCCCGAGACCTTCGTTGAAAACTACATGAAGATCAACATTGTGCCCCCCATGCAGCGTATCTCGGGCGTGGGCGACGTGATGGTGATGGGCGCCGACTACTCGATGCGCATTTGGCTGAAGCCCGACGTCATGGCCCAGTATCAGCTCATGCCCACCGACATATCCGCGGCCCTGGCCGAGCAAAACATCGAGGCCGCTCCGGGCGCTTTTGGCGAGCAGGGCAATCAGACCTTCCAATACACCATGAAATATAAGGGTCGCCTGGTGCAGCCCGAGGAGTTTGAAGACATAGTGGTGCGCGCCACCCCTGAAGGCGAGGTGCTCCGGCTCAAGGATGTGGCCGATATAGAGCTTGGCCGCGTCACCTATGGCTTCCATGGTAAATTCAACGGCAAGACCGGCGTGACGGCAATCGTGTTCCAGACCGCCGGCTCAAACGCCACCCAGATCATCAAGGATGTACTCTCGTTTGTCGACGATGTGAAGAAAGACCTCCCCTCAGGCCTCTCTATCGCCATCCCGATGAACAACAACGACTTCCTCTATGCCTCAATCAACCATGTGCTCCAGACTCTCCTCGAGGCCTTCATCCTGGTGTTCCTGGTGACTTATATCTTCCTCCAAGACTTCCGCTCCACCCTCATCCCGGCCATCGCCATCCCGGTGGCATTGATAGGTACATTCTTCGGCATGAGCCTCATCGGCTTCTCGGTCAACCTCATCACTCTCTCGGCCCTTGTGCTGGCGATAGCGATTGTGGTCGACGATGCCATCGTGGTGGTAGAGGCGGTTCACGCCAAGCTCGACGTGGGCTACAAGAGCTCGCGCAAAGCCTCCATCGATGCCATGAACGAGATAGGCGGCGCCATCATCTCCATCACCCTCGTGATGATGCTCGTGTTTATCCCCGTGTCGTTTATGCCAGGCACTTCGGGCGTGTTCTACAAGCAGTTTGGTTTGACCATGGCCATGGCAATCGGCTTCTCGGCCATCAATGCCTTGACTCTCTCGCCCGCCCTTTGCGCCGTGTTCCTCAAGCCCCACACCGTCGACGGCCACGAGCCCTCGATGAAGGAGCGTATGGCCGACGCCTACAGCGCTGCCGCCGACACCATGAAGAAGCGCTATACCGGTATCCTCAACTTCCACCCCATCATCACTCTGATTTTCCTCGTGGCCACCATCACCATGATGGTCTTCGGCTGGTTTAGCTTCTCCAATGTCCTCTATGGGTGCATCGCAGTGGCTTGCGGCATTGTCACCCTCATGGGTCTCTTTGGCAAGCGCTTCCATGCTGCCTTTGAGAATGGCTACGGCAAGCTCCTCAACGGCTACCGCAAGGGAGTTGACCTGCTCACTCGCCACAAGATTACCGCCTTTATCTTCGTGGCCGTGGCTTCGGCAGTCCTTGTGTGGCTCATGAACACCACCCCGTCGACCCTCGTGCCCAACGAAGACACCGGCACCATCTTCTGTATGGTGGATATGCCGCCGGGTACCTCTCAGGAGCGCACCGGGCAGGTGCTCGACCAGGTCGACCAGCTCATTGGCTCTGTCCCCGGCGTCGAGAGCCGCACCATGATTGACGGCTACTCTTTCTTGGCCGGACAAGGCCCTACATATGGCACCTTCATTATTAAGCTCAAAGACTGGAGCGAGCGCGATGCCTCTCAGAGCTCCGATGCCATTATAGGTCAGCTCTATGGCCTCACAGGCCAGATGGTCAAGGATGGCCGCGTGATGATCTTCGCCCCACCCATGATTTCCGGTTATTCCGTCACCAACGGCTTTGAGCTGAAGATGCAAGACAAGACAGGCGGCGATGTCAACGACTTCTTTGCCGTAGTGCAGGCCTTCCTCGGCGCTCTCAACCAGCAACCGGAAATTCAGATGGCCTACACCACCTTCAACCCCACCTTCCCCCAGTATTTGGTGGATATCGACGCTGCCAAGGCTAAGCAGGCCGGACTCAGTCCACAGACCATCCTCTCAACACTCCAGGGTTACTATGGTGGTATGTATGTCTCCAACTTCAACCGCTTCGGCAAGCTCTATCGAGTGATGATGCAAGCCTCGCCCGATGCCCGCGTAAGCCCCGAGACGCTCAATAGCATCAAGGTGCGCAACGGAGCCGAGATGGCTTCCATCGCCAACTTCGTCACACTCAAGCGTGTCTACGGCCCCGACCTCCTCAACCGATTCAATATGTTTACGAGCATTTCCGTCTCGGGACAGCCCGCCGCAGGTTACTCTTCGGGCGACGCTCTCGCCGCCATCGAGCGTGTGGCTGCACAGACCCTCCCCTCCGGCTTTGGCTATGAGTATTCGGGCATGACTCGTGAGGAGGCCTCCACCGGTGCCGGATCCACCACCGCTGTCATTTTCGGGCTTTGTCTCCTGTTCGTCTACCTGCTCCTCTCGGCTCAGTATGAGAGCTACTCGCTCCCCTTCGCTGTGATCCTCTCCATCCCGTTTGGCCTCATGGGCACTTTTATCTTTGCCCGATTAGGCGACATTGCCAACTCCATCTACCTCCAGATTGCGCTCATCATGCTCATAGGCCTCTTGGCCAAAAACGCCATTCTTATCGTGGAGTTTGCCCTTGAGCGCCGACGCACCGGCATGTCCATCTTCAATGCGGCGGTCAACGGCGCTGTGGCTCGTCTCCGCCCTATCCTTATGACCTCTTTGGCTCTCATCATTGGCCTTCTACCCATGATGTTTGCCCATGGTGTAGGGGCCAATGGCAATCGCGCCCTTGGCGCCGGCTCGGTGGGCGGCATGCTTATCGGCATGGTGTTCCAGATCTTCATCGTCCCCGCGCTCTTCGTAGTCTTCCAGTTCCTCCAGGAGAAGATTTCACCCATCCAGTGGAAAGATACTGACAATGAGGGCATCGAGAGCGAGATTGAGCAATACTCACGTTAACACTACTTTGATGAAACTCAGCAAATATATCATCCTCCCCATGGTTGCCGCCCTTGCGGCAACCACCCTCGGGAGCTGTGGCATCTACTCCAAGTTCAAGATGCCCACCTCCACGGCGCTGACTGAAGAGTATGTCAAGGCTCGCGACGCCGAGGCCGACACTGCCGCCTTTGGCAACCTGCGCTGGCAGGAGGTGTTTACCGACCCGGTCCTCGTTGACCTTATCTACCAGGCTCTTGACAGCAACAAGGATCTGGCCAACGCCAAGCTCAACGTCGACATAGCCCATGCCCGGCTGCTCGGAGCCAAGCTGGCCTATCTCCCCTCGGTGGCCCTCACCCCCAACGGAGCCGGCGCCTCATATGACCACAGTCACATCAACTGGACATACCAGATTCCGCTGGCGGTGAGCTGGGAGATTGACATTTTCGGAAAGACGCTCAACAACAAGCGCATGGCCGGGGCCTCGTATCAGATGACACGCGAGGCCGAGCAGGCCACCCGCAGCCAGATTATCGCTGCCGTGGCCAACACTTACTATGCCATAGGCACCACCCGCCGCATCCTTGACCTCCAGCGCGAGACTTCAGTGATGTGGGCCGAGAATGTCCAGACGATGAAAGACCTCAAGGAGGCCGGACGCTCAGGCATCACCGAGGCCGCCGTGGTGCAGGCCAAGGCCCAGTATGCCTCCATCCTGGCCTCCATCACCGACACCGAGGCGCAGCTCCATGAGCTCAACAACACCATGAGCCTCCTTCAGGCCGTGGAGCCCCGCGAGTGGGTCACCGGCGAGACCCCGGTGCTTGACGTGCCCGCCCTCACACGCGACGCCATCCCCATGCGCGAGCTCGCTGCACGCCCCGATGTACGTGCCGCTGAGTACTCGCTTGCCGCCGCCTACTATGCCACTTCGGCAGCCCGCTCCAATTTCTACCCCTCCCTGTCCATCTCCTCCAACGGCGGTTTCACCAACCTCCTTGGTTCGATGATAGTGAATCCCGGCAAGTGGTTTGTCCAGCTCGCCGGCCAGCTCACCGCCCCCCTCTTTGCCCGCGGCGCCAACATCTCCAACCTCAAGGCCACCAAGGCCCAGCAGGAGCAGGCGATGAATAACTTTGAGTCGACCCTCCTCTCTGCCTCGGCCGAGGTGAGCAACGCCATGACCACCTATGCCAAGGCCGTGGAAAAGAGCGCCTTCCTTGACGATCAGGTCAAAAACCTGGAGCAGAGCGTGGACATCACCCAGACTCTCCTCAAGATAGGCGGCTACAACACCACCTACCTGGAGGTGATCACAGCCCAGCAGAGCCTCCTCGGGGCGCAGATGAGCCAGCTCCAGTGTGACCTCACCCGCTCCAGCGCCCTGATTAACCTCTATCAGAGCCTCGGCGGCGGACGCTGACCCCCTATATACACCTTATAAACCTATGACCACCATGATTAGTCCACTCGCACACGTAGCTCCCACGGCTCGCCTGGCCGAGGGGGTCACCATCCATCCCTTTGCCTTCATCGACGACGACGTTGAGATAGGGGAGGGCACTGAGGTGATGCCTTACACGAGCATCATCCGGGGCACCCGCATAGGCCGCAACAATAAGATCTACCAGGGCTCCATCATAGGCGCCGACCCGCAGGACTTCCGTTGGCACGGCGAAAATACCTATTGCTTCATCGGCGACAACAACCAGATACGCGAGCATGTGATTATCAACCGTGGCATCTCCCCCGAAGGGGGCACCCGCATCGGCTCCGACTCCTTCATCATGGCTGAAACTCATATTGGCCATGACTCTCACATTGCTGACAAGTGTGTCCTTGGAAATGGCGTGACTGTCGCCGGAGATGCCGAGATTGGCACCTGCTCCATCCTCTCCTCCGGCGTTATCCTACATGAAAAGTCGACCCTCGGCGCGTGGACTCTCATCAAGGGCGGTTGCCGCATCGCCGGAAATGTCCCTCCGTATGTCATCATGGCCCACAACCCCGTGAGCTATTTCGGTGTCAACGCTGTAATCCTCCGTAAGCATGGATTCACCACCGACGAGATCGACGACATCGCGAAGGCCTACCGACATATCTATCAGACAGGCACCTCGGTGTTCAATGCACTGAAGCGCATCGAGGCCGACCTCCAGCCCTCGCGAGTGCGCGATGCCATCATCGACTATATCCGCGGCTGCAACCTCAAGATTGTCGCCATCCCGCGCGACCTTGAATAAATCCCCTCCAGTCACCATTTTTCATCTCAACATATTCCCGGCAAAGGAGCCTCCTCTTTTGTCGGGATTTATTATTTAGTTTGCGTGAGTAGGATTATTTGATTACTTTTGCGCTTGGATTTTCCCGTATTCTCTCCATTTACGTTTTTTAACGCCAATATTACCACACCAATTTCATGGTTGTTTTTTTCAAAAAAGGGGGGCCTCGCGTCATAGCTGTGGCCACCGACCACAGCTTCTCTTCGCAGGAAGAGGAGAAACTCAGCTGGCTCTTTGACGGTGCGCGGCCGGTGCAGGCTCCTATAGTCTCGGGCCGTTTCATTGGCCCTCGTAAAGAAATGATTACTCCTTGGAGCACAAATGCCGTAGAGATTACCCGCAACATGGGGCTCGAGGGCATTGACCGCATCGAGGAGTTTATGTTTACAGAAGAGGTGGAGCCGGAGTTTGACCGCATGCTCCGCTGCTTCTATCCCGATGGACTTGACCAGGAGGTGTTTACTCTCTCTCGTGAGCCTGAGCCTGTGGTCCACATCTCTGACATCCATGAATATAACCTGAAAGAGGGTCTCGCCCTCTCTCCCGACGAGGAGCAATATCTCTCGGCGCTTGCCGAGAAGCTCGGCCGCCCGCTGACCGATAGTGAGGTGTTTGGCTTCTCGCAGGTCAATTCTGAGCACTGCCGCCACAAGATTTTCAATGGCACCTTTGTCATCGACGGCGAGGAGAAACCCGAGAGCCTCTTCAAGCTCATCAAGAAGACCTCTCAGGAAAATCCCGGCAAGCTCGTCTCGGCTTATAAGGATAATGTGGCCTTTGTCGAGGGGCCTCAGATCGAGCAGTTTGCCCCGACCGACTCCTCTGAGCCCTCGCTCTTTGAGGTGAAGGCTATCGACTCGGTGCTCTCCCTCAAGGCTGAGACCCACAATTTCCCCACCACCGTTGAGCCCTTCAATGGCGCCGCAACAGGCTCGGGCGGCGAGATTCGCGACCGCCTCGGCGGAGGCAAGGCCTCCCTCCCGTTGGCCGGCACCGCTGTCTACATGACCTCTTATCCGCGCATGACCCCCTCCCGTCGTTGGGAGCTGATGACCAATCCGCGTGTATGGCTCTACCAGACCCCCTCCGACATTCTCATCAAGGCATCTAACGGCGCCTCCGACTTTGGCAACAAGTTTGGCCAGCCTCTCATCTGCGGCTCGGTGCTCACCTTTGAGCACGACGAGAATGGCCGCCTCTATGCCTACGACAAAGTGATTATGCTCGCCGGCGGCGTGGGCTTTGCAAATAAGCGCGACGCTATCAAGGGCATCCCCGAGCCGGGGCAAGCCGTGGTGGTGATGGGCGGTGACAACTATCGCATCGGCATGGGTGGCGGCGCCGTCTCTTCTGTGGCCACCGGCCAGTATGCCGGCTCCATCGAGCTCAACGCCGTCCAGCGCGCTAACCCTGAGATGCAGAAGCGCGTGGCCAATGTGATCCGCGCCCTTGCCGAAGACGGATGCAACCCCATCGTGTCAATCCACGACCATGGTGCCGGCGGCCATCTCAACGCGCTATCTGAGTTGGTGGAAGCCACTGGCGGCCACATTGATATGAAGGCCCTCCCGGTGGGTGACCCGACTCTCTCTGCCAAGGAAGTCATTGGCAATGAGAGCCAGGAGAGGATGGGTATGGTGGTCAACGAGGCCGACCTGCCTCGCATCAAGGCTATTGCCGATCGCGAGCGTGCCCCGATGTTTGTTGTGGGCCACACTACCGACGACGACCGCTTTGTCTTTGAGCAGGCCGACGGCTCGCGCCCCATCGACCTGGCCATGGCCGACATGTTTGGCAACTCCCCCAAGACCGTCATGACCGACTCTACGGTCAACGTGAAATATCTCCCCGTGGCCACCGACTCTTCGTCCATCCACGAATATATAGAGGCTGTGCTCTCCCTTGAGGCTGTGGCTTGTAAGGACTGGTTGACCAATAAGGTGGACCGCTCCATCACCGGCAAGATTGCCCGCCAGCAGTGTCAGGGCGACATCCAGCTCCCCGTGGCCGACTGTGGCGTGGTGGCTCTGGATTATCGTGGACGCGCCGGCATTGCCACCTCCATTGGCCATGCACCTCAGGTGGCCCTCATAGATCCTGCCGCCGGCTCTGTCATGGCCATTGCCGAGGCTCTGACCAACATCGTCGGTGCCCCCTTGACTGATGGCCTCAAGAGCATCTCGCTGTCGGCCAACTGGATGTGGCCTTGCAAAAACCCCGGTGAAGACGCCGCTCTCTATCGTGCCGTCAAGGCTTGCAGCGACTTTGCCTGCGCCCTCGGCATCAATATACCCACCGGCAAGGATTCCCTCTCCATGACTCAGAAGTATGGCGACGACAAGGTCTTTGCCCCCGGAACTGTCATCATCTCTGCCGCCGGCGAGGTGACCGACGTGCGCCGCTCGGTGCCTGCCGTCGTGAGCCGCCGCGCTGCTTCCCGCCTTTATTATATCGACTTCTCCGGCATGCCCCTGTCGCTTGGTGGCTCGGCCTTGGCTCAGACCATGGGCCGATTGGGCGACTCTTGCCCCTCCGTGGCTTCTGCCACTCAGTTTGCCGCCACCTTCAATGCTGTCCAAAGCCTCGTGGAGCGCGGAGCAATCCTCTCGGCCCACGATGTCTCGGCCGGTGGCCTGCTCACTACACTCCTTGAGATGTGTTTCCCAAACAATGTCGGGGGCATGACCATCTGCCTCGACGGTTTTGCCGAGGCCGGCGAGACCGACATCGTCAAGGTCCTCTTCGCCGAAAATCCTGCCCTTGTTGTCCAGATCCCCGACAGTCGCCACAAGGGAGCCATTAAGTTCCTCCGCTATGCCGGAGTCAAGGTATTTGAGATTGGTCGCACTCAGGGTTCCCGAGAGATTGAGGTCACCATGGGCGAGGAGCGCCACATCTTTGATGTCAATGCCCTGCGCGACACTTGGTATTATCCCTCCTATCTGATGGATACCCTCCAGTGCGGCAGCGACTTGGCTGCCGAGCGTATGGCTAATTATAAGAAGCAGCCGCTCCGCTATCGCATCGCCGATACCTTTATTGGCTCGTTTTCTTCGCGTCACATCACCCCCTCTTCGCGCAAGCCTTCAGGCATCCGCGCCGCCATCATCCGCGAGAAGGGTGTCAACGGCGACCGAGAGATGGCTTTCTCTCTCTACCTGGCCGGCTTTGATGTCAAGGATGTCCATATGAGCGACCTTATGAGCGGCCGCGAGACTCTTGAGGATGTCAATATGCTCGTCTTCTGCGGAGGCTTCTCTCATAGCGACGTCCTCGGCTCGGCTAAGGGCTGGGCCTCAGGCTTTGTATGGAACGATAATGCACGTCGTGCCCTGATGAACTATTATAATCGCCGCGACACTCTCAGCCTCGGTGTCTGCAATGGTTGTCAGCTCATGGTGGAGCTCGGCCTCATCGACCGCTCCGGCATCCTCTTCGACACGGACTCCCGCAGCATTCACATGGCCCACAACGACTCTCACAAGTTTGAGAGTGCATTCCTCGGTGTGGAGGTGCAGGATAGCCCCTCAGTGATGCTCGCTCCTTTGGCCGGCACCAAGGCCGGCATTTGGGTGGCTCATGGCGAGGGTAAGTTCCACCTGCCCAATTCTTCCGACGCCTACTGCGTGGCTCTCCGCTATTCCTATTCCGGATATCCCGGCAATCCCAACGGCTCGCGCGGCTCTGTGGCCGGCATTTGCTCCCCCGATGGCCGACACCTGGCCATGATGCCCCATCTCGAGAGGGCCATCTTCCCCTGGCAATGTGCCGTCTATCCCTCCGACCGCCGCAGCGACGATGTCACCCCATGGATTGACGCCTTCATCAACGCCCGCAAATGGATTGAGTCTAAGCTCTGAACCCACACAAGGCCGGGCCTCCTTCTCCGGGGGCTCGGCCCTGTCTTTTTCATTTTGACCTGTAAGTTTCCAATTTAAATCACTGTTAATACATGGGAGGATTCTTCGGCGTCGCACGGCGTGGCAGCTGTGTCAACGACCTCTTTTACGGAACCGACTACAATAGCCATATGGGCACCAAACGTGCCGGCATGGCTACTGTCGACGGCGGCATCTTCTGCCGCTCTATCCACAACATCGAAAACACTTATTTCCGCACCAAGTTTGAGGGAGACCTCGACGAGTTTACCGGATCTTCCGGCATCGGTGTCATCTCCGATACCGATGCCCAGCCCATTATCGTCAATTGCCACTTGGGCAAGTTTGCAATCGTCACTGTTGGCCGCATCAATAATATCGCCGACCTTGAGGCTGAGATGCTTGCCAAAGGCCATCACTTCTGCGAGCATTCCTACGACATCATCAACCCCACCGAGATGATTGCCGCCCTCATCAGCGACGGCGCCGACATGGTCTCCGGCATAGAGAATGTCTACAAGTGGGTGAGAGGCTCCTGCTCTATGCTCATCCTCATGGAAGATGGGTCAATCATCGCCGCCCGAGATCGCCTGGGTCGCACTCCCATCATCCTCGGGCGAAAGGAGGATGGCTTTGCCGCCACTTCTGAGACCTGCGCCTTCCCCAACCTTGGCTTCTCCATTGAGCGTAATCTTGGCCCCGGCGAGATCGTGCGCTTCTCGGCCGATGGCATGGAGCAGCTCCGAAAGCCTGAGGAGGAGATGCAGATCTGCGCCTTCCTCTGGACCTATTATGGCTATCCCGTCTGCGAATATGAGGGGCGCAACGTCGATGAGATGCGCTATCAGACCGGCATGGAGGTGGCCCGCGAAGATGACACTAAGGTCGACTTTGTCAGCGCCATTCCCGACTCCGGCATCGGCATGGCCTTAGGTTATTCCCAGGGGCTCGGTGTCCCTTACAAGAGGGCTATCGTGAAGTATACCCCCACTTGGCCCCGCTCTTTCACACCCGGCACTCAGGCCCGACGCGAACTCGTGGCCAAGATGAAACTCATCCCCAACAAGGAGCTCTTGAGGGGCAACCGTGTCATCTTCTGCGACGATTCCATCGTCCGCGGAACTCAGCTCCGCGACAATGTGGCCGACCTCTACGACTATGGCGCAAAGGAGGTCCATGTCCGCATCTCATGTCCACCCCTCATCTACCCCTGTCGCTTCCTAAACTTCACCGCTTCCAAGACTGAACTCGAGCTGATCACCCGTCGCGTGATACAAAACCGCGAAGGAGCCCACGACCGTAACCTTGAGGTATATGCCGACCCCTCCACTCCCCAATATCGCGACATGGTAGAGGATATCCGTCTGAGTCTCGGTGTCGACTCCCTCAAGTTTGCCACCATCGACAATGTAGTTCGTGCCATCGGCCTCCCCAAGTGCAAGATTTGCACCCACTGCTTTGACGGAAGCTCCCACGACTGATCCACCACTTTCCCCCTATACTTCCCCCCCTGATGGGCTCAATCTTTGAGGTCCATCAGGGGGGGCGAACATTTTATCTCTCCCCTTTCGATTCGCTTTACATCTCATTTTTTTATGTTGTTTAACATATTTTTTCGGCATTATTATTGATCACATAATCGACTGATAGTTAGCAAAATAAGACGATGGATTGACTGTGCCCAAGTTGCAGAATTGTTAAAATATTAAAGATTTATTGCGAAATCTTAACTAAACCCAACTTTTTTGCTTATCTTTGTCGCCGAAAACGTAACAAAACTTAAAATTCGTTACCAACCCTGACGCCGGCCTCCGTATAGCCGTGCTTACACTGTTCTTTACGCCTCTCATGGCGTCGCTATTCTGATTATCGCCGCTGCGGGCATCGATTGTCCGGCAGTCTTGGCGGAAATTTCTGTTTTCCAATAGTTACCATACAGCCCCGGGGCAGGCGGCTCACGTATTGCCGTTCATCCCTTATCGAAACAAGTCAATTATTACTGTCTAATTATTATCATTATGAAAAAGCTGTTTCTATTACTGCTCGCAGTGGTGATAACCACCATCGCAGCAGTGGCCCAGAACCGTACGGTCACCGGCACAGTGGTCGACGCCGACAACGGCGACCCGCTGATTGGCGTATCCGTCATGGGCGAAGGCACCAAGATCGGTACCGCTACCGACATCCACGGCAACTTCTCTCTCTCCCTCCCCGTTTCCGTTAAGAAAGTGATGGTGTCTTACATAGGCATGCGCACTGTAAGCGTCGAAATCACCGGCCAGCCACTCCGCGTTGTCCTCCGTCCCGACAACACTCTCGACGAGGTCGTCGTTACCGGTTATGGCGTTCAAAACCGCGCCTCATTCACCGGTGCCGCCGGCGTTGTCTCCGGCGCTAACATCGAGAAGAAGACCGACGTTAACTTCGTCAAGGCTCTCGAAGGCAATGTGACCGGCTTCCAGTATAACAACTCAGCCTCCGGCCCCGGCATGTGGGGCTCTGTCTACATCCGCGGCATGGGCTCCCTCTCTTCCTCCTCGCAGCCCCTCTACGTGATTGACGGCGTGCCCGTTAACTCAGACTACGACACCATGAGCGGCAACAATAACATCTTTGACCCCATGGCTGCCTACAACCCCAACGACATCGAGAGCGTCACCGTCCTCAAAGACGCTGCCGCCACCGCTATCTATGGCTCCCGCGCTGCCAACGGTGTGATTATCATCACCACCAAGAAGGGCGCTGAAGGCCGCTTCTCCCTCACCCTCGACGTGAAACAGGGCTTCACCTCCATGGCCAACAACAACATGGACTATGCCGACGCCGACGGCACCCTCGCCTACTGGAGCCTCCTGCGCCAGAACCGCTACGGCGAGACTCCCGAAGAGTCGATGAACTGGCTCGTGAACTACGCCAAGGCCAACCTCGGCTACAACGGCCGCTCCTACGACTGGCGCGACGCCGTCACCCGCAAGGGCTACTACCAGGACTACAACGTCTCCTTCTCCGGCACTTCCGGCTCCACCAGCTACTACGCTTCTTTGGGATATGTTGACTCTGAGGGTATCGTTATCGGCTCAGGCAACAAGCGCTATTCCGGCCGCCTCAACGTCGACACCAAATACAAGATGTTTACCGCCGGCGCTAAGATGCAGCTCTCCTACTCCCAGAACAACAACTTCTCCCTCTCCACCAGCGGCTCCATGGCCTCACCGCTCGTAGGCGCCGTGACCCAGATGAACGCCCTCCGTCCCTTCTACAATGAGGATGGCACCTACTATGGCCTCGGCTCTGTCTACAACCCTCTCGCCACTCAAGACCCCAAGCTCGGCGACCTCAACGACATCACCAACCAGACCATCAACGCCAACCCCTACCTCCGCGTTGACCTCCCCTTCGGCATCTGGGTCAAGACCAACTTTGGCGTCAACATCATGGACCAGAGCGAATACAACTACTGGAGCGCCGTCTACAACATTCAGGGTATGACCTACAACGGCCTCGGCCAGAAATACACCTCGCGCACCTCCACCCTCACATGGACCAACACCATCGGCTGGAACAAGACCTTCAACGACGCCCACTCCTTTGACGTCCTCCTCGGCCAGGAGATGCAGCGCTACGAGTATCACTACGACTACTACAGCCGCACCAACTTCCCCTTCGCCTCTATGGGCATGCGCGACATGGCTACTGCTGCTTCCGACAACGGCTCTGAATATTCTCGCGAGCAGAGCCGCCTCGCCTCCTACTTTGCCGATGCACACTACTCTCTCTTCAACCGCTACTTCCTCTCCGCTTCCTTCCGCCGCGACGGCTCCTCTGTCTTCGGCTCCAAGAAGCGCTGGGGTAACTTCTGGTCTGTTGGCGGCAAATGGCGCCTCTCCGAAGAGGAGTTCCTCAAAGACCAGACCTGGCTCTCAAATGCCGCCCTCCGCATCAGCTACGGCACCGTCGGCAACCAGTCAATCGGCCGCTACGCCGCCCGCGGTTACTACTCCGCCGGCTACAACTACAACGACCTCCCCGGCATGGTTCCCGTCCGTATCTCCAACCCCGAGCTCACATGGGAGACATCCAAGAAGTTTGACGTTGGCTTTGACCTCTCTCTGCTCAACCGCGTCAACGTGACCTTCGACTACTACAACGACCTGACCGATGACGCCCTCTATCAGGTGCCCATCTCCTACACTACCGGCCTCTCTTCTTACTATCGCAACATCGGTAAGATCCGCAACTCCGGCTTCGAGCTCGGCCTTAACGGAACTATCTACAACTCCCACGACTTCACCGCAACCGCCTATGCCAACTTCACCTGGAACCGCAACCGCGTCGTGAAGCTCGCCGACGACGTGAAGGAGGTTGAGTCAACCTACACCATCATCCAGGAGGGTCATCCCTACCGTCAGTTCTACATGCCCGAGTATGCCGGCATCAACCGCGAGAACGGTATGGCCCAGTACTGGAAGGACACCAAGGACGCCGACGGCAACATCATCTCCTCCGAGCTCACCGAAGATTACACTAAGGCCACCAAGCGCTACGTGGGTTCTGCCGAGCCCAAGCTCGTCGGCGCATTTGGTTTCAACCTCAACGGTTGGGGCTTCGACCTCTCGATGCAGTTCAACTACCGTCTCGGCGGCAAGGTGTTTGACACCGGCCACAACTTCACCGGTTGGAACCAGAACACCTACCGCACTCCTCTCAAGGAATTTGCCGAAAACACCTGGACCCCCGACAACAAGGATGCCAAGTATCCTATCGCAATCTGGGGTGACCCCTACGGCCAGTCACAGAGCAACAACTCTTCACGCTGGCTCATGAGCGGCAACTTCCTCCGCCTGAGCAACATCACCTTCGGCTACACCCTGCCCAAGAGCCTCACCCAGAAGGCCCTCATCCAGAAGTGCCGCATCTACACCACCTTCGACAACGTGCACACCTGGGCTGCCTCTGACTTCATCGGCTACAACCCCGAGACCTTCGCAAGCGGCCAGATCGCATGGCAGTATCCCGGCGTGTTTACCTTCACCGGCGGTATTCAGCTCACTTTCTAATCTCTCCCCTGTCTTAACTTAAGAATTCATCCTACAATGAAAAAATCATATATCAAGGCCCTCGCCGCCGTCATGGTCACCGGTGCCCTCTCCTCTTGCGGCAACGACTTCCTCGATGTGGAGATCCCCAACGGCGTTGACCTCGACAACGGCCTGACAACGGTTGACAACATCGGCTATGCCCTCAACGGCGCATATGACCGTCTCGGCGCATACCAGATGGGCGCCAACTATGCCACCAACATCGGCGATATTGCCTCTGACCTCGCCTACTGGAACGGCCAGACCTCCCACTTCCAGAACCTCTACAACTTCGCTCCCACCGAAAACGAGAGCTACCTCACCAATATCTGGAACTATGCCTACAAGGTGGTCGACAACTCTGCACGCATCATCAAGGCCGGCAACGCCATGCTGGAGACCGAGCTCACCCCCTCCGACCGCAAGGACCTCACCATGTATCTCGCCGAGGCTTACGGCCTCCGCGGCTATGGTACTCTAATCCTTACCAACCTCTTCGGCCACCAGTATAAGGTAAATGGCCAGGACTTTGGCTCTACTCCCGGCGTTGTCATCGTGGGCGACCCCATTGCCGCCGGCACCCAGGTGAGCCGCTCCACCGTTGCCGAGTGCTATGACGCCCTCATCGCCGACCTCAAGAAGTCAATAGAGCTCTTCCGCGAGTGTGGCCAGGATAAGGGCACTCCTCTCTATCTTGGCGAGGAAGCTGTCCATGGTATCCTCTCCCGCGCCTATCTCTATGCCGAAAACTGGGCTGGCGCCGAAAGCGAAGCCCGCGCTGCCCTGAATGGCGCCGGCATCAAAGAGCTCACCTACACCGCCGACGGCTACAAGGGTCTCTACGACACCCAGTATGGCAACAAGGAGAGCCTCTTCTACCTCGCCATCACTCCTTCCGACAACTTCTCGGCCAACTCTTCCGGCACGCTCTTCACCACCTACAACTACTCGATGAGCCCCTATCTCCAGAGCCTCTACGCCGACACCGATGTCCGCACCTCCATCATCTCTTGGGGTGCTGCCTCAACCCCCTCTGCTCCCGTCTACGGCGGCGGCAAGTATATGGGCTATGGCTCTCCCCGCAATGCTGCCTACTCCACCAACTATCTGGTCAACGCCCCCGAGCTGTTCCTCAACATTGCTGAGGCCGCTGCTCGTCAGGGCAACGTAGAGGCCGCCGCCGAGGCTCTCCTCGTCGTGGCCAAGCGCAACACCGCCATCACCTCAACTGCCGACCTCCCCTCTACAGCCGACGGCATTCTCTCCTTCCTCAAGGATGAGCGTGCCCGCGAGCTCTTCCAGGAAGGCTTCCGCCTCTGGGACCTCCGTCGCTGGGATGTCACCGCCACCATCACAGCCAAGAATGCTCCCGCCATCGACTACGAGTACACTTGGAAGGTGAGCCAGTGTGTGTTCCCCATCCCCGTCGGCGAGATCAACACCCACGCCGGTGTTGCCCAAAACGAAGGCTGGCGCTCTACCTTCCCCACCATTTGATGAATTAGAAACGCTTTATAAGCTTAATTATTTAAGGCGAGAGGATGCGGACCGTGATGGTGCCGCATCCTCTTGCCGTTTAGCGGGGGCTATGTATTTGGCACACAATCCGTCCGGGTATTCCAATATGCTTCAAATTAATGCCGTCACGGCAATTGCAGGGACGGCACTTTGCACAAATCGTTTTAGCTTTGAATACAATAGGGGGGCATTCCCGTGAAATCTTCGGCGGGGATGAATCTTATTCGTAGCGGATGGAGGAGGCGGGGGAGAGGGTGGCCACGATATGTGACGGGAGGATGAGGATAATTGCCGAGACGGCCACTGTGGCCACGTTTAGCCCGGCCACGGCCAACCACGATATCTTCATTGGCACGTGGCTCAGGAAGTATGCCTCGGCATCGAGCGGGATGAGATGGAAATGGGCCTGGATGAGGATTATGGCGAGGGCTATGGCATTGCCTATGACGAGGCCGCGTGCCACGAGCCTTTCGGCCATGTAGATAAATATCCCGCGTATCTGCCCGTTGGTGGCGCCCAAGGCTTTGAGAGTCCCTATAGTGTTTACCCTCTCCAATATGATGATAAAGAGGCTTGAGATGAGGGTGAAGCCGCTCACAAGTGCCATGAGGATCAGTATCACGGCCACATTGGTGTCAAGCAGGTCGAGCCACGAGAAGTAGGCCATCCCGCTACGGTGGATATTGTCAACGGAATAATAGCTGGCTTGTCCGCCGCCGGCTCCGGCCGCATATTCGAGCAGGGCTGAGGCGAGTGTGCCAGAGATTGGGTCTATCTCTTCATCGGTGAGCCCGTTGAGCTCTATCGATGTCACCTCTCCATCGGCTATCTTCCCGGCCTTGCGGGCCATGGTGGGCGTGGCAAACACAAAGCGCGAGTCATATTCCCCCAGGTTGGTGTCATAGATGCCGCTGACGATGGCTCGACGCGTCATCAGATCGCCATGGGTGATGAAGTGAAGGTCCGCTTTGTCCCCCTCTTTGAGCCCTAAGCGCGAGGCATTGGTCGATGAGATGAGTATCTCCGGCGGCGCCATGATGCTGTCGGGCCCCATGGGACGGTCTGCCGGCAGCTGCCCGGCAATGAGGTTGTCCTCGATGAAGCTCAGCCCTCGCGCTCCCGGCTCTAAGGCTTTCACCATCACGCCCTGGAAGGCGCTGTCGGTCTTGAGAATGCCGGGGAGCTCTACTACGGCATCAACTCTAACCCCGGCAGGCACATTATCTTCTATCAGTTGGTTTAGCTCCGTGCTGAAAGGAATGGAAGATACCTCGGCGAGTGTGCGGCTCTGTGGATAGATGGTCACCTGCGAGTTAAAGCCGGTCACCTTGGCGCGGATCTCTTCCTTGAAGCCGGTCATCACGGCGATGCTCACCATCATGACCACCAGCGCCAAGGCTATGCCCCCAACAGCGATGGGAACTCCCGCCGAGCCATGCCGGTGCCGATGGCCGCTCCCCTCGTCGCCTCTCGTGTTGAAGCTTAGTCGCTTGCCTATGTAGACGGCTATGTTCAAGGCTCCTTTGGTGGTGACGGTGGAGTCAGGCCTCGACGGTCTGGCCCGGATAGGCCTTGAGGGCCTCGGCGAGTACTTTCAAGGCGTGAGCTAAGTCTTCTTTGTTGAGCACGTAGGCCAGGCGCACTTCGTTCCTTCCCATCCCTTCTGAGGTGTAAAAGCCTGAGCCCGGCGCCATCATCACCGTTGCGCCCTCATATGAGAAGTCGTTGAGACACCAGGCGCAAAATTTCTCGGCATCGTCTACCGGGAGCGACGCCATGGTGTAGAAGGCGCCCATCGGGATTGGGGAGTAGCAGCCGGGGATGCGGTTGATGCCGTCTATAAGAAACTTTCGCCGCTCAACATATTCGTTGTAGGTCATCAACATATATTCGCAAGAGGCGTCGATGGAGGCCTCGGCCACGAGCTGACCGAGAAGTGGCGGGCTCAGGCGAGCCTGGCAAAATTTCATCACGTTGGCCTTCAGCTCTTTGTGCTTGGTGATGAGCGCGCCTATGCGGATGCCACACTCGCTATATCGCTTTGATACTGAGTCAATCAACACCACTTGCTCCTCTATCCCCTTGAGATGGAAGGCCGAGATATAAGGCGCCCCCGTGTAGGTAAACTCGCGATACACCTCGTCGGAGAAGAGATAGAGGTCGTGGGCCTTGACTATGTCGCGTATCTGGTCCATCTCCCGCTGGGTGTAGAGATAGCCCGTGGGATTATTGGGGTTGCATATCAGTATCCCCTTGGTCCGCGGGGTGATGAGGGCCTCAAATTTTTCCACCGGGGGGAGGGCAAACCCCTCGTCGATGGATGACGGCACTGTCACTATCTTCGCGCCTGCCGAGATGGCAAAGGCCATATAGTTGGCATAGGCGGGCTCGGGGACTATGATTTCATCCCCGGGGTCAAGGCACGCCATGAAGGCAAAGAGCACTGCCTCCGACCCTCCCGAGGTGACGATGATATCTTCTACGCCCACATTGATGTTAAACCGGTGGTAATAGTCGGCCAATTTCTCGCGAAGCGAGAGCAGCCCTTCCGATGGGCTGTATTCCAGCACCTTGCGGTCTATGTGAGCCAAGACGTCGAGCCCCTCTTGGGGTGTGGGCAGGTCGGGCTGGCCTATGTTGAGATGGTAGACATGGATGCCTCGTGCCTTGGCGGCGTTGGCTAAGGGCACGAGCTTGCGTATGGGGGAGGCGGGCATACGCTCGCCGCGGTTGGAGACACTCGGCATGGGGAGACGGAGCTGTGTGTGGGGATATTTGTTCTGAGGAGAGATAGGTTTGCAAAAATAAGCCAAAATCATCACCTGTGCAAAAAAAATATTCTCCTTCCCCTTATCCCCCGTAGTCCTCTCTGCCATTTGAACATCTATAGGGAATAAGGTGTTAACAATTCATAACCACATTTTAGCCACAACTACTTTCCCAACCCTCAACAAAGCAATTCGCTATGCCAAGCAAGATAATGCCCTTAAAGCTGGTGGCTCCCGTCACAGCCGAGGGCCTCTCCGTCAAGGAAGCCCTGATGAAACGCCACACTTCGCGCTCCTTTTCCTCCCAGCCATTGTCGCTCAAGCTCTTGAGTGAAGTGATGTGGGCGGCCTACGGCATCAACCGTCGCTCCACGCGCGGCCATGTCTCCCCAGCTGCTTGGGGCGTCTATGGACTGGAGGTTTATGCCATCACTGAGGAGGGTGCCTACCTCTACGACCCAGAGGAGCATAAGCTCAATCCAGTGGCCGGTGGCGATCTGCGCCCGCTCGCCGGCGAGCAGGAGTTTGTCAAGGTGGCCCCCCTAAGCATTGCCATCTTTGTCAATCGCGACTTGATGGCCGCCTCTGAGCCGGCCTTGGCTCGGATGTCTGATCCTGAGATGATGAGGATTGCCGCCCTCGATGCCGGTGCGGCGGCCGAAAATGTCTATCTCTATGCCACTTCGGCCGGCCTCAACGTGGTGGAGCGCGTCTATGTGGCTGCCGACGTCTTGCGCGATGCCCTCGGCCTCGACTCCTCCCGCTCTTTCGTCGTGGCTATGACGCTCGGCTATCCCGATTAGGTTTAGTCGTTGACAACGACCTCCACATCTATCCCTCCCCACCGGCGCTCAATAAGCCCCCGTGAACGCTCCAATGCCGCCTCATCCGTCCAATCGATGGGGTGGCATTGCGCTCCTGTGGCTTGTGCCAGGCGTGTGCCCTCTGCGCTGTTGATGTCGGTGAAGGCCACTCGGCATCCCGGCATGCGCATCAGCCCTATAAGTGCGCGGGCGCGGGATGAGGCCGAGGCTGAGCGTGTGAGGATCAGGATGCGCGTCGACGGGCCAAGTGTCTCGGCTACCGACGAGGGCAGGGGAGTGGCAGTCGCGCTTTTTGAGCCCCGGCTCGTCGCTCGCAGGCGCCCGGAGCGGTAATCTTCCATTCGGCGTTCAAGGTAGTTGTCGGCCATAGTTGCGGGGGAGGGGATTATATCTGTACGTTAGCGCCGGTGCTCGGAGCCGGGGGCGCTGATGTGAGCCGTGTCTGCTCTTGATGCTCTGAGGGTTTCACCTTCACCTTAATCGCATCAAACCCACGGCCATAGACGCCGTTGACGTTTCCCTGCGAGATGAAGGCATCTGGGTCGATGCTCTTTATTATGCGGAAGATGGTTACGGCCTCTATTTTCCTGCAAAACACCAATAATATCTTGACACTCTGGCGAGTATACCACCCCGTGCCGTCAATGACGGTGCAGCCGCGATGGGCATCGTTGTTGATGGCCGCGGCTATCTCGTCCCAGTGGCGCGAGATGATGGTAAACTGCACTGCCTGGCGGTTGGTCAATATCACCATGTCACACACATAGCTCATTATCACCAACACGACAAAGCCATACACCACCTTGTCGAGCTGTCCAAACAGCAAAAACGACGACGAGATGATACACATATCCACATAAAGCATTATGCGTCCTATGGTCACATTGCTCTTCTTCGCCACCATTGCCGCTATGATGTCCGTACCCCCCGACGACCCGTTGTGGACAAACACCAGTCCTATGCCAAAGCCCATCAAGATCGCACCGATAATAGCGCTCATAAACGTCTCTCCCTCTATGAGCGGGGCCGGGAAGAGAGGTTGCAATAAGCCTATCCCCAGCGAAAGTACTGTCGCACCAAAGATCGTGCGCCACACAAATTGTCGTCCCACCGACCGAAAGGCCATGCCCAATAGCAGCAGGTTGCACGCATATGATGTGATGGCCACCGGCACTCCATAGCCCATGAAGCGCTCGGTCAGGAAATAAATCACCGTGCCAAATCCGGCCAACCCTCCTATCACTATCTTCTCGGGGAAGATGAAGGCGGTAAAGCCAAAGGCATACATCATTATGCCCAAGACTATCATCAGATAATCGCGCGTTGAGGCCCATTTGGCCTTGCTTTTCGGATTCATTTCAGTGACGGATATTGATTACTTTTCATGAAGTTTGGTCGTGTGAGGCATCTCTTTTGCCCATTAGCGCCACAAAGGTAGGGGGATGGCCGATGTTTTCAAAATTTTTTTTCTAATTTCGCGTCGCGATAGAGTTTTCTTCAACCCTCCCTTTATTCATCCCATGTCTAATCCTCTTCGTCTTGCATTAGCCTCCTTCTTTATATTGGTGTCTACCGCCATCCCGGCCTCGGCCAAGAACTTTATTGACTATGGCCCAGCCCCTTCATTTCTCGACCTCGACATCCACGCTCTCTTTGGTGGGGCTATGATCACCGAAAATTATCTCGGCTCTTTCCCCGAGATTACGCAGATGAACACCTCGCCCGGCTCCACCTGGGGCGCCGGCGCTAAGGCTGTCTTTGGCATTCGCGATTGGGTGGGCCTCGGCACCGGCATCGACCTCGTCTTTAATCATTATCGCGTGGATATGGCCGTGGCAGCCAGCGATGTCTCCTCGGTGAGCAATATCTTCCTCCGCAATTCGTCAACTTATATCCGTATCCCTGTCTTTCTCCAAGTGAGGTTTAATGTCTCGTCTAATGTACGTTGGGTCATCGATGGCGGTATGTACTACGCTTATGGAATTGGCGGTAGCCAGAGCCAAGACATCTACAACGCTCAGGTCAATTCGCTCGGTCAGCTCGTCTCGACAGTCATCTCGGCCAAGAACGACTATTTTTCCGACGATAAAACCTTTATCCACTCCAACCGCCGTAGCGATATCGGCCTCCACCTCGCCTCCGGTCTCCGATTCAGCCGTCTCTCTATCGGCGCCGGCCTCGACTTTGGCCTCAAAAACATTGCCTACATCCCCCACGGACGTGGCATTGTTACCCCCAACATCCATAATTTCTGCTACTATCTCTCTGTCGGCTACGCTCTATAGCCTTCTTCTCGCTTCAAGATATGCGCCCCTCAGCAGCAACGCTGACACTATGGCGCTCCCCCCGGCCAGAAGCGGCATCCCGGTGCCCATCGTCTCTATCACATCCCCCATCGTGTCTCCTCTCATACTCAGCCACATGGCTGTGATGGCCAGGCTGTTATTGAGGGCGTGGAGCATTACTGCGCTCCATATCGACCCGCTCCAATTCATGGCATAGCCAAAGAAGGCGCCAAGCAGCAGGCGCGGGATAAAGCCCGTGGGGTCCATATGTGCCAGTGAAAACACTGTGGCCGTCACCCATATGGCCGCATGGCGGTTCACCATCGGGCCAAACAGCCTCTGAAGGCATCCCCTGAAGAGCATCTCCTCGGTCAAAGGCGCCATGGCCCCAACTATGAGCAGCCCCATGACGAGCGCCCCGGCGCCACTGCCCCCGAGAAGCAGGGTTATCATCTCTTTCTGTGCGGCCACTGCGCGCTCCACCTCCCGAGGCATTGGCAGCGACGCGTTCCATTCCACTATCAGGTTCATGGCCGGGACGGCTGCAACAAGCGCGCCCAGCATCATTAGGGTCACGTTCATCCTCGGCCTGTGGATCATCATCATCTCGGCCGGCCTCCGTGTCACCATCACTGCCACTGCCACTGCCGGTATGGCAAAGCCCACTAAGTCTTGCGCCACCGCGGCTATGCGTACTCTCGCCGACGTCTCCCCGCCAAGTGCCATGGCTATCATCCCGGCCACGCTGAGACCGGCCAATGCCATCAACACAAAGAGCATAAGCCTCCGGCCAAGCCCCATGCTATATGTTATATTTTCTTTCATGTCGCAAATGTAGGAAAAAAAGATTGGGCAATTGAGAAAAAAAAGCTACTTTTGCAGCTGAATGGCCGATGTGGCTTCTGACCCACGGCCGCCAATCTTCAAGACTATACTACATAACCCTGTTTTCCCAATATGGTAAGCTATAAGGAACTCGGCCTCGTAAACACCCGCGAGATGTTTGCCAAGGCCATCAAGGGTGGTTATGCCATCCCTGCCTTCAACTTCAACAACATGGAGCAGCTCCAGGCCATCATCAAGGCTGCTGCCGACGAGAAAAGCCCCGTTATCCTCCAGGTCTCTAAAGGCGCCCGCAACTATGCCAACGCAACCCTCCTCCGCTATATGGCCCAGGGTGCTGTCGCTTACGCCAAGGAGCTCGGCTGGGAGCATCCCCAGATTGTCCTCCATCTCGACCATGGCGACTCTTTCGAGCTCTGCAAGGACTGCATTGACAATGGCTTCTCTTCTGTCATGATCGACGGCTCTCATCTCCCCTACGAGGAGAATGTTGCCCTCACCAAGAAGGTTGTCGACTACGCCCACCAGTATGACGTTACCGTCGAGGGCGAGCTCGGCGTCCTCGCCGGCGTTGAAGATGAAGTCTCTTCCGACCACCACACCTACACCGACCCCGAGGAGGTCATCGACTTTGCTACCCGCACCGGCTGCGACTCCCTCGCCATCTCCATCGGCACCTCCCACGGCGCTTACAAGTTCACCCCCGAGCAGTGCACCCGCGACCCCAAGACCGGTCGTCTCGTGCCTCCCCCTCTGGCTTTCAACGTCCTCGACGCTGTCATGGAGAAGCTCCCCGGGTTCCCCATCGTCCTCCACGGCTCCAGCTCTGTGCCCCAAGAATATGTTGACATCATCAACGCCAACGGCGGTAAGCTCCCCGACGCCATCGGCATCCCCGAGGAAGAGCTCCGCAAGGCCGCCAAGAGCGCTGTCTGCAAGATCAACATCGACTCAGACAGCCGTCTCGCTATGACCGCCACCGTCCGCAAGGTCTTCAATGACAAGCCCGGCGAATTTGACCCCCGCAAGTATCTCGGCCCCGCTCGCGACGAGATGGAGCGCCTCTACAAGCACAAGATCATCAACGTCCTTGGCTCCGATGGCAAGGCCGAATAAACTGAAATTGGTTGCATAACGGAAATCGTTTGCATATTTTTATTTTGATTGATGATATGCCGCGACATATGTCGCGGCATATCTTTGTTCGCCCGACATGGGCATAATCTAAAGGGTGCAAGTCCCTAACGCGGCCTAATAGCGGCAAGCGTACAGCCAAAGACAAGCTGCCAATCACCTCTGATTAGTGTTCACCTCCTACTCGATTTTCGCCTCCTTCCGGCTTTTCTATAGCTTTGCCGCCCGACACGCCTCCCCTCAACCCCTCTGAGCTATCAGAGAAATCCAAGCGCCGGCATGAGTCCCTTGACATTCTTATTGTTTTCTGCCTCGCCGCCTTTTATCGGGCGGTGTCGTTCAAGCGGGGGAAGAGTCGTCGGGCATTGGCGGTGGTAATGGCATCTACGCGGGCCATTGCCTCGTCGGTGGGCAGCTCAGGGAACATCACGGCCCCTATCTTAGCGGCCACCAGCGGCAGCAAGGCACTCTCGTTGCGCTTGCCGCGATGGGGCGTGGGCGCAAGATAAGGTGAGTCGGTCTCCAGCACTATATGGTCAAGCTCTATGGCGGGAAGGACATCGGGAAGTGTCGATTTCGTGAAGGTCACTACCCCTCCGATGCCAAAGAAGATTTCGGGGACGCCGCTCGCGCGGTGCCTTATCTCCTCTACGTCGGCCTCTGTGCCGCCAAAGCAATGCATCACCATGGCCGGGGGTGGTGTGGGGAGACCCTCGATCACTTCGAGGGTCTCGTCAAGGCCGTCGCGGCAATGGATGATAAGCGGAAGTCTGAGCTCGGCGGCTAAGCGTGCCTGCCGGTCAAAGGCCTCCATTTGCTCGTGGCGGTAACACTTGTCCCAGTAGAGGTCTATCCCCACCTCCCCCACGGCCACATATTCTGCGGCGTGAGACCCTCGGAGCTCGGCTTCGATGGTGTCCACGGCCTCGGCCCACGTCTCGTTGACCTCGGTGGGATGTAGCCCCATGGCCATCTTCACGGCCCCGGGGCAGCTCGATGCCAATTCTTGAAGCGGGGCTATGGTCGTCAGGTCTACGTTGGGCATCACCAGGGTCTCAACCCCGGCGGCCTGAGCGCGGTCGACGGCGGCTCGAGGTGAGTCGCCGTCGACACTATATTCGCTCAAATACAGATGTGTATGAGTGTCTATCATTTCTTCTCTATTAGGCCGCGATTGCGCAGCAGGGCCTCAACCGATGGCTCATGTCCGCGGAATTTTACGTAGGTCTCCATCGGGTCGATCGATCCGCCCATCTCCAAGACGTTTTTCTTAAATGATGCGGCGGTCTCGGGGTCAAAAACTCCCTTCTCTTCAAAAAGCTCAAAGCCGTCGGTGTCAAGCACCTCGGCCCAGAGATAGGTGTAATATCCTGAGGCATAACCGTCGGAGCCGAAGATGTGGCGGAAGTAGGGGGAGCGGTAGCGGAATTGCACTTCTTTCGGCATCCCAAGCTCTTTGGCCACCTGGGCCTCAAAGGCCATCACGTCGATGCTGTCGCCCTGCGAGGGGTTGACGTGGCCCCAGTAGAGGTCGAGCAAGGCGGCTCCGGCAAGCTCGGTGGTGGTGAAGCCTTGATTGTGGGTCGACGCGGCCTCAAGCTTGGCCACAAGGCTGTCGGGTATCAGTTCTCCGGTCTTGTAATGGTAGGCATAGTCTTTGAGGAGCTCGGGGCGAAGGGCCCAGTGCTCGTGAATCTGTGAGGGGAGCTCCACGAAGTCGCGGTCTACATTGGTGCCGCTTTGGGAGCGGAGGGCGGCGCGGGAGAGCATGCCGTGGAGGCCGTGGCCAAACTCATGAAACATTGTCTCAACCTCGTCGAGGGTGAGCAGGGCGGGGGTGTCGCCGGCGGGGCGGGTAAAGTTGCCCACATTAAAGACGATGGGGCGCTGGACTGTCCCGTCAGGGTCGACAAACGAGCCTTGCATCTCATCCATCCATGCGCCTTGGCGCTTCGATGGACGGGGGAAATAGTCGGTCATGAACACGGCCAGGTGGTTGGAGTCGGCATCGAGCACGTCATACACCTTCACCTCGGGGTTATAGCGGGGGGCATCGGGGAGCTCTTTGAAGGTCACGCCATAGAGCTTGTTGGCCATGGTGAAGATGCCCTTGCGCACATTCTCTATCGGGAAGTAGGCGCGCACCTCATCCTCATCAAGGGCATACTTGTCGCGGCGCACTTTCTCGGCATAGTAGTAATAGTCATAAGGCTCGATGGTAATCCCGGCTCCCTCGCGATCGGCCAGGGCTTGCATCTCTTTCACTTCTTCATCGACGCGCTTGATGGCCGGTCGCCATATCTGCATCAAGAGGTCTTGTGCTGCCTGAGGGGTCTTGGCCATCACGTTGGCGGTCATGAAGGCGGCATAGTCGGGATAGCCGAGGAGGGCTGCCTTGCGGGCGCGGGTGGCCACTATCTGGTTGATGACCGGGCCGTTGTCATACTGGCCCGTGGAGGCGAGGTTGACATATCCCTCATACATCTCCCGGCGCAGGTCGCGATCGTCGGCATACTGGAGCACCGGCAGGCGGCTCGGAGCCTGAAGGGTGAAGAGCCATCCCTCTTTCCCGGCAGCCTTGGCTGCCTCAGCGGCCTGGGCTATTGAGCTCTCGGGCAAGCCTGAGAGGCGCGCTTTGTCGGTGATGACTATCTCAAAGGCGTTGGTGGCGGCAAGGAGGTTGCGGTTAAACTGGAGGTAGAGGTCGCCGAGCTTGGCGTTGACATCCATCAGCTCTTTCTTGTCGGCATCGGACAGAAGGGCCCCTGAGCGCACGAAGTCGTTGTAGGTGTCTGCTATGTCTTTGATCTGGGCGGTGTTGAGCCCCATGGAGTCGCGACGCTCGTAGAGATTCTTCACGCGCGCAAAAAGGGCGGGGTTCATCATTATCTCGTCGCTGGCACGCGAGATAAGGGGCGTGGCTTCTGAGTCTATCTCTTCCATCTCGGGCGAGGAGTCGGTCTCGTTGAGGGCATAGAAGACGCGCATCACCCTCGAGAGGGTTCTCCCGGCCTTCTCCATGGCCAGTATGGTGTTGTCAAAGGTGGGTGCCTCGGGGTTGTTTACGATTGAGTCTATCTCGGCCTGACGCTCGGCTATCCCTTGCTTTATGGCAGGGAGGTAGTCGTCGTAGGTGATTTGGTCAAACGGGGGGATGTCATAGACTGTCCCGTAAGAGGGCTGGAGGAAGGGGTTGACGTGGTCGGCTCCCTTGTTGCCGCCGTTGCAGCCGGTAATCACTCCGGCCGTGGCGAGGGCTATGCAGGCCGACATGGCCATTTGCTTCATTTTCATGATAATGGTTAGATATGTGATAAGATTATTTGCGTGATGTTGATGGGGAAGAGGCACTCACCAGGGTGCGTCGCTCGTCGGCTGTCAAGGAGTCAAAGCCCGACGATCGGAGCTTGTCAAGGAGTGTCGTGGCTTCGGGTGATGAGACAGTAGCCTCCGGTGCTCGTCGCCTCCATGAGCGGCGAAGGAGCCCCCCGGCCATGATGCCCCCTATGATGCCGGCTATGTGGGCTATGTGGGCTCCGGCAAGCCCCCACGCCATCCCGATGGACCACAGGGCCATGATGACCCCCGCGGCTGTAGCCACGCTCACTGAGCGTAGGAAGTGGAGGTCGAGGCGGGCGCGAGGGGCTACGGTGGCGGCTGCGGCCACGATGGCCATCACGGCTCCCGAGGAGCCTATCAGGAAGCTGTCGTCTCCGTGGGCGAGAGCCAGGTAGCCCAACGCGGCCATCACTCCTCCCCCCACATAGGTGGCGGATATGAAGTGCCATCCTGCGCCGGAGTCGGCAAGGATGAGGCCAAACCAACAAAACCACAGCATGTTGAGGCTGATATGTAGCGTGTCGTAGTGGGTTGCCATGTAGGTGACTATCCCCCACGGCGCTGACTCTCCTGAGGCGGGCAGTGCCAGCCGCGAGATGAGGCTCTCGGCCAGCGAGGGCGAGATGATGGCGCAGAGGCGCAGCAGCGTGAAGATGGCTGCGTTGACCGTCACTATGATGGTCAGGGTCCTGACGGCGCTACGGCGGCGCCGAAGGCATCGGTGGGTGAGTTCAATAGAAGTCGCCATGCACTGCCCCCGTCTTTTTCCAATACCATATCATAAGGAAGCCAAAGAGCATTCCGCCGAGGTGGGCAAAGTGGGCTATGCCGTCGTTGGCCGTGCTGAGCCCGATGAGCAGCTCGAGGGCACCATAGCCTATCACCATCCACTTGGCTTTGATCGGTATCGGGACAAACATCAAGTAGAGCGGACGGTTGGGGAAAATCATGCCAAAGGCCAGGAGCACTCCATAGATGGCGCCGGAGGCTCCGACGGTGAGCAGTCCGTTGAGAATCGGTATGTCGCGCCCCTGTGAGGCATATTCCTCTATCATGTCGCGGGCCTCAACGATGCCGGTGCCATATGAGGCGTTGATCCAACCGGCGAGGATGTCGACCCACGTAAATTGCCACACGAGCTCTTGCACCAGCGCGGCACCGATGCCACACGACAAATAGTAAAAGAGATACCGTTGGCTACCCAACACTCTCTCCAGCGTGATGCCAAACATGAAGAGGGTAAACATGTTGAAGAGGATGTGGGCAAAGGAGCGCACGTCGTGGATAAACATGTAGCTCAGCAGCTGGGCGGGATTGAAGTCGCTCGCGCCCCAGAAGTGAAGGGCACAATAATGCGTCAGCTTTTCCCCCAACGATGGGATGAGCATCATCAGTAGCCATATGGCTAAATTGATGATTATTAAGTTTTTGGTGACTGGCGGCAGAGCCGAGAGGATATTTCGATGGTTCATAGCAAGCAAAGGTAAGAAAAAAAGGCGAGACACCTTTGCCGGCGCCTCCCCTTTTTGTTTTTGCATGATTCAGGTCACTGGCGACCGAAACGGAGGCGCGCCAGGGCTATGGCCGTGGCGGCTCCCACGTTGAGGCTCTCGGAGGTGACGGCTCCGGCGGGGTAGGGGGGGATGAGCAGGCGGTCGCTCACGGTGGCCTCCACCTCGGGGGAGATGCCCCGCCCCTCGTTGCCCATGATCAGGATGCAGCCTTGGCCCTGTGGGGGTAGCGAGGCGGCGAAGATGTCGTTGCCGTCGAGGAAGGTGCCGAGGATGCGGGCGCCTGCCGCGCGACGACGCGCCATTTCCTCGGCCAGGGTGTCTACGTAGTGGACTCTTACCCTTGATAGGGCGCCCATGGTGGCCATCGCCACCTTAGGGCTGAAGCAGTCGGCGGTGTGGCGCGTGGCTATGATGTCGCTGATGCCCATCCAGTCGGCTGTCCGTATGATGGTGCCGAGGTTGCCGGGGTCTTGGATGGTGTCGAGGGCGAGCATTAGGCCGTGGTTGTCGTCAGAGGGCATCTCTGTCTCGGTCATCTCAAAGAGGGCTATGACGGGTGGGGGCGACTGCAGTCGGCTCAGCCGCTCCATGTCGCGCGGCGATGCCTCGACGATGTTAGCGGCCTCGGCGGCCTTGACAGGATTGGCCCCAAGCCATTGCGGCAGTGCTATGAGCAGGGGGCAGGGGAAGAGCCCGAGCATGTCGCCGGCACACTTGGAGCCCTCGGCTTTCCAAAGCTTGAGGCTCCGGCGTCCCTTGGCATCGTCGAGGCTTGCCACGAGATGTCGCAGCTCGCGTCCCATGAAGGTGGGCAGGTCCATATTTATTGTCGGTCAGTCAATTACTCCGGGCTTGACGGGGATGCGCTCTGAGTCCATGGCGGCGCAGTAGGCGAGCCATGCCACTATGGCGGCGTTGACGCGCATATCTTCGCGGTTGATGCGCTCATAGGTGTCCATGGTGGTGTGGTAGGCGCGGAAGTAGTCTAAGGGGTCTTGGACAAACTGGTAGGCCGGCAGCCCTATCATGTTGAAGGTCACATGGTCGGTGGAGCCCATGGAGTTGGGCGAGAGTGTGGTGAAGCCGAGGCTCTCAAGGGGCTTTCCCCAGGTCTCAAAGAAGGGGCGGGCCATGTCGTTTTGCTCCAGGTAGATGCCATGGTAGCGGCCTGAGCCGAAGTCGTTGTTGAGATAGAGGGCAAAGCGGTCATAGCCGGGTAGTTTCTTCTTGGCCTGGCGGTCATAGAGCTTTTCGGCGGCATATCCGCGCGAGCCATAGAGCCCCTGCTCTTCGCCGCCCCAGAGGGCGAGGCGTATGGTGCGCCGGGGCTTGAGCCCCAGGTCGTTGAGGATGCGCATGGCCTCTATCATGGTGATACATCCGGCAGCATTGTCGGCGCCGCCGGTGCCTCCATGCCATGAGTCGAGGTGGGCTCCGATGAGCACTATCTCATCTTTCAGCTTGGGGTCTGTGCCGGGTATCTCGGCTATGATGTTGTTAATCTGACAGTTTGGGGTAAACTCGTTGAGGATGTCGAGCTCCATGGCCACTGTCTTGCCCCCCTGAAGAAGACGCACCATCCGACCATGGTCCTCTATAGGCAGGGCCACTTCTGGGAGCGGCTCCGGGTCTCCGGAGGTGTAGCTCACGCCGCGCGACCCGGGAATGTTAAACTGGCCGTCGCCCACCATCACGGCAATGGCGCCTTCGGCGCGGAGGAGCGAGTCGAGCTGCTGACGGAAGAGGCGCTGCCCGGGGTCCATCGGAGCGCGGCGACGCCAGGGACGGCGGGGGCGCTCATCCTTCATCATGTCGGCGAGCTCCTGCTCAGTGTAGCGCACAGCCTGAGGGTCAAACGACAGCTCATACTCTCTCGTGGCGGGCATCACCACTATCTTCCCCTTCAGCTTGCCCCGATAGGGCTCAAAGCTCTTGGCGTCTGTAGCCTCGAGGAGTATGCACTCGCCCGAGGTGAGTCCCGGGGTGCTCCCGCTCCACGCCTTCGGGTTGGCGGCAAAGGAGGTGTAGTAGGGGGCAGTCATGGCCACATAGTTGCGCTTGTTGTCCCAGCCCCCCTTGGCAAAGTCCATGGCTTTCTCGGCGTGGACATTGGCCAGACCCATGGCGCGGAGGGTGTCGGCCACCTCCTGCTCGGCGCGGAGCTTCTGCTTCGAGGCTGCCAGGCGAGGTCCGAGATAGTCGGTCATGAAGGTGGCGAGACGGTCGATCTGAGAGTTGGAGAGCGCCTCGCGCTTCACCTTGAAGGCTGTTTCGGCCTCGGGGAGCGATTGCGCCCCTGCGCCGATGGCTATCAGGACGGCTGCGGCCAGCGAAATGAGAGTCTTGTTCATTGTCAGAAGATAATGTAATCAGATTGGAAAAATTTTGCGCAAAGGTAGCCATTATTTTTTTACCAACGAGGGTTTGTTGCTTGGGAGGCATTATCTTTGCGGAGCAAACAACCGTTATTTATGCGAGGGCTTTTTATCGTTGCCATCATCTTGGCGTTGGCCATGGCCGCCGGCTCGGCCATCTTGCTGCCACTCCCCTATGCTTGGGGCGGGGCGGCCTGCTGCGGGGCGTTGCTCCTGTTGCTCGTGCTTATCTGGCGTTATGCCGTGAAGCCGGTGAGGCGCATCGTCGAGGGTATGGGCCTGCTGCGGTCGCAAGACTTTGCGAGCCGACTGCGTCCTGTGGGTCAGCGCGATGCCGACTCCCTCTCAGCTATCTTCAACATGATGATGGACACCCTTCACCGCGAGCGCACTCGCCTCTTGGAACAGGGCAATTACCTCGGCCTCCTGGTGGAGGCCTCCCCAATGGGAGTGGTCAACCTCGATGCCTCGGGGAGGGTGACGAGTCTCAACCCCGCCGCTATTGAACTGCTTGAGCTCCCGAGCAATATTGAGCCGATAATCGGCTCTCCCCTCGCCGAGCTCCCGTCGCCGTTGGCTTCGCGGCTTGGGGCGATGGGCGATGGCGAGAGCGCGACTCTCCGCGTGGGCTCCAACGTGGTGGGAGCCACTCTGGGCCATTTCATCGACCGAGGCATGACGCGCCCCTTCCTCATGCTTGTAAGCCTCGACAGGGAGATGCGCGAGGCTGAGCGGAGAGGTTACTCGATGGCTATCCGGACTATGGCTCACGAGATAAGCAACTCTGTAGGGGCCGTCGACTCCACCCTCCAGACCCTCGCCGAGATGGTGGAGGGCTCCATGCCTCCGGGCGAGGATTGCGACGACTCCATGGGACTCATCCGTGCCGCGCGCGAGCGCCTTGCCTCCTCGGCTGCCTTCATCAACTCGTTTGCGACCTTGGCGCGCCTGCCCAAGCCGGTGAAGGCTACCGTCGATATGGGCCTTCTCATGAGGCGGCTTGAGCCTATAGCGGCGGCTCTGTGTCGCCCTTCGGGCGTGAGCCTTTCCGTGACAGCCCCGGTTGGGCAGCTGGTGATGGATGCCGACGAGGGCCAGATAGAGCAGGTGGTGGTCAACCTGGTGAAAAACGCCGTGGAGAGCATTGCCGAGACGGGGCGAAGCGACGGACGGGTGGAGCTGCGCGTTGACCGCCACGGCTTTTACGTGACCGACAACGGACACGGCATCTCGTCAGAGCAGGCCGCCGAAGTGCTCTCCACCCCCTTCCTGACCACCAAGGATGGAGGGCAGGGGATAGGCCTCACTCTCTCGTGTGAGATCCTCCACAGCCACGGCCTGCGTCCATCCCTCGTTACCGACCTCTCAACCGGCCTCACCACCTTCGCCGCCCGCCGCTAACCAAGCTATTGCAGCTGCTATACGGTAGGGCCTGTCGGGCGGTCAGGTGCTTGGTGAGAAAAGAAAAGGGGCGGCATCCCATCACGGGAGACCGCCCCTCATTCTATCTAAATTAATGATTATCTCACATTAAAGATTATCTCACGAGGGTCTTGACGCTGTTGACGATGTAGACGCCGGCGGCATTGATGCGGGTCAGGCGACGGCCTGAGAGGTCGTAGATGGCGGCCTGGCCGGCGGCGGCGTCGGCGTTCACCTGCTCGATGCCGGTGATGGTGGGCTCGCTCTTGACGGTCACCTTGACCTCTTTCTCTACCTCGCCATAGGTGACGGTGATCTTGGCGTCACCATATCCTACGGCAGTCACCTTGCCGGTCTCATCGACGGTGGCAACCTTCTCGTCGCTTGACCTGTAGGTGAACTCGGCGCCTTTGATCTCCTTCTCGCCGTTCATGGCCTTGGGAGAGAGTTGAGCGGTGCCGTTCTTGGCGAGGGTCTGGTTGGCCACGCCGGTAATCTCAACATTGGCATCCTTGGGGAGCTTAACCTCCACGTGGATGGTCTGCAAGGGTGCGGTGGGAGCGACTGAGGTCTCGTCGGCCATCAGGCGGAGAGCAGCCTTCTTAGCCTCGCCGCCCTTCTCGATCTCGACGGTGAGCACTGCGGTGCCGAGAGCGCCGGTGCGGTTGATGACGATGCGACCATCCTGAATGTCACCGGTGGCAACATCCTCGTTGGATGACTTGACGATGAGCTTGGTGCCCTCATCGACATTCTTGGCGGTGGCGGTCAGGGCCACGGTGGTCTCAACCTGATGGAGGATGGTGAGGTGGATATGCTCGCCTTCAACCTCCTCGTCGGCAGCCTTCTTAGTCTCGAGGAAAGCGTCGGGTTCGGCCTCGCCCTCAGCTGGAGCGGTGGTTGCGATGGTAGCCTCACCCTCGGCGGGAGTCTCAGGCACGCTGATTTCAACGGTGGGCTCTTCAACCGGGGGTTCTGTAGTCTTGGTGGCCTTCACGGTGATGGTATACTTAGTGGAGGCAGCGCCGCAGGAGAGGGTCACTTCAACAGTAGCATCGCTTTCCAGCTCCTTGCCCTCATCGAGAGTGATGGTGACAGTGGCGGTGAAGCTCTTGTTGTCATCAAGGGTAGCGGGGAGGATAGCCACGGTGAGGTCGGTGACATCAGATGAAGAGGAGAAGGTCACCTGGGTCTCGGTGGTGGTCGAGGGGTCAACAGAGCCGGTGATGGTTGCGGTGCCGGTGCCGTCGGTGAGGGTCACCTCAGCAGAATTCTCGGTGAGAGTGATACCTGTGGCGGGCACAACGGCGGGAGCGGGGGTCTCCTTGTTGACGGTGACGGTCAGGGCGGGGAGGTCGGTGAGGCCCTCGATGGCGGGGGTCACGGTGTAAGTGCCGGCGTCGGTGGCGGTGATGGTGAAGGCCTTCTCGTTGGCGGCGAGATCTTCAGCGTCGGTCTTGGCGGTTACAGATATGCCGGTCGACTCTACGCTTTCCTTCGTGATTGTCCAAGTGATGGACTTGGAGGCGAAGTCGGCATTGGCGGGATTGCCCACAACGGTAAAGTCAGCGGCGTGGCTTTCTTCATCCTTGGCGATGGTGATGTCCACGGCGTTGTCAGTCACATTCTTGTAGCTGATACCGGTGAGTTCGGGGATATTGGCCTTGACGGCAACCTTGATGTTTTCGGGGGAGAATGTGACAGTGCCGATGTTTGCGGGGATGGGGGAGGTGGCAGTGATGGTCACCTCCTCAGCTTCGGCCATGCCGGTGATCTTAACGGAGCCGTTCTCCTCGGCAACAGTGGCGAGGTAGTTGTCAGACGAAGCCCAGTTGAGAGTTGTGAGGCCCTCGGTGACGGGAGTGCCTTCCTTGTCGGATGTGAAGTCAACGCCGACGGTGATGGAGTTGCCAACGGTCACCTCAGAAGCCGAGGGAGTGAGGGTCACAGCGGTGGGGATGTATACGCGCTCCAGTGTCCAAAGGGCATTGGCGGAAAGAGTATTGCTGCCGGTGGTGGCAGTGCCTGTCGTTCCGGGATTGGTCAGGTATAGATTGGTGGGAGACAGGAATGCAAAGCCGCTTTGGCCATCGATGGTTTCGTAGGAGATGTTGAATAGATGACCTGAGAAGCCTCCGCAAGCCTGGCCGAGGCTGTTGTTATTGGATGCGGCGTTTGACTTGACGGTTATCTTCATGCCATCGTTGCCAATCTCGGTGAAATGCCATATAGCGTTAAAGTCCATCTCTGCAACGGTCTGAGGCTGGGGCGTATTGGTTCCATTATTCACAATCACTACAGATGACAAGAAAGCCGAGCCATTTTTGATGGAGATGTTTACATCCTGGATGCTCTTCACATAGGCATTCTTGGCGGCGGTGAGAGCGGTGGTGGCGGCAGTCACGGCCTCGGTGGTTGTAGCAGCCTCGGCTTGGGCCTTGGCGGCATTGATGGCATTGGTGGCCGTCTCCTTTGCCCCGTCGGCCATCAGGCCGTCAACAGCGTCAAGATGCTCTACCAGGGCCTCAACCTTAGCGGCCTCAGCGTTAAAGGCAGTCTTGGCAGCCTCCAGCTCGGTATTAACAGCAGCCTCGATGGTGACGGTCAAAGGTGAGGTATAGAGGGTAAGAGCATCCTTTTGATAGCGTACAACCATCTGCTTGGCCACGGTCTCAGTAGTGGCTGCGGGTACACTCACGGTAAACTCAAGAGCGTTGTCACCCTCGGCCTTTGCTATGCCCCAGCCTTCAAGCACTGTAAAGGTCTCTCCATCCTTAGTGCCGACGGCGAGGTCACTGTCAGCAAGGCTCTCGGGAGCATTATCAAACGAGAGAGTCACATTAAACTCGCGCTTCTCAGCGTCGGCCTCCACGGACACAGCCTCAGTGGGCGAGGCAATGCTCACGCTTGCCGGCAGAGGCTTCACAACAACTGTTATATCTGATGATGCGGCAGTCGATGGCAAGCCGTTGACATAGCTCGCTGAAATGGTATATGTGCCCTCTCCAAGATTTGCCGGGAGGACAATTTTGCCATTGGTATAAGTCGCGCCTTCAATAATCTCATCACCTTTTTTCATGATGATTACAATCTTTGTTGCGTCCCATGAGAGATTTGCGGGCATAAATGTTGCAGTCGCAGGTATCTCCATCGCCGAAGCACCGGCCATGAATTCTAATGATGACCCTTCATTGGGCGTCAAGGTGAATTCATCGGGAACACCCATCCATCCGTTAAGGCAGAAACCGGAATTAGCCTCTACATCAGGTGCATTCCACCTTACAATATTGCCGTTTGAGGCATGTAAGTAAGGCTTTTCACTATCCGAAGTGCGGATGCCCACACCGGCCGGTTGAACGGGATACAACACAAATGAAAAGCTGCCGCCGTCATTCTGTTCATCCACAATGACCCACTTCGAGTTGTTTCCGCTCGGGCGAGGGCCAACATACTTGCCTGAGGAGGTCTTTAGGTTAAATCCGCTTTCAGTAACGTCAACTATTTGGAAAAGATTTGCGTCTTGTGGCGCATTAGCCGCTACAGGCGAGGTCAGGCCATTTTCATCATAAGCAATAATCCTGTTCCCATTATGTGGCTGGGTAAAGTATACCCATCTGCCTTCTTGGGGAATGAGCTGCACAGCGATTGAAGCACGCTTTGCGTCACCCATCTTGCCGAGGTCGGTTTTCACAGCTTCAAAGTTGCCTGTTGTTATGGCCGTGTATGAGGAAAGAACATTAGTTAGATTATGTTTGGAATCTTCCGTGAATACAGTCATATCATTGGTTGCATATTTTTCATAAGCGTCCTTGAATGTGCTATATCCCTCTGTCATCAATGTGATTACCTCTTCATTGGTTTTTTCAGCAACATACCAATAAGAATTGGCACTAGAACAATCCCATGGAACTACATGCACGCTGGCACCATCATGGAAATATGGATTGCCCGATCCATTCGGAGTTGTCTTTATGCAAAATGCGCCGTCAGTTTGTCCGCTTACGCTCTCAAAATTTATTGGCAGGGCATTGGAAATATCATCAACAGTATTGTATTGGTTGTTAGTGCCAGGAATGCTGCCTCCAATGTATTTTTTTGCAGACGGATTATAGAAAACGATATTGCCGTCAGAGCTTGTCTGTATTGTCCACAATGCCTCGGCTGATTCCGTTGTGACATCCAACTTGTTGCTGCTGTTGACATACATGAAGTTGGCATTGCCCGATTTGCCGCTGTGGAATGTGAAGAATCGGCTCTCAGCAGTCTGCTTCAAGGCGTTCAATGCATTGGCAATATCCTCAGTAGAAGTCGCGCTGTTGATAGAGGCCGTTGCTGCTTGTGTCGCGGTCTCGCTAAATATTGTGGAAAGCTTCGCAAAGTTTGTCACTTGTGCTAAAGCGTTGGTTTTCTCGGTGTTAAAAACTTCATCCTCAGACAACTTTCTAAGCGTCACTGAGAAATTTGTCATTGGAACATTTGCACCTCCGCCGGACGTTTTTTGAGTGTAAAGCTTAAATTCATTAACATGGAGGTTGTCGTCAGAAATCGTGACTGATGAGGTTTCGCTATTAAGGGTATATGTTGTTTCATTATAAATAATGGCCATGGCATCTGTCCCCGAAAAAGTATAGCTCGGCGTCACTGAAAATGAGGTAATTTCGTATGTTGGATCAGTTGACGAAATCGTGTAATATGGATTGTTGTTGGGATGAAAGGTCAGGTTGTCACCTGTCTCTGTCATGTTGTTACATAGCGAATTATCAGCTGCCTTCCTGCTTTCAATCTTTATACCGGCGTTGTCTCCATCAGTAGACCATACTCTTGTGCCGTCTTTAAAGCTGCCATTTGCTGCATTTATTTGTATGATTTTAGTCTCCTGGGCGTGGGCGACGAAGCCCAGGGAGGTGAGAAAGACTGATAGGAAGAGTAGGAGTTTTCTCATGTGGATTATTAGAATTTAAGAGTGAAATGATTGATTTATTGTCAATTACCGTAAGGTCGATAAAGGTATTAGTAAAAAATTACCCCCCCCAATTTATTAACGATATTTAACTAAATAAATTAACACATTTAACATTCGCAGGGTCTAAAGCGAAGGCGTGGGAGATGTCCGGAGGCCATCCACTGAGATGTGTCCGGGGGTAGCGTCGTCGGCCTTTTGGGGCCGACGACGCTACCCCCGGACATGGGATGATGGTGGATTCAACCCCGGAGGGGTTGCATCGGTCGCGGGGCTTGGTCGGATGGGGTGCAACCCCTCCGGGGTTTTGGATCTGAGGGGGATGTATGGGCCGGGGGTAGCGGGCGACGCCGCCGGGGCGGCTGCCCGCTACCCCCGGCTACATCTCAGTGGATGGCCTCCGGCCATCTGTCGCGGTGGCGGACTGGTCGGACAGGAGTGTACGAGGTGTACGGACAGGTGTCCGAAAACGGACACCTTTGGGGAGATGCCTTTGCTGATTATCAGATAGTTGAGAGTTTGGCACGCGGTTTGTGGGTATTTTGGGTGAAAATTTATTTGCAAACAATATGGATCGAGAAATACCAAAGGAGGAGCGCCGCAAGGGGCTCCGCAAGAAAATGATAATCTATGGCGGGGCGGCCATCGTGGCCGTCGGGCTGGGCGTGGGCGCCCTGTCGCTGGCCGGGCGGAGCGTCAAGGCCTCGTCGCTGTCTATGGCCGAGGCCACCATGGGGCGGGTCGAGACCTCGCTGTCGGCCTCAGGGCGTGTTGTCCCCGCGTATGAGCAGATCATCACTTCGCCCATCTCGTCGAGGATATTAGAGGTGTATGTCCAGGCGGGCGACTCGCTGCGCGAGGGAGAGCCGATCATGCGACTCGACCTCGGCACGGCCGAGACCGAGCTCTCGTCGCTGGCCGACCAAAGGGCTATCAAAGCGCTGGCCGACGACAAGCAAGCCTTGGCCGACCGCACGGAGGTGGCCGACCTGGAGATGCGCATCAAAGTGAAAGAGATGGCCGTGAGCCGCCTCGAGGCCGAGCTCGCCGCCGAGCGGCGCCTCGACTCCATCGGCTCCGGCACCGGCGAGAAGGTGGCGCAGGCCGAGCTGGCGTGGCACACCGGGGCTATGGAGCTGGAGCAGATGCGCCGGCAATTAGAGTCTACCCGGAGCATCAAGAGTGCCGAGGGGCGGTCGCGGAGCCTCGACATGAGCGTCTTTGACAAGAGCATGGCCGAGAAGCAGCGCCAGCTCGACCAGGCGCGCATCCTTGCCCCGCGCAACGCCATCGTCACCTCGCTCGTGACCGACCTCGGCCGCCAGATATCGCCCGGCGAGAAGCTGGCCACCGTGGCCGACCTCTCCACCTTTAAGGTCGCCGGCGAGATAGCCGACACCTATGCCGACCGAGTGAGCCCCGGTTCGCCCGTGAAAGTGCGCATCGGGCGGCGGGAGACCCTCGACGGGCATGTCACCTCAGTGAACCCCCAGAGCAGCGGCGGCACCATCTCCTTCACCGTAGCCTTAGACAACCCCTCGGCCCGCTCCTTGCGCTCAGGGCTTCGCGCCGAAGTGTATATCATCACCGACCTGCTCGAAGGCGCCGAAGTGGTGAGAGTGCCCAACGGCCCCTATTACACCGGCCCGGGCCGCGCAGAAGTGTGGGTGACGGAAGCTGAAGGGAAAGAGTTGACGCGCCGCAAAGTGACCTTTGGCGAAGGGGGATATGACTTTGTGGAGGTCACCGAAGGGCTGAGCCCCGGCGAGAAGATAGTCACCTCTGACATGAACGATTATAAAAACAACAGCAAACTAAAACTCAAATAACACGAAAGATATGTCAATAATCACACTCAACGACGTAGTGAAAGTATACCGCACGTCGACCATAGAGACCACCGCCCTGGACCATGTGTCTCTCACTATAGACAAAGGTGAATTTGTATCAATCATGGGGCCGTCGGGCTGCGGCAAGTCGACCCTGCTCAACGTGATAGGTCTCCTTGACCGCCCCACATCCGGCGCCGTGGAGGTGGCAGGCACCGACACCAAAGGCCTCTCAGATGCCAGGATGGCCGACTTCCGCAACCACAAGCTCGGATTTATCTTCCAGAGTTTCCACCTCATCCCCTCCCTGACGGTTGCCGACAACGTGGAGCTGCCGCTGATCTACCGCTCAGGCGTAAGCGCCTCGGAGCGCCGCCGGCTCGTAGACAAAGTGATAGAGCGCGTAGGGCTCAGCCACCGCCGCAACCACCACCCCTCGCAGCTCTCCGGCGGCCAGCGCCAGCGCGTGGCCATAGCCCGCGCCATAGTGGGCAATCCCGAGATAATCCTCGCCGACGAGCCCACGGGCAACCTTGACTCGGCCATGAGCGCTGAGGTGATGGAGATGCTCCGCGACCTCAACCGGGCTGACGGGCGCACCATAGTGATGGTGACCCACAACGACGCACAAGCCCGCCTGACCGACCGCATCATCAACCTCTATGACGGACGTCGCATCTCATAAACACCGCAAATCATGACATCAATCATATCAATAATCAAGAGGGCTATAGGCGAGATGAGGCAGCACCCGCTCGTCGGAGCCATATCAATCTTCGGGACAGCCTTTGCCGTGTTTCTGGCCATGATGGTGATGATGATGGCTCAGGTGAAGATCACACCCTTTGCGCCGGAGAGCTGCCGCGACCGCCTCTTCATAGGCAAATTTCTGCATCTGTCGAAAGGCGACAGCGACTCCTCGTCAGATCTCAGCCGAGAGATGGCCCGGCGCCTCTACAGCGGCCTTGAGGGAGTGGACACCGTGTCATATTACACTGTGACATGGGATGACGGCACAAATGTCATAGTCGGCGACAGGACTTATGTGCTGCGCCAAAACCTGGCCGACGCCGCCTTCTGGACAATCTTTGACCACACCTTCCTTGCCGGACGCCCCTACAGCGAGGGCGCCTCGGAGAGCGGCATCCCCGAGGTGGTGCTCTCCAAGAGCGCAGCGGCCAGGCTCTTCGGCGTCGCTCCGGATGAAGCCATAGGGCAGCAGCTCGTGATGGGGGAGAAGGAGGCCACGGTGGTGGGTGTGGTGGCCGACGTCACCCCCCTGGCCACATATGCCTACGGAGAGGTCTACGGCCCGACGACAGCCTTTCCCGTCCTGGCCAGCGACGGCTGGGGCAACCTTACGGAGATGGGCTCCACGGCAGTGGCCATCCTGGCCAAGCCGGGCACCAAGGCCGAGAACCTCAAGGCTCAGGTGGAGGAGCGTTACCGCCGCATCAACGACGAGTATAAGTCGCAGGACAAGAGGTTGGTTTACCATCACGCCCCCTTCACCCTGGAGGAGAGCGTCAATACATGGGGGTCAAACTCCGACCCAGAGACCGGCTATGACATGCAAAGATGCATAATCTACTTGATGCTCATCCTCATACCGGCCATCAACCTCAGCTCCGTGACCCACTCGCGCCTTCGCGGCAGGGTGTCGGAGATAGGGGTGCGCCGCGCCTTCGGGGCCAGCCGCATACGCATCTTCACCGACCTGCTGAGTGAAAACTTCGTGGTGACCCTCATAGGCTCGGCCATAGGCCTGCTGCTGAGCTTCTTTGTGGCATGGGGATGCGCCGACATGCTCTTCCACCTGTCAGACTACGGCGAGGGAGCCGTCTTCTCCCCGATGATGCTCATCGACTGGACCACCGTGGGCTTCGCCCTGCTCATAGCCTTTGTCCTCAACATTCTCTCGGCCTGCGTACCGGCCATACAGGCCGCCCGCGTCAACCCCGTGGAGGCCATCACGGGCCAGCGCGGATAATCAACCGTCATGCAAAAGAAACAGAAACCGATATGTCACGCAAACTAATAAAGCAGACCTGCGCCCAATGGCGCTCAAACATATGGCTCATTATAGAGCTTATGATAGTGGCCACCGCCATATGGTATTTGACCGACATGGTGTATCTCAAGGTGGGGCAGCGCAATCTTCCCAACGGCTACCATATGGAGGATGTGGTGGTGACCAATCCCAACATCATCAAAGGAGGCCCGACTTTCGCCCCGGTGCCGGAGGGGATGGACACCATGGCGTATCGCCGGCAAGGGTTCATGGCCATCGTGAACCGGCTGCGCGATCTCCCTATGGTGGAGACCGTGGGATATGGCGACAATGCCCTCCCTTACAATTACAGTTTCTGGGGATACAGCCTCAGCGAGCTTGACCGCGGCGACTCGCTCAGCCTCTCCGGCAACAATAAAATCATATCGCCCGAGATGATAGACATCATGGAAATCAAGCCGGTGAGCAACCACACGCGCGAAGAGCTCAAGGCCATCCTCGAGCGAGGCGACTATATAGTAAGCAGCAACATACTGAACGTCAATTATTATCGCGACCGCTTTGACAATCCCGACGACGCCACTGTGCTCATTGGCCAGCGCTTCTTCCGCAACGACTCGGCCGACGTCCATCGCGTGGGCGCCGTGATGGAGAATATCCGTCGCAACGACTATGAGCCGGCCTCCCGAGGAAGCATCCTCAGCCTTTATAATTTGGAGAAGGGAGTGCCCCAAGACCTGGCCATCAAGGTGAAGCCGGGACGCATGGGCGAGCTTATAGACTACTTCGAGAGCCATCGCGGCGAGTTTAACGCCGGCAATGTCAACCTTGTGTCAATGTCAACCATCGACTCAGTGCGCGACGCCAACCAGCGCGACATCTATGAGACGCAGCGTAACCTTATGGTAATCCTGGCCTTCCTTCTATGCTCCATCTTCCTTGGTATCCTCGGCACCTTCTGGTTCCGCACCCAGGAACGCGTGGGCGAGATCGCCATCCGCAAGGTCAACGGCGCCACCAGCGGCGACATCCTCCGCCGCCTCATGGGCGAAGGCATCCTGCTCCTCGTCATAGGAGTTGTCCTCTCCATCGGCCTTGACTGGCTCGTGGTCCGTTTTGAATTAGGAACCTTCGTCGAGGAGCGCGGCCTCCTTGTCCCCGGCTATGGGGTGTGGCAGGCTTATCCCGTGACCCTCGGCTTTACCTTCCTGGTGATGTGTGCCATGGTGTGCCTGGGCATATGGTTCCCGGCGCGCAGGGCCATGGCCATCGACCCCGCAGTGGCATTGCAAGATGAATAAATAGCCTATACACAGAGAAATGAAATACTTTTTCCTGACAATGATAACCTGCGCTGCCGCTGCGACGGCGGCAGCGCAGACTCCGGCGGGGGCCGACACCATAGCCCTGACCCTCGACGAGACCATAGCGCGGGCGAGGAGCCTCAGCGTCGACGCCGCCGTGGCCCTCGGGGAGCTACGCTCGGCCTATTGGGAATACCGTTCTTACCGGGCCGACCTGTTGCCGGAGGTGGTGCTCTCGGCAACGGCCCCCTCCTACTCCAAGCAGTATTCATCATACATGAACGAGGAGGGCAACTACTCGTTTGTGTCTACCAACAACCTCCAGGCAACGGGCAAGCTCGACCTGAGGCAGACCATCTGGGCCACGGGGGGCACACTCTCGCTCTCGTCGCAGATAGACTTCCTGAGGCAATTTTCGGGCACGACCTACAATCGGTGGATGTCAATCCCGGTGGCCCTGACGCTGGAGCAGCCCATTTTTGCCGCCAACGCCGCCAAGTGGAACCGCCGCATCGAGCCGGTGCGTTACCGCGAGGCCAAGGCGGAATATATGTCGGCCTCAGAGGCGGTGGCCATGACCGCCATCAACTATTATTTCAGCCTGCTGTTGGCCCGCGAAGAAGTGGCCACGGCGCGGCAAAACTTAGAAAATGCCGAGATGCTCTATGCCGTGGCCAAAGAGAAGCGCGCCATGGGGCAGATCTCGAAGAACGACCTGCTGCAGATGGAGCTCAACCTCCTCAACGCGCGGTCATCGCTCACGTCGGGTCAGAGCAATGAGCGGGCGCAGATGTTTCGCCTGAGAGCCTTCCTTGACTATGGCGACGACGTAGAGCTGGTGCCGTCGGTGCCGAGCGATGCGCCGGATGTTACCGTTGACTATCCCGACGTACTCGACAAAGCCTTGTCGCGCAACAAACTGGCCGCCAACCTGCGTCGCCGTCAGCTCGAAGCCGACTATGAAGTGGCCAAGGCCAAGGGAAATATGCGCTCCATCACGCTGAGAGCCTCAGTGGGCTATACCGGCACCGACCACACCTTCTCCAACGCCTATCGCGACCTGCTGGACAATCAGGTGGTGGAGGTGGGGATTTCCATCCCCCTCATTGACTGGGGCAAGCGACGCGGGCGCGTAAAAGTGGCCGAGAGCAATCGTGAGGTGGTGCAGGCCCGTCTGCGCCAGGAGCGCCAGACCTTCTCGCAAGATCTCTTTGTGCTCGTAGAGCGCTTCTCCAATCAGCGTGAGCAACTGGCCATAGCCGAGCGGGCCGATACTATCGCGGCCCGCCGCTATGACACCAATGTGGAGACCTACCTCATAGGGCGCATCTCGACCCTTGACCTGAACGACTCGCAGACATCAAAAGATGATGCGCGGCGGACGTATATCACCGAGCTATTCAACTACTGGTATTATTATTACCAGCTGAGGTCGCTGACGCTCTGGGACTTCGTGGCCGGACGCCCCCTTGAGGAGGACTTCACGCGAGCCTTGGCACAGTGAGCCTCAAAGGTGCTGAGCGATGGTCTTGGAATAGTCGCTGTCGAGGTCGGCCAAGCCGCCTGACAGGCGCTGGCCGTTGCGCTCAAAGCGGGCAAAGGAAGAGGCGCGGTTCTTGCCCACGACGAGAGCGCGGAGGAAGGTAGAGTCGACCGGCATGAGGCGGTCGCCTTGCTCATAAGCATCGCCGCGGCGAATAGCCTCAGCGGGGAAGAAGCGTTTGAAGACATTGCGGCCATCCTCGCTCTGGAAGTAGATGAAGAGGCCGTCGGTCTCCTTGGCGGGAGTGAGGAAGACGATGTCGCCGCCGGAGATGCGTCCCTGCGCAGCGAGTCGCTGATAGTCGAGGCGGATGGCATGTCCGGAGGCGAAGACAGCGATGAGGTCTTGCTCGGCCTCCTCCTCGCGCAGGCGGAGGCTCAGGCGGGAAGAGTCATCAATCCAGAGATTGTCAGGACTCTTGCGGAAGGAGCCGTCGGTGTCGGTTATATAGAAGAACGATACGGGGTCGTGGAAGGGGGTGCCATCGCAAGTGTCGTAGTCGCGATTGTCTCGAGTCTCGGAGGTGGCGATATGCTCAATCTCTGGGCGGCGCGCCGGAGCAGACGCTGCCGGCGAAGAGACGGCGACGACCGCCGGAGCGATGGGAGCGACGGGCTCGTCGGAGATGACGGCGCTCTCGGTGATCTCCTCGGCCTCATTGTCGATCCCGGTGACATAAGTGAGGGGCTGCGACTCGTCGCGGCGAGCCTCGAGGAACTGAGCCTCAAGCTCTTGCGGCACGGGACGAGTGGAGGTGGAATGGCGCTGGAAGTAGACCCCCTCGAGGGCAATGGGGATGCGAGTGGGCTTGACGTCGACGATGTAGATCTGCTTGCCGTCGTGCTCCTCCCATCGGCTCTGGATAAACCTGAAGCGGTCGACCATCTTGAAATATTTGTCGATGGCGTTCATGAGATGGAGATCCATCTTGTCGGCAGACTTGAAAAACTCCAGGTCTTGGGCCACGCCACGGACATAACCCTCGTCGGAGACGCCAATGTATAGGCGGCCGCCGGCGGTGTTGAGGAAGCCGGCAATGATCTGGACGATCTCGCGGGTCTGGCGGTCGACGTCGCGCCTCATGGAGTTGCCGGCGGGATAGATTAGCGACGTCTTGAACTCGACGGTCTGGCTCTCGCGGCCATTCTCGATCTGCTCGGGGAGGATGTCGGGAGCCATGTGGAGCTCAGAGTAGATTTGCTCGCGGATGGCCCGGCGCTCGGGGCCGAGCTTGAAGCCGTCGATGGCATTGTAGGCCAGGATGAGTCGGCCGAGCTTCTCGATCTTGGATTGGGTGGTGGAGCGGACTACATCCCACACCTTCTCGGTCCTTTCGGGATGGTCGAGGGCGGCGAGGAGACGGAGCGTCTGCCCCTCGACCGAGGTTGGAAGCCCCTCGATGAGCATGTCGGAGAGGGAGTCGACGCGGGCGAGGTCTACGCGGCCATTGGATGCAAACTCATCGAGCACCTCGATGATGGAGCAGCGGCGGCCATAGTATAGCGCCTGAGCCTCGAGGCCGAGGCAGTCGGCCAAGAGCTGTGCAAAGCTGAAGTAATTGTAGGCCTTGACCATGTCGGTCTCCAGGTCGGCTAATCGAGCGATGATGTGCATCAGCTCGCCCGTCTTGGCGTCGGAGAGGGTCTCATCCATCTGACCGGCCGAGTCGTCGGAGAGCTCCTCAAAAGCCTCTTCAACTGGCTCAGGCTTGGGTGTCTCGCTGCCTTTGGGGCGGTAGATCTGCTCGTCGGCATAGCTCCAGAGGAGAACTTTCGTGGCGTCTTCGAAGGTGATGCGCTCGGGGACGTAGGAACGGATGCAAGTGGCATAGACATCGACGCGTCCACCTTGCGAGGCAGAGTCGATGCGCAGGGCAATGTTGGAGCCCACGGTGATAGTCTCGGAGAAGTCGCCGCCGTCGACCCAGGCCGTGTAGCCATGCTCGGTGAGGACGGTGAAGCGGTCGGCGTTGAAGCCGTAGCCGCCGCCGGGGAGGGCGATGACCACTCCGTTGAGCTCCGTGCCGGGCTCGACGTTGAGGCCCACGTAGCGATTGAGCTCGTCGATGAGCGAGAAAGAGAGAGTGTCGTCGATGGAAGAGCAGGCCATGACGCGGGCCTTGAGGATGTAGGGATGGCCTTCCTCATCGGCAAAGATGGAGAGGGGGAGCTGGCCGTTGCCGCGAGTGAGATTGGAGCGGTCGAGGAAGCCGATGCCTCGATAACTATCCTCAACCACCCGGCAGCGGAAACGCTCGGCACCCGGAGTGTCATCTTCCACCCCCTCGACGATGATGTCAACGAGATCGCCGGGGTCGGGGAGCATGCGGACTTTGGGACGTATCTCCTCAGCCTTCTCCTTAGCCTTGGCTTTAGTGCGCGACTTAGGCTCGGTGATAACCGCTTCGGCCAGGGGATTTTTGCCGGAGAGCACGCCCCGGATGATGGCATAGGCGTCGCGGAACTGGAGGATGGTGCGCGGGGAGCGCTTGTCGGCCGGCAGGGGAGCCGGGAGCCATATCTGGAGGCCGTGCCAGAGGTCGAGGCGCGAGGGGAGGGCAGGATGAGCGGCCTCAGGGCCGGGGATGCGCAGGTCGATAGATGCGGGGCTCACGGTGAGGGCGGCCCGGGGGGCGTTGTAGGAATAGGTAGAGCCGTCGGCCTGTTCCTGCGCCAAGAGATGGCGGCCCAGGCGACCGAGGTCTTTGGTGTCGTCCCAGTTAAACTCCCCTTCGGGTATGTCGCCGGTGAGAGTCACCTGGAAAGCCTTCTCGATCATTCGGCTCTTGACGCAATTGCCCTTGAAGGTGAAATAGCGGTAGAGGCGAGAGCGGTTGACGGCCATCTCGTCGGAGGTGCCTTCGGCTGAGGGGGATGAGCCGCGGTCGTCGGCGAGGATCTGCTGGATGGCCAGGGCGGCGAGCATCTTGTCGAGGCGTCGCTCGGTCTCGTCGCCGTCAATCTCAGAGATGTTGTCGAGGGTGGTGTGGCAAGAGTCTATATAGAGCTGAAGCTGCTCGATGAAGGCAGAGCGGAAAGGCTCGGCGAGCCAAGAGGCGGGATTGCCCTTGTGGATAATCTCGATGAGCTCGGCCATCTTGGCGTCGATGCTGTCGGGGTCGAGCGTGAAGATACACATCATGGTGCGCAGTCGGCTCTCGGGACGGTAGAGATAACCCGAGGCCGATAGTTTAGACATCATCTCGGAGATGTATTGGCTTTGCTGGCCGGCGGCCACGATGTCGAGGGCGGTGAGCATGTCGTCGCAGTAGCTCACCAGGCGAGCCATCTCGTCGCGGAGGGTGAGGCGTCGCTGTGCTGGGAAAGCGGCGAGGAGGTCGGTGTCTTCGAGGATGTAAGCGGCCACGACGCGGAGGGTCTCGACCATCTCAGGGGCGGTCTGAGGACCGGCCGAGAAGAGATAGTCTCGCCCGGCGCGTAGAGCTTCGAGAATCCATTCAGGATTTTTCTCTTTGAGCATCTGGAGGGCTTTGACCATGCGGGGCTCATCGGCCAGGAGAGTGAGGAGGTCGTCAATGGCATCTTTGCCGGCGCGGTCGGCCAGCTCGCGTTTCTTGATGAGCACCATAGGGGGCTCGCCGTGGCGGTCGACTACTTCCTCGATGCGCAGATTGAGGTTGATGCCCTGTATCTTGCCGACGCGGCAGCGGACCTTGTCGCCATGAGAGAGCTTCATGTTTTTCCTTGCCGGAAGCATAATCCAGTAGCCGAGGCCTTCTTGAGTCACCTTGTAATGAGGGGGTGTGGCCATGGTCATGTCGGCTTCGACTGTAAATTCATAGACCTCGCCTTGCTTGTAGCGGGCGGCAAAGATGGGGCCCATGTCTTGCTTGAGGTAAATGAAATCGCCGCTCACGCGGTCGACAATGCAGCTTAGCTCCCTTGGAGTCTTGTCATATCGCTGGAAGTCAAATTTTTTTACCTTGATGTTTTTGCCATTGTGGACAACGGTGTAATAACCATATGAATCGGCTATGACGGGGAGAGTCAGTTTCTGTCCTTTAGATGGAATAGTGGGCATAATTGCATGGTATTATGATGGTTATGTCAAATTGCGGCCCGAGGCAAGAGCGAGGGCCTGATATGTCAAAGCAAAGATACATAAAATTTTTGTAGTCGGAGCAATTTTGTAAATCAGTTGAAAGGCTTTATCTTTGTAGACACAGAGTAAACAAACCATAGGGAGGGCCGAAATGGCCTGCCCCATTACCGATATTTCTGCATGAGAAACAAACTGACGTTACTGATGGCGGCGCTGGTGTGCTGCCTTGGCTCGATGAGAGCCACCGACAACGCGACGGTGAACATCACCCCGCGCCCGGCCGAGATGACAGTGGGCACCGGCACGCTTCTGCTCCCCCGGGGGCTTAAAGTGGGCTATGCCGCCACCCTCCCGGCCGAGATGAAGGCAGAGACCGCAAAATTTACCCGCGCTCTAAATCAAGCCACCGGGCTTGATGCCGAAGCAGCGGAGGGCCGGGGGCTTATCGCTATTGCACTCGATTCCTCGCTCCCCGCCGAGGGGTATGGGATAGAGGTGACTCCCGAGGAAGCCATCGTGACTGCCTCCACACCGGCCGGCCTCTACTATGGCTTCCAGACTCTGAAGAAGATGCTGCCGGCCAACGTGATGGCCGGCGTTGCCGGCGGAAACGAGACAGTCTATGCCCTGCCTGTGGTCTCGGTAAAGGATGAGCCCCGCTTCCCCTATCGCGGCTTTATGCTCGACGTGTCGCGCCACTTCTTTGACGTCAACGAGGTGAAGAAGATGATTGACCTCATGGCCACTTATAAGATGAACCGCTTCCACTTCCACTTGACCGACGACCAGGGATGGCGACTGCCCATGGAAAAATATCCCAAGCTCACCCGCGAGGGAGCTACCAACCGCAATATTTTACGGACTGACTTTGACGCCCAGCGCCAGTGGCGAGAGGGGCTTGACACCCCCTATGGGCCCTATGCTTACACCAAAGAGGAGCTTAAAGATATAGTGGCATATGCCAAGGAGCGCCATATTGAGGTGATACCTGAGATAGACATGCCGGGCCATATGGTTGCCGCCATACACGCCTACCCTGAATTCAGCACTGACCCTGACCGGGCCATAGCCCGCGAGGCCGGCATCGACATGGACTCAGAGCCGGTGCCCGGAAATGTGGAGAGCCATTTCACCCATAATCTCTGGAACACCGGAGGGGTGTCGCGCGACGTGCTCGACATCTCCAATCCCAAGGTGATGGAGTTTGTGACCGACGTGGTGGATGAGCTGGCCGATATCTTCCCTTATGAGTATATCCATATTGGCGGCGATGAGTGTCCCACATGGGCATGGGAGCGCAGCGATGGGTGTAAGGCCCTTAAAGCCAAGGTGGCAGCCGAAGCCGGGGTGGCCGACGACGACTTCTCGTTCAGGGCACTCCAGTCGTGGTTTACCGGCCAGGTAGGCAACTATGCAGCCGAGAAGCATGGTAAGAAACTGATGGGCTGGAACGAGCTGGTGACTGCTTCGGGTGCCTATATGCCCATGCTTGCTCCGCTCAATCCCGTGATCTATTGTTGGGTGGGGGCCGAGCAGGCAGCGCGCAAGAGTGAAGAGCTGGGCATGGAGCATATCTACACCCCCCACGACGGCGGCTATTATATTAATCGCTGCTATAGGGGATTTGACAAGGTGGGAGCTGTGGGCGATGGCGCCTTAAGCCTGAGCTACAACAACCTTCCCCCCGAGACCGACAAGCTTATCGGAGTGCAGGCCACTGTATGGACCGAGCAGATTGATCGCGACAGCGACTTGGAGTATCAGATCCTCCCGCGCCTCTTGGCCATAGCTGAGCATGGCTGGACCCCCTCGTCGCTCATCGACTATGACAATTTCATGGGGCGCGCCATTGCCGACTCGGCATACTTCAACCTCGCCGGGCTCAACTATGCCCGCCATCAATTAGTGATGCCCAAGGCTGTGGCCATGCCCGACCCCGACAAATGGTATCGCTTGAAGTCGACCGCCGGAGCCGAGCGCGACGGGCTGGTGATGGAAGTGCTTCCCGTCGGCTCGCCTATCATAGTCTCTCAGGCCGACAAGGGAGCTCGCGAGGGACGCCTCTGGGGTGTCGCCGAGGAGGAGGGCAATGACAGCCAGCTCTTCCGCTTTGTCCCCGATCCGGAGCATGCGGGCCGCTATGCCATCGTATGCAAAGCCATGCCCGAAGGCTCGCTTAGCCCGGTGGCCACCGACGGGCGCTGGGATTACCGACCCAATGAGCTGACTTATGGCTTTACCTTTGACCGCGCCTTCTCAAGCGACGCCGATGGCACTCTGCGCCACGCCATCAGATCGTCAGCCAAGCCAGGGAGCTACCTCAACTTCTCGCGCTCAGGCCAGGGACTTGCCATCAATGTCTACCATAGCCCGGCCGACGGCTCGGGAGGCATCATAGCCTTTGTCCCGGCTGAATAATACGGCTTCTCAAGGAAACGCAATCCCGCGCAATGGGCAGAGACCCATTGCGCGGGATTGCGTTTGACTGACGGCGGGCGGAAGGTTACCCCACCACGATGTTGACAATCTTGCCTGGAACGACGATGACTTTTCTCACTTGCTTGCCGTCGAGCCACTTGGCAGCGTTGTCATTGGCCAGGGCCAGCGCCTCCACATCTTTGGCGGGAAGATCTGCTGCGGTCTCGATGGAGAAGCGCACCTTGCCGTTGAACGACACGGCATATTTGACGGTCGACTCAATGAGCAGCGCCTCGTCGTAGCCGGGCCATGGGGCATCGCAGACGGTGGTGTCGTGACCCAAGGAATGCCAGAGCTCTTCGGCGATATGGGGTGCGAAGGGGGCAATGAGGATTACCAGAGGCTCGAGCGCCTGGCGGGAGTGGCACTTCTGCTGGGTGAGTTCATTGACACATATCATGAAGGCGGCTACGGAGGTGTTGTAAGAGAACGTCTCAATATCGGCGGTGACCTTCTTGATGAGCTTGTGGAGGCTCTTGAGGGAGTCGGGAGCCGGGGCATCGTCGGTGACGAGCCATTGGTCGCCTTTCCAGAAGAGAGCCCAGAGACGGCGGAGGAAGCGGTTTACGCCGTCGATGCCGTTGGTGTCCCAGGGCTTAGACTGCTCGATGGGGCCGAGGAACATTTCGTATAGGCGGAGGGTGTCGGCGCCGTATCGGTCAACGATGTCGTCGGGGTTGACTACGTTGAACATTGACTTGGACATCTTCTCTATAGCCCATCCGCAGACATACTTGCCATCCTCGAGGATAAACTCGGCAGTGGTAAACTCGGGGCGCCAAGCGCGGAAGGCATCGAGGTCGAGGATGTCGTTGGAGACTATGTTGACATCGACATGGATAGGGGTGGTGTCATACTGGTCTTTGAGGCCGAGCGACACGAAGGTGTTGGTGTCTTTGATGCGGTAGACGAAGTTGCTGCGGCCTTGAATCATGCCCTGGTTGATAAGCTTGCGGAAGGGCTCCTCCTCGACAACGATGCCGAGGTCATAGAGAAACTTGTTCCAGAAGCGGGAGTAGATAAGGTGGCCGGTGGCATGTTCGGTGCCTCCAATGTAGAGGTCGACGTTGCGCCAGTATGCATCGGCTTCAGGGGAGACGAGAGCCTGGTCGTTGGAGGGATCCATGTAGCGGAGGTAGTAGGCCGATGAGCCTGCAAAACCTGGCATAGTGTTGAGCTCCAGGGGATAGCCCTCGGGGGTCTTCCAGTCTTTAGCGCGACCCAGCGGGGGCTCGCCTGTCTCGGTCGGGAGAAATTTATCGACCTCGGGGAGCTGCAGCGGGAGGGCTGAGAAGGGGAGGGCGTGGGGGATGCCATCCTTATAATATATTGGGAAGGGCTCGCCCCAGTAGCGCTGGCGCGAGAAGATGGCGTCGCGCAGACGATAGTTGACCTTTACGCGGCCAATCCCCTTGCGGGCAATAAACTCCTTGGCAGCGGCGATGGCCTCCTTGACGGTGAGGCCGTTGAGGGAGAGCTCGGGGCCTTCAGAGTTGGTCATGACGCCCTCCTTGGCGTCGAAGCTCTCTTGGCTTACGTCGGCGCCTTCAATCAAGGGGATGATGGGGAGGCCAAAATGGCGGGCAAAGGCATAGTCGCGAGAGTCGTGGGCGGGGACGGCCATGATGGCTCCGGTGCCATAACCGGCGAGCACATAGTCGCTCACCCAAATGGGGATCTCCTTGCCGGTGAGGGGATTGATGGCGTAAGCACCGGTAAACACGCCGGACACCTTCTTGTCGATCATTCGCTCGCGCTCTGTCTTGCGCTTGACGGCGGCGAGATATTCGTCGACGGCGGCGCGTTGGCCGGGGGTGGTCACCATGGCGACGTAGGTGCTTTCGGGAGCGAGCACCATGAATGTGACGCCAAAGACAGTGTCAGCCCGTGTGGTGAAGATCTCAAGGGCAAAATCCTTGCCGGCCACGGGGAAGAGCATCTCGGCGCCCTCAGAGCGACCAATCCAGTTGCGCTGGGTCTCCTTGAGCGAGTCGGTCCAGTCTATGGTGTCGAGGCCGTCGAGGAGACGCTGGGCATAGGCCGAGACGCGGAGACACCATTGATACATGAGCTTCTGCTCCACGGGGTAGCCGCCGCGGATGGAGAGGCCTTCGCTCACCTCGTCGTTGGCCAGGACAGTGCCGAGCTTGGGGCACCAGTTGACCATCGTGTTGCCCAGATAGGCAATGCGATAGTTCATGAGGGTTTCGCTCTTGGCTTTCTCGTCCATGGCTTTCCACTCCTCGGCCGAGAGGGAGAGCTCTTTGGTCTGAGCGGCGTGGAGGCCGTCGGTCCCGTGGAGATCGAGGTGGGCCATGAGGTCGGCAATGGGGCGAGCCTTCTGCTCTTTGGTGTCGTAATAAGACTCAAACATCTTGATGAAGGCCCATTGAGTCCACTTGTAGTAGGAGGGGTCGCAGGTGCGCACTTCGCGGCCCCAGTCATAGCAAAATCCTATTTTGTCGAGCTGAGCGCGATATCGGTCGATATTTTTGAAGGTGGTCACCTCGGGGTGTTGGCCGGTCTGGATAGCATATTGCTCGGCGGGGAGGCCATAAGCGTCATATCCCATGGGATGGAGCACGTTGAAGCCTCGGAGGCGTTTGTAGCGAGAGAAGATGTCGGAGGCAATGTATCCGAGCGGGTGGCCGACATGGAGGCCTGCCCCGGAGGGGTAGGGAAACATGTCGAGGACATAATATTTGGGCTTTGAGGGGTCGATCTCGGCGCGATAGGTCTTGTTGTCGCGCCAGTATTGTTGCCATCGGGCCTCGATGTCGCGGTGGTTATATTCCATTGTGATGCAGTATTGTTTCGTAGGGTTGGGTTGGAGGCGTCAGAGTCCGAGTGCCTTTGACATTTCGAGCATGCGGTCGATGGGTCGGCGTGCCTTTTGAGCCAAGACCGGGTCGAGGATCACTTCCGGGGAGAGGGTCACCAGACAGTTGCGCAGCTTCTCGAGGGTGTTGAGCTTCATGTAGGCGCAGTCGTTGCAGGCGCAAGCAGAGTCGGTCGGAGGCGCGGGGATGAATGTCTTGTCAGGGCATGACGCCTTCATCTTATGGAGGATTCCGCTCTCTGTTGCCACGATAAACTCTGATGCTGAGCTTGAGCGGGCAAAGGCAAGGAGGGCGGCGGTGGAGCCGATCTTGTCGGCAATGAGCCTGATTGGGCGGGGACACTCGGGGTGGACCAGAAGGATGGCACCGGGATTGTCGGCCTTGAGCTTGAGGATTTTATCGAGGGAAAATTGCTGGTGGACGTGGCAAGCGCCTTCCCATAGGGTCATCTGCCGGCCGGTGAGCTGATTGATGTAAGAGCCGAGGTTGCGGTCGGGGCCAAAGATGATTTTCTCGTCGGCAGGGAGTGCGTCGATGATCTCGCGTGCATTGCCGGAGGTGACCACAATGTCGGTCAGCGCCTTGACGGCGGCGGAGGTATTGACGTAGCTCACCACGGTGTGGGCCGGATGGGCCTTGACGAAGGCCTCAAAATCGGGGGCGGGGCAGCTGTCGGCCAGAGAGCAACCGGCCGAAGGGTCGGGCTCGAGGACGGTCTTCTCAGGGGCGAGCATCTTGACATTCTCGGCCATGAAGTGGACGCCACACATCACCACTACGGGCTCGGTGACCTCCGTGGCGAGGCGGGCCAGGGCCAGCGAGTCGCCCACATGGTCGGCCAGGTCTTGTATCTCAGGGATAGTGTAATAATGGGCCAGGATGCAGGCATTACGCCGGGCCTTGAGCGCTTTTATCTCCTCAATGATATCTTTCTGACACATAATTCAGATAATTTGGCGCAAAGTTACAAAAAAAAGCTTAAAAAGCGAGGCGCAATCCATTGAGACCGGATTGCGCCTCGCTATATGGGGAGGCAATGGGGGCAAGCGTGGGGCTTATTCAGCCTTGGCGCGGCGTCCGCGGGGCTTCTTGGGGGCGGGAGTGTCAGATGTCTCTGTCTTGGCAGTCTTCTCGGCCTTTAAGACCTTGGGCGCCTTCTTGGCCGGAGCCTTCTTGGGGGCCTCTTCGGCCTTGGGCTCGCGCAGGCGATGCTCTTCGTTGTAGTGCTCGAGGTTTTTGCGCATGGAGGTCACCTCTTTGTTGAGGGTCTCAATCTCGGTGGCCTGATTGCGTATGGTGGTGAGCAGGGAGTTGAGCTCTTCATTCTCGATAGAGAGGGGATATTGCTCTTCGACCCTCACGATGAAGTCGGCCAGAACATTCATATAGTTGGTGAAGGCTTGGAAGGGGGTCTCGTAGGGGGAGAAGTGGGAGTGGACGTCGCCGTCGGCCATATGTTTGGTTGACATATAGAAGAGGTGGTCGGAGGCTTGTAGGTAATACCAGTCTTGCTTGAGGCGGCGGTCGTCGCAGAGGCGTACACGCTCGGCCACGGAGTAGAGCTTGTCAAAGGCCTCGCGCTGGAGCTTGTTGCCGAGCCAGGCAGAGGTGTCGCGCGCCTCGTCGGCCCATGAGATGGGGTGCATCACAGAGAGCTCGCCCACCGACTTGATTTTGGCTACGGCCTCGGAGGGGGTGATAAACTCGATGCCTTTCTCGGCTGCGAAGCGAGGTAGGGCCTCCAGGAACTGGAAGATGCCGGAGTCGCGGTGTTGGAGCTCGCCAAAGGTCTCGAGGTTCATGAAGAGATTGACAATCTGTTCTTCGGGAGGGGTCTGCGCAATCCAGTCGATATACTTGTCGGCGGTGAGGGGATAGGCATCCCAGTCGGAATTGGAGAAGCGGAAGGCGATGTCGTCGGAGAGCTTGGAATTTTTGAGCAGGAGCTTGAGGCCCGGGCAGCCCTCGGCCGAGTAAACATAGTTGGGGCTCTTCCAGCCGAGGATGTGCTTAGCGCCCTCGGTGATGACTCCCTTGTAGCCCATGTCGTATATCTGCGGTGCGAGCTCGTCGCAGTAGATGAGCTCGGTGTTGCGCAGGACGGTGGGGGTCTGGCCAAAGAGGAGGCGGATCTTTTCGTCGTGGAGCTTCACTTGTTCGGCAAACTCCTCGGGGTCGGCGAGCGAAGAGAGGGAGTGGGCATATGTCTCGGCAAGGAACTCAACCTTGCCGGTGGCGGCGAGCTTCTTGAGGAGCTCAATAAACTCAGGGACATATTGCTCGAACTGCTCGAGGGCCACGCCGGTGACGGAGATGGCGCAGCGGAAGCGAGGGTCTTGCTCAATCATGCGCAAGAGGCTCTCGGCGGCGGGGATGTATGAGTTGTGGGCAATGCGAGTGACGATGTCGTCGTTGGCAAAGTCGTCGTAGTAGTAGTGGTCGTTGCCTATGTCAAAGAAGCGATAGCGCTTGAGGCGGAAAGGCTGATGGATCTGGAAGTAAAAACAGATTGCTTTCATTATGATGGGGGAGGGTTTTCTGGTTGATGGGAAAGGAGGGGAGGATTTTAACGCCCGAGGACCTTATTATATATGTCGATAACCTTCTTGCCGGCCTTGTCCCAGGTGATCTGGTTGACCTCGGCGAGGCCATCCTCGCGCAGCTGGTTATACATAGCGGGATAGGTGACGATGGAGTTTATGGCGTCGGCCATGGCATCGATGTCCCAATAGTCGGTCTTGATTACGTTTGTGAGAATCTCGGCACATCCGCTCTGCTTGGAGATGATGGAGGGAACCCCCATCTGCATGGCCTCGAGGGGGGAGATGCCAAAGGGCTCGGAGACGGAGGGCATGATGTAGACGTCGCTGGCCTTGAGCATCTCATAGACTTGTTTGCCCTTCTGGAAGCCGGGGAAGTGGAATCGGTCGGCAATGCCACGCTCGGCGGCCAAGAGGATCATCTTGTCCATCATGTCGCCGGAGCCGGCCATGACGAAGCGCACGTTGTGGTTGTTTTTGAGTACCTTTGCGGCAGCCTCGACAAAGTATTCGGGTCCCTTCTGCATGGTGATTCGGCCGAGGAAGGTAACCACTTTTTCTTTGGCGCGGGGAGGATTGACGTTGAGAAGCTCCTCGCTCAGGGGAGTCACGGCATTGTGGACCGTAGTGACCTTAGCCGGGTCGATGCCATATTTGTTGATGACAGTGTCGCGAGTGAGGTTGCTGACTGTGATGATATGGTCGGCGTGGTTCATGCCATCTTTTTCAATGCCGAATACGGTGGGGTTGACGTTGCCACGCGAGCGGTCAAAGTCGGTTGCATGGACATGAATCACCAAAGGCTTGCCGGTGACTTGCTTGGCATGGATGCCGGCGGGATATGTGAGCCAGTCGTGGGAGTGGATTATGTCGCAGTCGATGGTGCGAGCCACTACGCCGGCCATGATGGAGTAATTGTTGATCTCCTCGAGGAGATTGTCGGGGTAACGACCGGAAAACTCGATGCATCCCAGGTCGTTGGTGCGCATATAGTTGAAGTCGGCGTAGATGTTGGAGCGGAGGCGGAAGTAAAGGTCGGGGTCCATCACTTTCCCGATGCGACTCTCGACATATTCGCGGGATGGGTCGCGCCAGGCCACGGGAACCTGAGAGGCACCGATGATGTTGGCAAAGGAACGGTCTTCGTCACCCCAGGGCTTTGGGATAACGAAGGTGATGTCCATGTCGCCACATTCCCACATGCCACGGGTAAGGCCATAGCTGGCCGTGCCCAGGCCGCCAAGGATATGAGGGGGAAATTCCCACCCAAACATTAAAGCTTTCATATATACAGGGGGGTGTGAGGTGGGGGGATTACATGTTGAATTTCTTAAGGGTGGTGAGCGAGCGGAGAATCTCGGCCACGTTGACGGCATGGGAGATGGCGCCTCGACCGGTGAAGGGAGGATTGCCGTCATAGAGCTGGGAGAGGGAGCCGATACATCCTTGTGTCATCTCATCCTCAAAGCCGATGAGCATGCGGTCGATGTAGCTGGCGCCGGAGAGGCCAAAGACCCTTAGGTAGGCATCGGCATAGAAGCCAAAGAGCCATGGACGAGAGGGGCCGTTGTGGAGGGCCATCTCGCGGTCTTCGGGTGAGCCGAGGTAGAAGGGACGGTAGCCGTAGCTCTTCGGAGAGAGAGTGCGCAGGCCTTTGGGGGTGAGAAGCTCGCGAGTCACCACGTCAAGCACACCCTTACGCTGTCGACGGTCGAGGGGAGAGTAGTCGAGCCCAATGGCGATGGCCATGTTGGGGCGGACGGAGGGGTCGGAATAGTTGCCGGTGACATAGTCGTAGAGGTAGCCAAAGCCATTGAGGAAGGTTGTGATGAAGGCCCCCTTGAGCTTCTCGGCGGTGGCCATCCATCGCTCGCGGGCCTCAGTGTATTCCTCGCGGCCCTCGGCGAGTGCTGCGGCAAACATCAGGCCGTTATACCACAGGGCGTTAAATTCCACGAGGAGGCCTGTGCGGGGCACTACGGGCCGACCGCCTAAAGAGGCGTTCATCCAGGAGGCCGGTGCTGCAGTGCCGAGGGTCTCTATCAGGCCCGTGTCGGAGAGTACGTGCATATTGGGGTGGCGGTTGTCAAGGTAATAGTCGACAATCTCGCCGACGAGCCCCATATATTTCTCGGCAGTGTCTTTAGCCCCATAAGCCTTGCCATATTGCTGGAGAGCCCAAAGAGCCCAAAGGCCCACGTCGGGTAGGTCGATGCCGTGGATGCGGCGGTCGAGCTCGCCGGTGTCCATATAGTGGCGGAGGGCCTTGGCGGCCGAGGCCATGATGTCTTCATAGTCCTCGCGGTGGTTGATGGCGATAGTGGAGCCTGGGAGAGCCATGAAGGTGTCGCGGGCACGCACCTTGCCCCATGGATAAGAGGAGATGATAAACATGCCATCTTTGTCGCGCAAGTAACATTGCTTGGCGGCGTTTTTGAGGCAGTTGAAGAAGGAGGTGCGGCATGTGCGTATGGCTATCTCTTTGTCCCACATCTTTGCGAGCATCTCGGGGTCGACTTCCGAGATGCCGGCCGAGAAGATGATGCTTTCACCTTTCTTGATGGGCATCTCAAAGTAGCCGGGCACCCAAAGGTCTTCAGTGTAAGGCACTCCGCGCTCCATATCCTTGACATATTCAAAGCCATTATACCAGTGCTGGTCGTCGACCCACTTGGGCTCATGGTTATATTGCATGAAGAGAGTGGGATAGCCGGGATAGAGACGGCAGCTGATGCCGTTGGCTACGTCGGCGTGGCTCTTGTCGATCTGGTCGTTGGCCATCACAAGGGCGTTGGCCTCTCGGAAGGCGAGCATGGGCTTGAGACGAAGGGTGGTCTCCGAGTGTGCCTCGACGAGGGTGTAGCGGATAAGGAAGCGGTTTTCGTGGGAGATAAACATCTTTTCCTTGGTGAGGATTACACCACCCACTCGATAGGTGGTGCGGGGGACGCTCTCGCAGTCAAACTCGCGTATATATTTATGCCCGTTGGGGTTATAGACGCCGCCGGTGTAGCGATGTAGCCCAAGATTGAAGGGGGCGCCATGCTGGATTACCGTCACGTCCATCGACGAGAGGAGCACGTGGGGGGCATTGTCAAACTCCGGAACCGGGATGACAAAGAGGCCATGCTGCTTGCGAGTGTTGCAATCAACGACTGTCGTGCAGTGGTAAGCTCCTGATTGATTGGTTCGGAGCATCTCCTTGGTGAGAGATTGCTCCAGGTTGATCATGAGGTTTTTGTCAAATTTGAGATAGCTCATGCGTTATGATAGAAATTTTTGATTTTCATGGTTGAGGGAGAGAATTTTGCGAAAATAACACATTTATACTTTATCCGCAAAACAAAAACACTCTAAAAGCCTAAAAACTGCTATCAAACATAAAAATCCGACCGTTATCTAATCAGCTGGTATGGCCTCCGGCTATGATGTAGTGGCACCAGGCGAATGGGCGACGGGAGGGGAGGTAGGCGAGGTTGTGGCCGTTGGCATAGGCTTCGCGCTCAAAAGATATGTTGAGGTAGGCTTTGTGGAAGTTGCGATACCGGATGAGGCGGACAAGCCATTCGAGGATGTAGAGGATGTAGAAGGGGATGAAGAGGAGTTCGTGTTGCTGGGCGGTGTGGATGCGCTCGTGGTTGATTACGAAGCGGTCAATCCAGGAGCTGTCACGAGTCCAAAAGGTGCCGAAAAGATTGATGCATATCCCTTTGGGAATGAGGGGGCACTGGATGATGGTGCTCATTTGGGCTTGAAGATTATGAAACCGGGTCTTAGGGTTGGGGGTGCTGTGGAGTTGTGTGCGCAATATCGCCTGACGGGCGAGTTGGATTATTTTGTGGAAGCAAATATAGATATTGATGGGGAAAGTTGGTCAATAACGGTGGATAAAATGTTTTAGGTGTCGACATTTATTTAGATACTCAAGCCACTGGACTTCCGGGACGCCCGCCGAGATAGTCTGATAGAGGCCTTCGGCCAAAGCCTCACGGGCAAGCGGCGTAACCTCGCTTATCTCCTGGATGCGGTCGGTGAGGTTGGCAAGCGCCTCCGCGTTTGCCCCGGCCATGGTGTTGACCTTGGCCATGGCATCCTCGAAGGAGTTGTAGGGCGCGGCAAGCCCCTGTATCATCCCGTTGACCTCGCTGATGGCCTTGTTGAGCGTGGTGAACGCCATGCCCGACTCAGCCATACGCCGGATATTGTCAGTGGCGCGGCTCGCACTCTCCACAATCTGACCTATGGCCGCGTCGGCATTGGCGGCCTCCACGGTAATGATCTTCAGGATACTGCCGTCGCCACCCTTGATATTAACCTCAAATTCAACCGTCCTGGCCATCGTTTTCGTTATATTTGCGGAAAGTTTTCAGATATGAATGAAGATAAGAATATTAAAGTCGAGATTACCGTTAAGAAGCCCAAGACTCCCAAGGCTCCCAAGGGTAAGTCCATCAATCCTGTCAAAATCGGTTGTTGGCTGCTCTTTCTCGGAGGAGTTATAACCGTGATAGGGAGACATTCCATGGCAGTGCAGAAGATTGCCATGGGTATCGGCTTGATTGGCATTTTGTTTATCGGCATCAGTCTGTTCGCGGTATGTAGGGACTCAAGTAAGTGAGTCCGGCGGCAGCCTTGGCTGCGCGGTAACGCTCCTTCAGCTCCTCCCGGGTCGGCTCCGGCTCGTGCCAGGTCTCGGATGGCGTTGCGGGACTATCGTCATCCCAGGGGAAGCGCATGACGTCGGTAGGGCTTAGCGAGCCCCGCGAGTATTGATATAACCGCACTGAGTGCATTGAAAGGATTTCCGTCCTTTCAGCCATTTGGTTGTGGTGCCACCACACTTGGCACGCTTCATTCCTTGTTATAGTATATGCGTTGTAAGATATTGAATATCATACTTGTAATTATGATGCTTTGTACGAATATTGTACGATTTGAATAAGAGGGATAAGGGGAAGAAAAGGATTTTGAGATTTTTATCGGTTGTTAAGGATTTTTATTTGCGGTTGGTTTCGTTTTTTGGCTGTGCTAAATGGAGGTGGATTGAGGGTTGTTTATGAGATTGGCTGGGCAAAAGAAACAGATTTCTTGAGGTGATGTATGCCATTTTTCTTTTGCCTCGCCAAACTGTTTATGAGTGTAGAAATATGAATATAGTGAATATAGTTAGGTATGGATGTATATACATAGACCTATACTATATTTATTTGAATGGATATTGCAGTAGCCAATGGAATAAATCAAATCGTCAATCGAACAAATACAACTCATAGGTTGTATTATTGAAAAAGATTTCTTATTTTTGCGTCAAAATTTGAGACTATGACATTCGATGATATAACGGAAGATGGACGGCTTTGGGCTGTAAGATATGGCGGCGAGGAGGACAATTGTCTTGATTCGTTGTTCGACCAATGGAATGACGTTGCATGACTACGCGCATTCTTCAAAGCCAATTCAAAGGACTTGGAGGGCTATTTCAAAATTACCAACATCAATGATGCGATTAGACGCGCAATTGATGACAGTGAGCAGCTTGAAGCCATAATAATGGATATTTCACCGGAGGCGAACCTCAATCTTATATTCCGGCCGTTGAGTAATAGCCGGATTGCCGAATGTCTGCTTGGCAAAGAGAAGGCACGGTTGAAAAATCTTGTAGGTCGTTCGTCATGGCTTCGCATCTATGCCATAAAGTTGGCTAAGGGCGTTTATGTTGTGACCGGTGGCGCTATAAAACTGACTGCCACGATGCAGGAAAGAGAACACACCGCCGCAGAACTTGCAAAGATTGAGAAAGTCAGAAATTTTCTCCTTGACGAGAGAATTGTTGACGATGAGAGTTTTATTGAATATATTGCCGAACTTTAATATTTGCGACTATGAAAGAGATACAGAATAAGTTGGGGGCATACGCATCTGCCACACCATCGAAATGGAGGGAGAAAGCGGAGGCGCGGTTGGCTAACAAGGAATGGCTGCGCTACTCGCAGCGCATTGCCATGATGATGCTTGACAAGATGGAAGAACTTGGTATGACTCAAAAGTCGGTGGCCGAGAGAATGGGTTGCTCACAACAATACATTTCAAGAGTGCTGAAAGGAACCGAGAATCTTTCCATTGAAACCATCAGCAAAATTGAATCGGCTCTTGGACTCCAGATTTTGGAGCCGGTGTTCATATTAAAACGATAAACTTCACTATCGCCACACACGGAAAGCTCTCTGCATTCTTTGGTCAGCCGATAGTCACTGTTGGATGATGCAAACACAAGTGCTCTTTATCCGCTTACTTGTGTGCTGAGAATTTCAATAGCCATGTGAATAGCCATGATATTTATGGCGATATATAACAATAGCATAACTATACGTTCTATATAGTGAAATTTTAATAAGTTGGAGATTTTGTATAAGATAAGCATCACGCCTATGGCAACAATACTCCCCACAATTGTTGCTTGCAACTCTGTTAATGTTGAATTGGCATCACAGCTGCAGGCGTAATGATTATGTTCATGCTTATTGGCAATTCAAGTACGAGATTTAGCACAAAACCAGTTAATAGAACCCCTAAGATGTAGGCACAATTGAGACGATTACTTAATCGACATTGAAAATCATAGAATACGAGGACAAAATTTTACTAACTTTCCGAGATGGGGACAAAACGGTTGACGAAAATATAAAGAGAAAAAATCTGCAAGCATTGAATGTCAATAACTTGCAGATTTTCAGAGTGTCCGAGAGGAGATTCGAACTCCCACAGCCCAACGGCCACTACCCCCTCAAAGTAGCGTGTCTACCAATTCCACCACCCGGACAAGGGAAAAGAAAAAGAGTGGATGAGAGCGCGGGGGATAACCCGCCGCGGAGGGATAAGAAAGTAAAAGCTAACCACACGGGGGATGATGGGTTAGCTTTTCTTGTGTCCGAGAGGAGATTCGAACTCCCACAGCCCAACGGCCACTACCCCCTCAAAGTAGCGTGTCTACCAATTCCACCACCCGGACAGATGGTATCGCATAAGTCACCAAGGCATGAGTATATAGAGGGATAATGAATGGAGCGAAAAACGGGACTCGAACCCGCGACCCCGACCTTGGCAAGGTCGTGCTCTACCAACTGAGCTATTTTCGCAGATAAATGCCTCTATGCGACTATGGCGATAGTTTGAAGTAAGGGAATGTACTCTCTTTGAGCGAAAAACGGGACTCGAACCCGCGACCCCGACCTTGGCAAGGTCGTGCTCTACCAACTGAGCTATTTTCGCAAGTTAGTGGCTACTTTGGCCTGTCAGCAACCATCGTTTTTTCCGATTGCGATGCAAAGGTAGATACTTTTTCTAATATGGCAAAATTTCGAGGCGAAAATTTACGTTTCTTGTGCAATTTTTTTTGCCGGGGTGATTATTGTTCGTCAATGATTATCTGTGGGTCGCGGGCGGATGCGAAGGTTATGACCTTGTTGTACACGAAGTTGGCCACGGTGTAGGCCACCATTCCGATGAGGGTTGCCACTCCATAGCCTGAGATTACTATTTGGCCAAGGGTCCATTCGTTGCCGGTGAGGAAGGAGTGTTGAGCCAGTACCCACGTGGCGACAAATTGAATGGCGTAGCATATCATGAAGCCTCCAAAAAACTTGGCGGCTTCTTTGAGTATGGCGCCGTCGGAGCGGAAGACCCATACTTTGTTCCATATAAAGGAATTGACAAAACCGGCAATGTAGCCCAGTGCGTTGCTCACCCAAGGGTTGATGCCGAGGAAGTCTTTGCAGATGTATATCACGGCAAAGGTGATAACGGTGTTGAGGACGCCTACTAATGCGTAGCGAATAAATTGGATTATGTTGGCGCGATCAATAGTGCCCGTAGACGGCTGGCTCATTGCTCTTTTGGAAGATTTTTAAGGTGGTGGCGGCAGATGTCGGCGAGGAAACAGTCGTTGCAGAGGGGCTTTCGGGCCTTGCAGATGTATCGGCCGTGGAGGATGAGCCAGTGGTGGGCTCGGGGCACAATGTCGGCAGGGATGTTGGCCATGAGAGCACGTTCCGTGGCCAGGGGCGTGCGGGAGCCGGTGGTGAGGCCGAGGCGTTCGCTGACGCGAAAGACGTGGGTGTCAACGGCCATGGCTGATTGTCCGAAGACCACGGCGAGAATCACATTGGCTGTCTTGCGGCCGACGCCGGGGAGAGTCATCAGGTCGTCGATGGTGGCGGGGAGGTCGCTGCCAAAGTCGTCGACGAGGCGGCGGGCCATTCCGGCGAGGGCTTTTGCTTTGTTGTTGGGGTAGGAGACGGAGCGTATGAAGGGCAAGATGTCGTCGGGGGTGGCGTGAGCCATTGCTCCGGGGGTCGGGAATGCCTCGAAGAGGGCTGGGGTGACCATATTGACGCGCTTGTCGGTGCACTGTGCTGAGAGTATCACGGCGACGAGGAGCTGGAAGGGGGAGCCAAACTCCAGCTCTGTGGTTGGAGTGGGCATCTTCCTTTCAAAGCGTTCGATTATGCGGGCATAACGCTCTTTGATGGTCATCGGCGATGGGTATGTGGCGAGAGGTCTTAGTGGGCGGGGGCAAACTCGGCGAGGAAGCGTGTGTCGTTTTCGGAGAACATCCTTAGGTCTTTGACCTGATATTTGAGGTTGGTGATGCGCTCGACGCCCATTCCGAGGGCAAAGCCGGAGTAGCGCTTGGAGTCAATGCCACATGCCTCGAGGACATTGGGGTCTACCATGCCGCAGCCGAGGATCTCAACCCAGCCGGTGCCTTTGCAGAAGGAGCAGCCTTTTCCGCCGCATAGGTTGCAAGAGATGTCCATCTCGGCGGATGGCTCGGTGAAGGGGAAGTAGGAGGGGCGTAGGCGGATCTGAGTATCGGGGCCAAACATCTCGCGTGCAAAGTAGAGGAGTGTCTGTTTGAGGTCGGCAAAGGATACGTCGGTGTCGACATATAGGGCTTCAACCTGATGGAAGAAGCAGTGGGCGCGAGCAGAGATGGCTTCGTTGCGATAGACACGGCCGGGGCAGATGATACGGATGGGGGGCTGGGTGTGCTCCATGACGCGGGTCTGGACTGAGGAGGTGTGGGATCGGAGGAGGATGTCGGGGTGTCGGTTGATGAAGAATGTGTCTTGCATGTCGCGCGCGGGATGGTCGGCGGCGAAGTTGAGCGATGAGAAGAGGTGCCAGTCATCTTCAATCTCAGGGCCTTCGGCGATGGTGAAGCCGAGTCGTGAGAAGATGGAGATGATCTCGTTGGAGACGATGGAGAGTGGGTGACGCGAACCCATAGGCATAATCGCGCCGGGGCGGGTGAGGTCGAGGGATGGGTCGACGGAGTCAGTGCTTTCCAGGGCCTCACGAAGGAGGTTGATTCGGGCGGTGGCAAAGTCTTTGAGGTCGTTGATGGCCTGTCCGACCTGTCGCTTTTGGTCGGCGGGGACATTGCGGAAGTCGGCCATCAGGGCGGTCACGGCACCCTTCTTGGCGAGGTATTTGATGCGCAGAGCCTCCACTTCCTCGGGGGAGGAGGCCACGGAGGCTTCTATTTCAGCCTTAAGGTTGGCAATCTTGTCAAGCATATCCTAAGTGGGATTGGTTCAGGCGGCAAAGATACAAAAAATCTGCGTAACACAGATGGAAGTCGCGCGGGATTATTCCTGTGTGGCCGCGCGGGTCGGGATGACGTGGGATGACGCGGAAGGTTTAAGCCCGGGGGTTATCCCGGAGCGTGGAGGACTCGATATGTGGGATGACGCCGGGGGAGGGTTATTTGGTGTAGAGGAAGCGGCGGATGGAGCGCTTGGGGGTTTTTTCAAATTCGGTGGGCATGATGCGGAGGTCGGCGATGTGCTCGTAGGCGGGGAGCTGGGCGTTGAGGGTCTTGATGGCGGCTTGTGCTGCGTCTTGTTGCTGGTCGGGGGTGAGGTGGGCGGTTGCGTCGGGGTCGAGGTATATGAGGGCTTTGAGGCGGCCTTGTCCGGCATCGATGATGAGACTCTCGGCTACGGGGGGGATGGCGTTGAGGAGCGCTTCGATCTCTTCGGGGTAGATGTTTTGGCCGGAGGGGCCGAGGATCATGTTTTTGTCGCGGCCGCGGATGGCGATGAGTCCGTCGGGAGATATGGTGCCGGTGTCGCCGGTGTTCATCCATCCGTCGGTGCCCATGACGGCATCTGTTGCGGAGGGGTTTTTGTAGTAGCCGGTCATGAGGTTGTCGCCTTTGACCCATAGAGTTCCGGGGATGTTGGCGGGATCGGGGGAATCGACTCGGATGGACATGCGGTCGACGATGTGTCCGCACGTGCCGGGGCGCTGTTGGTCCCAGGGGGCGTAGCCGATGAGGGGTCCTGTCTCGGTCATGCCGTATCCTACGGTGAATGGGAATCGGACTTGTCGGAGGAAGGCTTCGACGTCGGCGCTGACGCCTGCTCCGCCGAGGATGAGTTGCTGAAGGTTGCCGCCGAATGCAGCGATGAGTCGGTCGTGGAGCTTGCGGCGGATGAAGAGGTTGGTCAGGGGGAGACGCCAGAGGGTTTTGAGGGGCTGTCGCTCGAGCTGAGGGAAGACTTTTTTGCGGATGATCTTCTCGATGACGAGGGGGACAGAGACGATGAGCTTTGGGCGGACGGAGGCGAAGGCGTCCATGATGACGGCGGGGGAGGGGGTGCGAGTCACGAAATGGATGTGACAGCCTTTGACGAAGGCGTGGAGGAGGTCGACGAGGAGGCCAAACATGTGAGCGAGTGGGAGCATACAGATGGTTGAGTCGCCGGGCTGGAGGAAAGTGAGGCCGTCGATGGAATATTGGATGTTGCTCCAGATGGCACGCTCGGGTAGGACAACGCCTTTGGGGGATCCGGTGGAGCCTGAGGTGTAGTTGATTACGACGGGGTCGGAGGGTGAGATGGGGGTAGCCGTGGGTATGAAGGTGTCGAAAGGGGGTGTCTCCTGTAGTTCCGTTGCGAGGGGGAGAGAGGCGAGAGCCTGGGTGACAATGGGCGGCGGAGTGCCGAAGGGGACGAGGGAGCCGAGTTCGAGATTGGCGAGGAGGATGGAGTCAAGCTGCGAGAGGAGCTCGGAGGAGAATTGCCGGGCGGTGTGGGAGTCGGTGAGGAGGAGCTTGGCGTCGCTGTGCTTGACGAGGCCGGCGATGTCGTCGGGTCGGAAGTCGGCGAGGATGCTTACGGCCACGGCGCCGTAGGTGACGATGGCGAGGAAGGCGATGGCCCACTCGGCGGAGTTGCGGGCGCATAGGGCGACGTGGTCGCCTTTATGGAGGCCTATTTGGCGGAAGAAGATGTGGAGACGACCAATCTCGCGAGCCACGTCGGAGTAGGTGTAAGAGACAGGGGAGTGGAGGTTGGAGAGGGCGGGGAGCTGGCTGTATTGGGCGAGAGCAGCTATGATATAATCGTTGACAGTGGATTGAGGCTTAGTCGTTTGAGGATGGTTTTTCATAAGACAGGTGGGATGGGGCGTGCGATGAGGCATCCGTCAATGACGGAGAGCTCGACGGAGCCGGGGATGAAGCGAGTGGAGTGGGTCTCTTCGGAGAAAGGGCGGAGGGAGAGGTGGCCTGTTGTGGAGTCGAATTCGGCGAGGTGGAGGGGGTAGGAGCGACCTCGGTATATGATGTTGTGTGCGAGGATGCGTTGGAGACGGGCGGTCATGTCAAGAGGAGGATGAGGGGGCGGTGAGGGAACGCTGACGCGGGTCGCGATGGTTGGCGGGGGAGAACCGGGTGCGGAAGAGGGAGATGGAGTCGAGGGCGGCGGGGATGCGTGGGCGTGAGCGGTCGGTGTCGTAGGCGATGGTGCCGTAGACATACCGGGCGACGCGGGCGCTGTCGGATATGAGCTGGACGCTCTTCCAGCCGTCGCCTACGGCGCGGACACCGATATGGTCAATGCTGCCATCCATATATTCAACGGCGAGGAAGAGGTTGAGTCCTTCAGGGCCTGAGCCGGAGAGCTTGGCGCGGAGCTTGTAGACATCGCCTCGCTCCCAGAAGCGGTCGGAGGATAGGCCAAAGGGGATATTCTCAACAGGGGAGGCGGGAGAGAAGAGGATAGAGCGGGGGAGGGTCCAGACATCAACAGAGTCGCCGTCGACAGAGAGGTCGAGAGAGGCTGAGGCCATGACAGCCGATGCGCCCTCGGTGGCAGCCGAGGCTTCGGTTGCGGCGATGCGTTTTTCGAGTATGTCAATGACGTCGGAGTAAAGCTCGGCGTAGCGGTCCATGTTTTTGCCGTAGTACATCAAAGAAGAGTCGAAGACGGCAACATCGTAGCCATGGCGGGCGAGGATGCTCTGCTTGAGGATTTGTCGGGAGGAGTCGGAGGGGAATGCCCGGCGCTCAGTCTCGACGACACTCTCGCCGATATGTATGTCGGCCATGAGGGATGCCATCTCGGAGGGTGGGATGACACCGTCGGGGGCCTTGGAGCAGGAGCAGACGAATAGGGCTGCAAAGACTACTGCGAGCAGGAAGTTAAGAGGGCCGGGCTTGTTCATCGGAGGGGAAATGGAGCTCGGAGATGTAGCGAGAGTAGAAGATGAAGAGCCAGATGACGCCAACGGAGATGGCAGCGTCAGCGAGATTGAATACGGGCTGGAAGAAGATGAAGTGCTGTCCACCTATAATAGGAAGCCAAGCGGGCCAGTCGAAAGAGAAGAGCGGGAAGTATAGCATGTCGACAACACGGCCATGGAGAAATGGAGCGTAGCCGCCATCGGGGGGGAAGATGGTGGCCACGGCGGGGGGGGCGGGGTTGTCGAAGATGAGGCCGTAGAAAAGGCAGTCAATGATGTTGCCGGCGGCACCGGCCATGATGAGCGACACGCAGATGATATATCCGGTGCGGACGGCACGGGCAGGGCGGGTGAGCCACCATATATAATATGCGAGGGCGCCGACAGCAATGACTCGGAAGATGGAGAGAAGGAGCTTTGAGCCCATCTCAAGTCCAAAGGCCATGCCGTTGTTTTCGATGAAGAAGAGCTGAAACCAGGGGAATATCTCAAGGTCTTCGCCCATATGGAAGTGGGTCTTGACCCAGATTTTGAGCCACTGGTCGGCGACGATGATGAGGATAGCCACGAGAGTGGCCATGAGTCCTTTATGCAAGAGCCTTGGGGTCATGGCATAGACGGTGGGAGTGTGTCATTTCTTGCGGTCGGCGGTCTTGCCGTCGACGGAGGTTGTGGCGTGGGGCACTGCGCGGAGGCGCTCTTTGGGGATAAGCTTGCCGGTGACGCGACAGATGCCATAGGTCTTGTTTTCGATGCGAAGGAGGGCGCCTTGGAGTTTCTTAATAAACTCCATCTGTCGGTTGGCGAGGCGAGCATTCTCCTCCTTGCCGAGGACACCGGCTCCCTCCTCGAGGGTTTTGAAGGTGGGGGAGGTGTCGTCGGTGGTGTTACCGTCGGTGCCGGTGACGTCGGCGCGCAGGAGCTCATAGTCGCGGCGAGCTTTTTCCAGCTTGGCGAGGATTAGCTCCTTAAACTCGAGGAGCTCCTCGTCGGTGTATCTTGTCTTTTCAGCCATGAGAATTAAATCAGGGGGTTAACGCTCAATGAGGGCATCGACAGCGAAGTCGTCGAGCTCGAGGCGCTCGGCTCCGGGGATGGCGATAGAGTCGGCGGGCACCACTTGGAGCTTCTCGGCCAGGACTTGAGAGGCGATATAGTCGCTCCAGGCCGCTATGGCCTCTCTGGCATCCATGGAGGGAGAGGCAAAGGTGACGGAGATGCGGTCGGTGATGGCATAGTCGCGGCCCTTGCGGATGTTTTGGACGCGATTGACAATCTCGCGGGCGATGCCTTCGGCGCGGAGCTCGGGGGTGACATCGACATCGAGTGCAATAGTGAGGCTGCCCTCATTAGCCACGAGCCATCCGGGAATGTCTTCGGAGATAATCTCCACGTCGGTGCGTTCAACGACGGCGGGCTGGGAGTCGACAGAGAGAGCAATCTGCCCATCGCGCTCGAGGATGGCGACCTGCTCTTGCGACATCTCTTGGATGGCAGCGGCCACCCTCTTCATCGACTTGCCGAAGCGTGGGCCGAGCTTCTTGAAGTCGGGCTTGACGCGCTTGACGAGGATGCCCTCGCCGGAGTCGACCGGCTGGAGCTCCTTGACGTTGATTTCAGAAAGGACGATGGGGGCAATGGAGAGGATGTCGGCCTTCTGGCAGGGGTCGATGGCGGGTACCATGATGCGCTGTAGAGGCTGGCGCACCTTTATGGCGGCCTTTCGGCGGAGGGCAAGCGCCATAGAGGTGATGTCTTGGGCGAGCTTCATGCGGCGCTCGAGGTCGGCATCAACGGCGGCGGAATCGGCCACTGGGAAGAGGGCGAGGTGGACGGGAGAGTCGGCGTTGGTGAGGTCGCGGTAGAGACGGTCGGCGATGAAGGGCGCTATGGGGGCCATGAGGAGGGAAACAGTCTTGAGACACTGGTAGAGAGTCTGATAAGCGGCGAGCTTGTCGGGAGTCATGTCGCCACCCCAGAAGCGTTTGCGGTTGAGACGGACATACCAGTTGGAGAGGTTGTCGGTGACGAAGTCGGCAATAGCTCGAGCAGCTTTGGTGGGCTCATAGTCGTCGAGCGACTCGGAGACAGAAGCCACGAGGGAGTTGAGCAAAGAGATGATCCATCGGTCGATTTCAGGACGCTCGGAGAGGGGGGTCAGAGGGGCATCGGGATCGAAGGAGTCGACGTTGGCGTAGAGGGCAAAGAAAGAGTAGGTGTTGTGGAGCGTGGAGAAGAACTTGCGGCTCATCTCGACGACGCCTTCGGGATCGAACTTAAGATTGTCCCAGGGGCTTGAATTGGCAATCATGTACCAACGCAGGGGGTCGGAACCATATTTCTCTATGGCCTCGAAGGGGTTGACAGCATTGCCCAGGCGCTTAGACATCTTATTGCCAAAGCGGTCGAGGACAAGGCCGTTGGAGATGACGGCCTTGTAGGCGTTGGAGTCGAAGACCATGGTGGCGATGGCGTGGAGAGTGAAGAACCAACCGCGAGTCTGGTCGACACCCTCGGCGATGAAGTCGGCGGGGAAGAGGTCGCCGCGGTCAAAGGCCTCTTTGTTTTCGAAGGGGTAGTGGATCTGGGCGTAAGGCATAGAGCCGGAGTCAAACCAGACGTCGATGAGGTCGGTCTCGCGGTGCATGGGACGGCCTTTGGGTGAAAGGAGGATAATGTCGTCGACGTAGGGGCGATGGAGGTCGATCTTGTCGTAATTCTCCTTAGTGTATAGACCCGGAATGAAGCCGCGGTCGCGGTAGGGGTTGCTCTTCATGAGGCCGGCGTCGACGGCGCGGTCAATTTCGTTGAAGAGGGTCTCGACGGAGTCGATGCATATCTCCTCGGCGGCATCCTCAGTGCGCCAGATGGGGAGTGGAGTGCCCCAGTAGCGAGAGCGTGAGAGATTCCAGTCTTGGAGGTTTTCGAGCCACTTGCCGAAGCGTCCGGCGCCGGTGGATGCGGGCTTCCACTTGATGGAGTCGTTGAGAGTCATCATGCGCTCACGGGCGGCGGTGGAGCGTATAAACCAGCTGTCGAGGGGATAGTAGAGGACAGGCTTGTCAGTGCGCCAGCAATGGGGGTAGCTGTGGGTGTGCTTCTCGATGCGGAAAGCCTTGCCCTGAGCCTTGAGGTCAAGCGAGAGCGCTACGTCAAGGCTCTCAGTATCGTCGTCGGCTTGTGGGTCAAAAGCGTTTTTGACATATCGGCCTTGCCACTGCGAGTAGAGGTCGGTGTTGACCATCTGCTGGACAAACTTGGGGTCGAGGTCGGCGAGGAGGAAGAAGCGACCGGTGAGGTCGACCATGGGGCGGATGTTGCCGTCGCGATCGATGAGGTGAAGGGGAGGGACACCGGCGGCGCGGCTGACGCGGAGGTCGTCGGCACCGAAAGTGCCGGCGATGTGGACGATGCCGGTGCCGTCGTCGGTGGTGACATAGTCACCCGGGATTACGCGGAAAGCACCCTCGCCGGGGTTGACCCAGGGGAAGAGCTGCTCATAGTGGAGGCCGACGAGGTCTGCTCCCTTGACGGTGGCCATCACCTGGAAGGGGACAGCCTTATCGCCTTTCTTATATTCGTCGAGGGGGATGTCTTTGGCCTTGGCGCTGAAGAGCGAGCCCATGAGAGCGGCTGCACAGACTACGGTGATTTTCTCGCCCGAGTAGGGATTGTAGGTGCGGACGATGTTGTAGTCAATCGAGGGGCCGACGGCCAGGGCGGTGTTGCTTGGAAGGGTCCAGGGGGTGGTGGTCCAAGCGATGAAGCAGGGCGTGCCCCAACCCTTCATAGCGTCGATTGGGTCGGTGCAGGTGAATTGAGCGATGCAGGTGGTGTCTTTAACGTCGCGGTAGCAGCCGGGCTGATTGAGCTCGTGTGAGCTGAGTCCGGTCCCGGCGGCTGGGGAGTAGGGCTGGATGGTATATCCTTTATAAAGGTAACCTTTGTTATAAAGCTGAGCGAGGAGCCACCATACGCTCTCAATGTAGCGATTGTCGTAGGTGATATAGGGGTCGGAGAGGTCAACCCAATAGCCCATCTGTGAGGTGAGTGTCTCCCATTCCTTGGTGTATTTCATTACCTCGGCACGGCAGGCGGCGTTGTAGTCGTCGACGGATATTTTCTTGCCAATGTCTTCTTTAGTGATGCCGAGGCTCTTTTCGACACCGAGCTCAACGGGGAGGCCGTGGGTGTCCCATCCGGCCTTACGCTTGACGTGGAAACCCTTCATGGTCTTATAGCGGCAGAAGATGTCTTTGATGGTGCGGGCCATGACATGATGAATGCCGGGCATACCGTTGGCCGAAGGAGGGCCCTCGTAAAAGACAAACGACGGGCAGCCCTCACGGACCGCCATGCTCTTTTCAAACAAACCTTCGCGCTGCCACTGAGCGAGGACATCTTTGTTGACCTGCGACAGGTTGAAGCCGCTATATTCATTGAAATGCTTCTTCATCGGGAAAGGGGATATCACGAATGGGTAAAATTTTTGCAAAGGTAGGAAAAAAGTTTTCTAATACAAAATGCGGAAAAATATGGAGAAAAATTTGGTGAAATGGAAAAAAGTGCGTTAATTTACGCCGCGGTCCTGGAGAGAGCCCAAAATACATACATGATGGTAATAGCCCGGGCCATATCATGAGGAGGTAACTTTGGGCGCTGGATGGACATGGTCATTGGACATATCATTTATCATGAGTGTCCTGAGGCGCTTTATATCAAGGAGCGAGCACTGATAAAGATGGGACGATATGCCGATGCAGACTCAGTTAACTGTCAGCATGCCGAAGGGCTCAGAGGGGGATTGCGGGGCCTGACTTGAGGGTTGCCATGGCGAAGGTGCTCTCGATGGAGAGGATGTTGTCGAGGGCGCCGAGGACGTTGAGGATGAAGTCGCGGTAGTAGCTCATGTCGGGAGCCATGACTTTGAGCATATAGTCGTAGGAGCCGGAGATATTGTAACACTCGGTGACCTCGTCGATCTCTCTGATGCGCGAGACAAACTCTTCGGCCCTTGGGCCTGAGAGCTCGCGGAGCTTGACGTTGCAGAAGACAGTGAGTCCGCGGCATAGCTTGTCGGGGTCGAGGATGGCGGAGTAGCCACGGATGTAACCCTCCTGTTCGAGGCGACGGACGCGCTCATAGACGGGAGTGGGGGAGCGGGCCACGCGCGAGGCCAGTTCCTTGGTGGTGAGGCGGCCTTCGGCTTGGAGGATGCGCAGGAGAGCGATGTCGGTGGGATCGAGCTTCAGAGAGGAAGAAATTGTCTGTTGGGGCATGAAATAGTTATGGAGAGTAGGGAATATTTTCTGATTGATGGCGCAAAAATAGTGAAATTGTCTAAAATCTGACAAGGGCTTGGAGAAATAAGATTGAGGGCAGTAATTTTGTGGCAGAAAATAAACAGTATAACTACTCTGAGATATGATATATCACTATGAGATTTGAGACCATCCAACTGCATGCCGGGCAGGAGAAAGCCGACAGTGCCACCGGCGCCCGTGCCGTGCCCATCTACCAGACCACGAGCTATGTGTTTGACAACTGCGAGCAGGCCACGGCGCGATTTGACCTGTCGGAGCCGGGCAATATATATGGGCGCTTGACCAATCCGACACAAGATGTACTCGAACAGCGAGTAGCCGCCCTCGAGGGTGGCGTGGCTGCCTTGGCCTTAGCCTCGGGCGCTGCTGCCGTGACCTATGCTTTCTTGAACATATGCCGCCAAGGCGACCATATTGTGGCTGCCAATAATATATATGGTGGAACGTATAATTTGCTGTGCAACACCTTGCCCGGCTATGGAGTGGACACCACCTTTGTAGACCCCTGTGAGCTGACAAACTTTGAGAAGGCTATACGCCCCGAGACCAGGGCAATCTTCATAGAGACCCTTGGCAACCCCAACTCGTCGGTGATAGATATTAGTGCCGTGGCCGCCATAGCCCATTCACATGGATTGCCCCTGATAATCGACAACACCTTTGGCACACCCTATGCCATACGACCCATAGAGCATGGAGCCGACATAGTGGTGCACTCGGCCACGAAATTTCTTGGTGGGCATGGGTCGAGCCTCGGTGGCATCATAGTAGACGGCGGCACCTTTGACTGGAAAGCACAGGCCGAGAAATTTCCCACCCTTGCCAAGGCAGACCCATCATATCATGGCGCAGTGTTTGCCGACGTGGCCGGGCGCGCAGCCTTTGTGACCAGAGTGAGAGCCGTCGTTCTCCGCGACATGGGCGCCGCCATATCTCCCTTCAACGCCTGGATTATCCTTCAGGGGGTTGAGACCCTGTCGCTCAGAGTGGAGCGTCACGTGAAAAACGCTGAGCGGATAGCCGAGTGGCTGGCCGCGCATCCGGCCGTTGAGCGTGTGAACCATCCATCGTTGCCGAGCCATCCCGACCATGAGCTCTATAAACGCCTCTATCCCAACGGCGCGGGGTCGATCTTCACCATAGAGCTCAAAGGGGGGCAAGAGGAGGCTCGCCGCTTCATCGACTCACTGAAGATCTTCTCGCTGCTGGCCAATGTTGGAGATGCCAAGAGCTTAGTGATACATCCGTCCACGACGACCCACTCGCAGCTCTCCGACGAGGAGAAGGCCGAGCAAAAGATCTATCCGTCGACCGTGAGGCTGAGCATAGGCATAGAACATGTTGACGACCTAATTGACGACCTTGAGCAGGCGCTTGGGTCAGCGGCGGTTGAAGCCTAACTTGTCGAGGCGCCTGTAAAGCGCCTGGCGCGTAATGCCGAGGAGGGCTGCGGCACGGGAAATGTTGCCGTCGGCTCTCCTCATGGCATCATCGATGGCCGCGCGTTCTGTCACGACGAGCGACCGGTCAGGCAAGAGGTCGGCTCCTACGTCGGGGAGGTCGAGGTCGGCGGCAGAGATGAGTGATGCCGGATGAGTGAGTATGGCGCGCTCCACTATGTTGCGCAGCTGGCGGATGTTGCCCGGGAAACTGTAGGCTTCGAGTGCCGCTAAGGCATCGTCGCTAAAGCCGGGGCAGTCGGGGTGGAAAGCGGCGAAATGATTGACCAGTAGGGGGATGTCGCTCCGGCGCTCGCGTAGCGGAGGGAGATGGAGAGTGATGAGGTTGATGCGGTAGAAGAGGTCTTCGCGGAACTTGCCGGCGGCGATGAGGGAGGGGAGGTCGGCGTTGGTGGCAGCCACGAGGCGGAAGTCGGCCTTGAGGGGCTTTGAGGAGCCCACGGGCTCATAAGAGTGCTCTTGCAAGACGCGGAGGAGCTTGACCTGAGAGGCCGCGTCGAGTTCGCCAATTTCGTCAAGGAAGATAGTGCCGCCGCGGGTAGCTCCGAAGCGCCCTTCGCGGTCGGCCACGGCTCCGGTGAAAGCTCCCTTGACATGGCCAAACATCTCGCTCTCGAAGAGAGAGGGGGGGATGCCGCCGAGATTGACAGCCACAAAAGGCTTGTTTCGGCGAGGAGAATTGTCGTGGATGGCCTTGGCAATGAGTTCTTTGCCGGTTCCATTCTCGCCGAGGATAAGCACCGGTGCATCAGTGGCAGCCACTCTCTCAGCCAGAGCCAACACACGCTTAAGGCCGGAGCTGGAGCCGATGATGTCCGAGCGGTCAAAGCCGTCGTGGGGCATCTCAGCCGCTCCGGCGGCCGAGATATGCGACTCAATCAGAGCCGTCAGGCGGTGATTGTCGCCCCAGGGCTTGGTGATGAAATCAGAAGCACCGGCCCTCATGCCCTCAACAGCGAGGGGAATGGAGCCCCAGGCTGTCATCAGGATGACCGGCATGTCGGGGGCGAGCGTCTTCAATCGCTGAAGGAGCTCGAGCCCTTCGCGGCCGGACGTGGCACGCGAAAAATTCATGTCACAGAGGGTGAGGGCAGGCGACTCCCGTCGCAGACATTCGATGGCCTCAGCGGCATTGGCGGCAGTAGCAGTGCGATAGCCGGCGCGCTTGAGCAAGGTCTTGACAGACAGGCGTATGGCATCGTCGTCGTCGACAATCAGGATGAGGGGCTGGCCGTTATCTATCATAGCAATGGAGAATATGACGCAAAGTTACATCAAAAATTCGTAACTTTGCACTCTCGGGGCAAGAAGCGTCCGCGCCCCATTAAAATCCAGCCAATTAACCATAATGTCGCGAAGGCCCCAAGGCGCGAGCCCGGGCGCTCCCGACATCGCAACATATCGTAAATAAATGCGTTTTGACGAAACAGCCCTCTCCGACGACATTCTTGATGCCCTCGACGCCATGCAATTTGTCGACTGCTCGCCCATCCAGGAGAAAGCCATTCCGGAGATACTTGACGGCCACGACCTTATAGCTGTGGCTCAAACCGGCACCGGCAAGACAGCCGCCTACCTTCTGCCGGTGATAGACATGATAGCCGACCAGCCGGAGAGCACTGCGCCGGTGTGTATCGTGATGGCCCCTACGCGCGAGCTTGCCCAGCAGATTGACCGCCAGATGGAGGGATTCTCCTATTATATCCCGGTGACATCGGTGGCCATCTATGGCGGAACCGACGGAAAGACCTTTGCTGCACAGCAGCGGGGCCTGAAGAATGGCGCCGACGTGGTGATTGCTACCCCCGGGCGCCTGATAGCCCACCTCCAGATGGGCTATGTAGACCTTTCGCAAGTGAAATATTTTATCCTTGACGAGGCTGACAGGATGCTCGATATGGGCTTCTATGATGACATCATGCAGATAGCCGCCAAGCTGCCGCGCGACAGGCAGACCCTGATGTTTTCGGCTACGATGCCCCCGCGCATACAAGAGCTGGCGTCCAAGATACTTAAGCCTGACGCTGCTGAGGTGAAGATAGCAGTCAGCCGCCCCACCGAGGCCATAGAGCAGAGCGCATATGTCTGTTATGACGGGCAGAAGACCGGAATAATCAAGCATCTGCTTAAAAACGTGGCTTCCAATCGCGTGATAGTCTTTGCATCGTCGAAGCTTAATGTTAAAGACCTTGCGCGTACCCTCATCAAGGCCGGCATAAAAGCAGCCGAGATACACTCAGACCTCGACCAGGATCGCCGCGACGAGGTGATGAACGACTTCCGCGCTGACCGCATCGACGTGCTCGTGGCCACCGACATCTTGGCGCGTGGCATAGATATCGACGATATAGCCTTGGTGGTGAACTATGAGGTGCCGCGCGAGGCAGAGGATTATGTACACCGCATAGGCCGAACCGCGCGCGCCGGCGCCGGTGGTAAGGCTGTGACGCTCATCAACCCCAAAGAACAGAGTAAGTTTGGCCAGATAGAGAAATTTCTCGGCTATCAAGTGAAGAAAAACGAGATGCCCGAGGGGATGGAACCCGGCCCTGCCTATGAGCCGAGTAAGCGTCGCCCCTCCGGAGGAGGCGACCATCGTAGCGGAGGCAACGGACGATGCGACGGCAAGGGGGGGCGGCAGCATCAGCGTGGCCCATCGGGCAACGGCTCGCGAGGGGGACATAAGCCCCAGGCTCATGCCAAGGTGACGGGCGACCGGCCACGCAGTGAGAAGACCCCACGGCCGCAGCAGGCGGCATCGGCCCCTCGGCCGCAGAAGGCTCCTGCTCAGACGACACAGCCGGCTAAGGCTTCGAGCGGAAAGCCGCGTCATGGACGCCATGGACGAGGCCGCCGACATAGCGGCAGCGACAAAAATCAGTAATAGTTTTGAAAATTTAGCAACTCGTCAGTTATGAAACAGACGCTTATAGTCCTCCTATGCTTTTTAGCCACGGCCATAGTGGGGGATGCACAGGGGATTGAGCCGGTGCTCAAGCAAATAGAGGTCAACAACCTCGAGCTCAGGGCTATGGCCATAGACAATGAAGCTGCCGCCGCCACGCTTTCGGCCGAGAATGCGCTCGTGGGTCCCTCGGTGGAGTTTAGCCCTTTTTGGCAAAAGGGTGTTGACGGTCTCTCAAGCTCCGAGCTGATAGTGAGCCAGGAATTTGAGTTCCCCACGATCTACTCAGCCCGGCGCAAAGGCGCGCGGCTTGAGGGAGAAACCGCAGCCATGAAATATGAGGCAGCGCGTCGCGACGTGATGCTCGCAGCCAAGCTCCAGTGTCTCCAGCTTGCGAGACTTGAGGAGGAGCGCCGCTACCTCGATGCTCGCCATGGCTATGCACTGAAGCTGATAGAGTTGCTTTCCCGGCGGCTGGAACAGGGTGGGGCTACTGCCATAGAGTATAATAACGCCAGGATAGAAACGATGGGGCTGGCGAGCGAGCTGTCGCGCAACGAAGCCGATCGACAAGAAACCATAGGGGCGCTCACGACGCTTAATGGCGGGACTGTCCCCACCGGGCTCGATGCTGTGACGTATCCACAGGAGCGGATGCTCCCCCCCCTTGAGACCGTCAAGGAGGAAGTGCTGAAGGCCGATGCCGACATAGCCGCCGCGCTGTCGGAGGCTGCGGCAAGCCGCCAAAGCGTGAGCGTGAGTCGCCAGGGGTGGCTGCCGAGCATCACGGCCGGATATAGGCGCAACACCGCTCCCGGCGAGGCACAAAACGGCATGGTAGTGGGCCTGTCGTTTCCCCTGTGGAGCACCACCGGCCGGGTGAAGGCCGCCAAGGCGCGGCAGGCAGCCGCCGAGCTCAGGGCCGAGACCGCAGCCGTCAACGCCGCCACAACGCTAAAGAGCCTCTATGATGAGCTTGTGTATCTGCGCAAGGTGATAGGCTCATATGATCAGGAGCTGATGGAGGAGACCCTTCGGCTCTTGGGTAAGGCCGTAGAGACCGGCCATATGTCGGCATTGGACTATTACACCCAGAGCGAGGTGGTGTTTCAGAAGCTGCAAGAACTCTCCCAGGCTCGCTATACCTACCACTGCATGCTGGCCACACTGACCAAGACCGAGCTGTAAGGCCTGTCCCGTCGTCGATTGGGCTTAGTCAAAACATATCCCGCGGCTCGCGCGTTATGATTACATGAGCAGAAAAGATGAAATCAAGCGACTGTGGACTGAGGCCTTTGACGACACACCCGAATATGTCGGGATGTATTTTGACCGCGTCTACCGCGAGACCGACGCTATGTCACTCGCCGATGAGAACGGCCATGTGGCCAGCTCGCTCTTGCTTCAGTCCTATAGGATTAATTTTCATGGGATTGAGGTCACAGCATCGTATATAGCCGGAGCCGCCACTCGCCGAAATATGCGCGGGCGTGGTCTGATGAGCGCCCTTATGCTCCAGGCTCTTGAGGCCTCTCGAGAACGAGGCGACTTGCTGACGCTGCTCATCCCCGCATCGACATATCTCTATGGGTATTATGCTCGATTTGGCTTCTCGACGGTAATCTACACCGATATAGAGCGTTACACAGCCTTGCATGCCTTCCTTCCCGGAGAAAGTGACACCGGCAACTCGATTTACACTTCGGTTGACAATCTCTTTGACACCGATGTCTACGAGGCAATGGCGCGGATGGAAAGGCATATGGATCAATCGACCCTGCTCCACTCCCAGCGCGATTACCTCAACATCCTTGATGATCTGAGCCTCGACGGCGGCCATTGCAGCGCCGTAAGAGATGAGGATGGGCGGGTGGCCGCCATAGCCTGGGGCCGGCCCGATCCGACCACTGATGGCGAGGTGATAAGGGTTGACGAAGTGCTGTCGGAGAATGAGTCATCGCGTTTGGCCGCGCTTCGAGGCCTCAGGGAGCGATGGTCGGGAAAGCCCATGGCCTTGCATGCTTCCGTGACCGACAATGGTCGAAAGCCCACGCCCCGAGGCATGGCTCGCATAGTCAATGTTGCAGCCACCCTGACAGCCCTGGCCCGGGCCTATCCACGCCTTCGACTCACCGTGAAGGTGCTTGATCCCCTAATGCCCGCCAACAGTGGCATCTATGCCATCAGCGACGGAGAGAGTGAGGCTGTGGACGAGGCCGAGCGAATAGACCTTGATGTGGACACCACCACCCTTGCCGCCCTCCTATTCTCGTCGGAGAAGATAGGGAGAGTGACCGGCCTGCCCTCGCGCCGCCTCCACGCTGCCCTTCTCCTCGACTGATGTTGGCCGGGCAGATAGTGAGCCCGACATTCATCGTTAAATTCCGAAGAAGTATTATGGCTTAGTAATTTTCAAAAAATAACTTGGGACATTCTGCTCGTCCTCATCGGCATCTTTCCATCGTTCGTTCAGTTGTTATGCCCGCATAACTCCATCACTCAAGATGGAAATCTGATCGATGATGACTTCGCCATCTGTCCCAACTTATTTTTTTACGATTACTTAACGGTTAATGCTTAACGATTAATAAGGCAAATAGCCAATCTCACTGGTTGAGATTGGCTATTTTTTTCAGTGAACCGGAGGGGATTCGAACCCCTGGCCGTCTGCTTAGAAGGCAGATGCTCTATCCAGCTGAGCTACCGGTCCATCTTTCACGAGCCGATTACGACTTGCGGCTGCAAAGATAATGCTTTTTCTACTCATCTCAATCATTGATATGCGTAAAATTTTAATGTCGATTATGGGTACGCTATGTGGAGATGGCGGCTACTTTGCATTTTATATAGGTCGAATGCACTTTTTTCATGAAAAGTGACTACTTTTGTCGGCAAAATGTCACTCCTTCTGACCATAGACCAAGGGAACACGGCGGCCAAGATGGCGCTATGGGATGGCCACGAGCTCCAGAGCGAGCTTGTCGAGCCTCACCTAACCCCTGAAATCGTCAGGCGCTACCTCGATGCGGCGCCCGCCTTGGTGTCGGCCGCGCTCTACTGTTCCGTAGCCGAGAAGGGGCAGCAGCTCCTTGACGACCTCCGCTCCAGGGGAATACGCGTAGGGCGCCTCACTTCGTCAACGCCCCTCCCCATCACCATTGGCTACAAGACGCCTCACACTCTTGGCGCCGATCGTATCGCAGCCGCTGCAGGTGCCTGGGCCCTTCATCCAGGCAAGCCGCTGCTTGTGGTCGATGCCGGTACGGCTGTCACTTACGACTACGTAGACCCCTCAGGCCGGTTTGTCGGCGGCAACATTGCCCCGGGCATGAGGATGCGCCTTGAGGCCCTCCATCGGTTCACCGCCCGCCTACCGAGGCTCGAGGTGCCACGCGAGATAAAGCCCAATCATTTCTTTGGCACGGATACTCGCGAGGCCATGATACTCGGGGCTCTCTATGGCATCGTGGCGGCCATTGCCTATTATCGCAGCCGCCTCCCGGCCGACACCGTCACCGTCATCACCGGCGGATGGGCATCCGTTATCTCGGGCATCTGCGACTTTGATGTTGACCATATCCCCAACCTCGTGAGCCTCGGCCTCAACACCATACTCCTTTACAATGAAAATAAGCCACAACATCATATCATCAACAATGCTTAAGACTCTCTCCCTTGTCTGCCTCATGGCCGTCGCCGCAATCATCCCTTCGGCCGCCCAAGACACCGGCAGCGCTTATTCACGCCTGGGCTATGGCCTCCTTCGAGGTAATGCGACGTCGATGCAGCGTCAGATGGGCTCGGTGGGTTATGCCATGCGCTCGGGCCGGCAGATCAACGTGATGAATCCCGCCTCGTATGCCGCCATAGACTCCCTCACCTTCCTCTTTGACATGGGCATCGACCTGTCATCGACCAATCTCAAGGAGGGCTCGGCCAAAGACCATCAGCTCGGCGGCGGACTCGACTATATCACTATGCAGTTTCCTCTGGGCAAATATATGGGAGGCTCCATTGGCCTTCTGCCCTATTCATCTGTGGGCTACTCCTTTGCCAGCGAGATAACCGGCGGCACCACCATGCGCCAGGGCAGTGGAGGCTTCAACGAGCTCTATATAGGCCTCTCGGCCAAGCCCTTTACCGGCTTCACCCTCGGCGCAAATATAAGCTATCTCTTTGGCTCGATAGCCCACGACGTCCAGACCACCCCCTCCGGCTCCTCCACGGCTCTCTTTGAACAGGTGATGGAGGTGAGAGACTACAACCTCGTTGTCGGTGCTCAATATGGACTCACCTTCGGCAAAAATACTGTCACCGCCGGCCTCACCTACTCCCCCGCCAAGAGCTTCCTCGGCCATGCTTGGGTCACCAAATATGACATGACAAACGACATCGATGGCAACCTTGTCAAGGCCGATACCGTAATGGAGCGCACTGCCATGAGAAACCATTTCGGCCGCCCCGAGACATGGGGCGCTGGCCTTAGTTACTCTTGGAATAATCGCTTTCAGGCCGAAGCCGACTTCACATATCAACCTTGGAGCAAAGCCAGATATATGGAGATGGATAACTTTGCCGGCACAAAGCTCGCCGACAGATGGAGCGCCAACTTCGGAGCCGAATACACCCATGCCCGGCGCGGCAACTACATCAGCCGCATCTCATGGCGCTTCGGAGGCTTCTACTCTCGCGATTATGTGATGGTGGGCAGTAACAACATTCGCGACTATGGCCTCACGGCCGGCTTTGGACTCCCCGCCCCCAACGGCAAGACCGTCATCAACCTCGGATTTGAATGGCGCCACAGGCAGGCCTATCCCCAGGCCCTCCTGACCGAAAACCATTTCACCGTCACCCTTGGTATAAACTTCAACGAACTCTGGTTTTTCCAGCGCAAGATTCAATAACATCCCCCTCCTCTATGCCTGATGTCCATGGGTAAAGAATTGCGTCTATGCCTGCTGGCCCTGGCCTTAGGGTTATGGAGCTGCGCCGACGACGAGCGACCAACCCGCAACGGCATTGTCGACGACGAGCTCACTCCCACTATGACCACCCTTAGAGCCAACACCACCATTAGCGACTCAGGCTACACTCGCTATCGCATTCTCGCTCCGGTGTGGCTCATGTTTGACAATGCTGCCGATCCCCACTGGTCATTCCCCGACGGAATGCACATGGAGCGATATGACAATGAAGGCAAGGTCAACGCTACAATTGATTGCGACTCCGCCACCTACTTTACCACTCGCCAGACATGGCGCCTTGACGGAGCCGTAGACATCAACGCCACCGACGGCCAGCGCTTTCTCACTCAGCAACTCTGGTGGGACAAGCTCCACCACACTGTCTACTCCGACTCCTTTATCCACATTGAGCGTCCCGAGCGCGTCATCGAGGGTTTTGGCTTCAAGAGCAATGAGCGCATGACCGACTATTTCGTCACTCATACATCCGGCATCTTCCCCGCCTCGCAATTCCAGCCCGGCGCACGTGCGGGCTATGACGAGCCCATCGACCCCAATGCCCCTGCCCCCTACGACCCCATGGCCGCCGCCTTAGCCGACCCCATCGATGCCCAGCGCACCGACACGGCCTTCAATGGAGTTGTCACCGACACTCTCTATGTGTCTTCGCAAGCCTCTCAGACGCCACGACGCAGAGCCGCGCGCGCCGTCCTCCGACGTCGCACCCCCTATGGCGAGCAACACCGCGACACCACTTCCCGAGCCGAGGCTCCGGCCGAACGTATCCCAATCCATCCCTCACCCACCCACAGACAGCAATGACCGAGACAGCTTGGCTCCTGATTGCCCTCATTTCGCTCCTCTTCTCTGCCCTCTTCTCCGGCATGGAGATTGCCTACATCTCCTCCGACCGCGTCAGGGTGGAGCTCGACGCCAATAGTGGCGGCCTCATTGGCCGTCTCATTGGACGTTTCTACTCCAACGAAGACCTTTTTATCTCTACCCTCCTCGTGGGCAACAACATAGTCCTCGTGGTCTACGGCATGGGCGCCGCTGCCCTCATCGAGCCATGGCTCATCGCCAACCTTCACTCCGAGGCCCTCGTCCTTCTCTGCTCCACCCTCATCTCCACCGGAGTGATACTCATCACCGGCGAGTTTCTCCCCAAGTCGATCTTCCGCATCAACCCCAACCTCTCCTTCAAAGTCTTTGCCCTCCCGATCTTCCTCTTCTATATCATCCTTTACCCCATCTCAATCTTCATCTCTTTCATCTCCAAGGGAATAATGAAGATTATGGGTATCCACTCCGAGGAACAGCGAATGGGCGTCTTGACCATCGGCGACCTTAATCAATATCTTGAGACTGCCATTGACGAAGTAAATCCCGACAAGGGACCCGTTGAAAACGAGGTGAAGATCTTCCACAATGCCCTTGACTTCTCCACCACCCACTTGCGCGACTGTATGCAGCCCCGGCGTGAGATTGTGGCCGTAGACATCGACGACACCGACCGCGACGCCCTCGTGAAGCTCTTCACCACCTCAGGTCGCTCCAAGATAATTGTCTATCGCGACGACATCGACACCATTCTCGGTTATATCCATGTCAGCGAGCTTTTCGACCCCTCCAGCAACTGGAAAGACCATCTCAAACCCATCATCTTTGCCCCGGAGACCCTCCTGGCCCGCAAGCTTATGCGACGCATGCTCCAAGAGAAACGATCTCTGGCAATCGTGGTCGATGAATTTGGCGGGACCTCAGGCCTCGTCACCCTCGAAGACCTCATGGAGGAGATTTGTGGTGACATCCGCGACGAGCACGACACAGCCTCCGACATCATTGCCCGCGAGACCGAGCCCGGCGTCTACGAGTTCTCAGGCCGCATTGAGATCGACACCCTCCGCACCACCTATCACATAGACATCCCCGAAGAGGACGACTATCAGACCCTTGCCGGATATATCCTCCACGAGGCAGGGTCAATCCCCGTCCAGGGCGAGACACTCATTATTGGCGACTACGAGCTGACCATCCTCCGTCGCTCGGCTACCCGCCTGGAACTCATCAGGCTCGCCCAGGCTAAAAACGACAACGTCTAATCACCCACATCTCCCACTCCACCATCGTTATCATGTTTATCCGACTCCTATCACTCACAACCGTCTTGTCCCTCTCTTCCACGGCCATCGCCGCTCCCGAAGTCCCCGACTCCATCCCCCTCTCCACACTTACAGCCGCTCACTCCTCGGGAGGCCTCTCTACCGACGACCTTGAGGCCCTCCGCGCCTCCTTCTCCCCCACCGGAGCCGACCGCGCTCTCTACAACGCCATTTCAAACAACGACATATCAAAACTCGCCATCAACACCGACGCTCGCCGTCAGCGCCCCGACGACCGCTTCTCCCACCGCGTAAAGAGCAAAGGAATCACCAACCAGATGTCGTCGGGCCGTTGCTGGCTCTTCACCGGCCTCAACATGCTCCGCGCTCAGATGATGGCCGACAACAACCTCCCCGAGCTCAAGCTCTCGCAAAACTATCTCTTCTTCTACGACCAGCTGGAGAAGAGTAATCTCTTCCTTCAAGCCGTCATCGACAATGCCTCTGAGCCACTCGACTCCAAGCTCAACGAGTGGCTCTTTCACCATCCCCTGAGCGACGGCGGTCAGTTTACCGGCGTTGCCGACCTCATCGCCAAATATGGAGTGGTGCCCGCCGAGGTAATGCCCGAGACCAATAGCTCCAACCGCACCTCCACCATGAGCCGCCTCATTGGTCTCAAACTTAAAGAAGATGGACTGGAGCTCCGGCGCATGGCTGCCAACGGCGCCGCCGCCGCCTCGCTCGAGAGCCGCAAGAAAGAGATGCTTCAGGAGATCTATCGTATGTTGGCCCTCAACCTCGGTGTGCCCCCCACAGAGTTTGAATGGACCGCTCGCAACGCCAAGGGAGAGCCTGTGTCAACCGCCACATACACCCCCGCCAGCTTCTATCGCACCTTTGCCGGAAACGACCTCCAGGCCGACTATGTGATGCTCATGAACGACCCCTCGCGCCCCTACTGGAAGCTCTATGAGATAGACCTCGACCGTCATGTCTACGATGGCAAAAACTGGACCTACATCAACCTCCCCATCGAGGAAATAAAGAAGATGGCCATAGCATCGATCAAAGACTCCACCGCCATGTACTTCTCATGCGACGTAGGCCAGCAGTTTGACCGCGAAGCCGGCCTTCTCGACCCCGACAACTACGATTACGGCTCGCTTCTGGGCGTATCCTTCGGCATGGACAAGAAAGACCGCATCCAGACCGGTGCCTCTGCCTCTTCCCACGCCATGACCCTCGTGGCCGTCGACCTCGACAAGGAGGGTAATCCCACCAAGTGGCTCGTCGAAAACTCGTGGGGCCCGGGTGCCAACGGCGGCCACCTCATCATGACCGATCGCTGGTTTGACGAATATATGTTCCGCCTCGTGGTCCAAGACAAATATCTCACCCCCGAGGCTCGCGCCGTCCTCTCTCAGGCCCCTGAGCTTCTCCCGGCTTGGGACCCCATGTTTGCCCCCGAGGACTGACACCGCCTTTGCTCACTGACATTTTGTCACCCCACTGTGCCCGAAGCGAACCTTCGGGCGCCTCTTTTCGTTATATCTCTTGAGGGCAAAAAGGCGCTCACAACCTTTGGCACACTTTTTGCTCCTTCACTGTCCGGAAAACAATTTCAAAAACATCTACTCATATACATATAACCAACCCATGAATATCAAACCGCTGGCCGACCGCGTGCTCATAGCTCCCACGGCCGCCGAAGAAGTGACAATGGCAGGCATCATAATCCCCGACTCTGCCAAGGAGAAGCCCCTTCAGGGCAAAGTGATTGCCGTAGGCAAGGGGACCAAAGATGAAGAGATGGTGCTCCGTCCGGGCGACAGCGTCCTCTACGGAAAATATGCCGGTAACGAGGTGACCCTCGACGGCGAAAAATATATCATTATGCGTCAGGCCGACGTCCTCGCTGTCATCGAGGGCTAATGTCTCTACGCTTCAATCCAATAGATTTTTACTCCAATGGCAAAAGAAATAAAATTTGAGATAAAGGCTCGTGAAGAGCTCAAGAAAGGCGTCGACGCCCTCGCCGACGCCGTTAAGGTAACTCTCGGCCCCAAGGGTCGCAACGTCATCATCGAGAAGAAGTTTGGCGCCCCCCATATTACCAAAGATGGTGTGAGCGTGGCTCGCGAAATCACCCTCGAAGATCCATTTGAGAACATGGGCGCCCAGCTCGTCAAGGAGGTCGCCTCAAAGACCGGCGATGATGCCGGCGACGGCACCACCACCGCCACCGTCCTCGCACAGGCCATCATCAACGTCGGCCTCAAAAATGTGGCCGCCGGCGCAAACCCCATGGACATCAAGCGCGGTATCGACAAGGCTGTTGCAGCCGTCGTTGAAGGCATCAAGGCTCAGGCCGAGCCCGTTGGCGATGACTTTGACAAGATCGAGAGCGTGGCTCGCGTATCTGCCAACAACGATGAGGCCATTGGCCGTCTTATCGCCGAGGCAATGAAGAAGGTCAAAAAAGAGGGCGTAATCACTGTCGATGAGGCCAAGGGTACTGAGACCACGGTCGACATCGTCGAAGGAATGCAGTTTGACCGCGGCTTTATCTCAGCCTACTTCATCACCAATCCCGAGAAGCTCGAGTGTGTGATGGAAAACCCCTACATCCTCATCTACGACAAGAAGGTTTCCAACCTCAAAGATATTCTCCCCATCCTCGAAGCCTGTGCCCAAAGCGGACGTGGCCTCCTCATCATCGCCGAAGATGTTGAGCAAGAAGCTCTTGCTACGCTCGTTGTCAACCGTCTCCGCGCCGGCCTCAAGGTTTGCGCCGTCAAGGCACCCGGCTTTGGCGACCGCCGCAAGGAGATGCTCGAAGACATCGCCATCCTTACCGGCGGCATCGTCATCTCCGAAGAGAAGGGCATGAAGCTCGAGAGTGCCACTATTGATATGCTTGGCCGAGCCGAAAAGATTACCGTCAACAAAGAAAACACCACCATCGTCAACGGAGCCGGTGCCAAGGACAAGATTGAAGCTCGCGTGGCCCAAATCCGCGCCCAGATTGACCAGACCAAGAGCGACTACGACCGAGAGAAGCTCCAGGAGCGCCTGGCCAAGCTCGCAGGCGGTGTGGCTGTCCTCCATATCGGAGCCCCCTCCGAGGTGGAAATGAAAGAGAAGAAAGATCGCGTAGACGATGCTCTCTCCGCCACTCGTGCTGCCATAGCCGAAGGCATCGTCCCCGGTGGCGGCGTGGCCTACATCCGCTGCATCAACGCCCTCGAAGGCCTTAAGGGCGACAACGATGACGAGACCACCGGTATTGCCATCGTCAAGCGTGCCATCGAGGAGCCTCTTCGCCAGATCGTTGCCAATGCCGGCGTCGAAGGTGCCGTAGTGGTCCAGAAGGTTAAAGACGGAAAGGGCGACTTTGGCTATAACGCTCGCACCGACAAGTATGAAAACCTCCTCACTGCCGGCGTAATCGATCCCGCAAAGGTAACTCGTGTGGCCCTCGAAAACGCTGCCTCCATCGCCGGGATGATGCTCACCACCGAGTGTGTCATCGCCGACAAGCCTGAGGAAAACCCCGCACCCGCTATGCCCGCCGGAGGCATGGGTGGTATGGGCGGCATGATGTAAAAAGCCCCCTTCAAAGCATACACTACCGAATGACATCATTTCATAAAATAGTAAAGATAATCGCCCTCAATCACGAGGGCGATTTTTTTTCTATGACATCTTACCAATGCGTTTAAGAGAAGGTTGGTGAAGAACAAAAGAAGGGATGGATTTGTTAGAGATGTTGTAGCGGCGAGATTTGTCGGCGGCATTGGCGTGAAGAAAAATCGTGGCAGTGTCGTTTTTGGCGGATTAGGCTGCGCGATGACGAAAAAAAGTGTAACTTTGCGGTTAACTTTTCTGTCATATACACAATAACACCCCAACAATTTCTAAGATTCAAGTATGTCAACACCTGTCTCGCGCGAAGCCGCCCTCGAATATCATCGCGAGGGAAAACCCGGCAAGATTGAGATTGTACCCACCAAGCCATATTCTACCCAGCACGACCTTGCGCTGGCCTACTCGCCCGGAGTGGCCTATCCCTGCAAGGAGATAGAGAAAAACCCCTCTGACGTCTATGAGTATACCAACAAAGGTAATCTCGTGGCCGTTATCTCCAATGGCACTGCAGTGCTTGGCTTGGGCGACATAGGCCCGGAAGCCGGTAAGCCTGTAATGGAGGGTAAAGCCCTGCTCTTTAAGATTTTTGCCGGCATTGACTGCTTCGACATAGAGGTGGCCGAGAAGGATCCCGAGAAGTTTATTCAGACCATCAAGGCCATTGCCCCTACCTTTGGCGGCATCAACCTGGAGGATATCAAGGCTCCGGAATGTTTTGAAATAGAGCGAAGGCTGAAAGAGGATTGTGACATCCCGGTGATGCACGACGACCAGCATGGCACAGCCATTATTTCGGCCGCCGGACTGCTCAATGCGCTTGAGATTCAGGGGAAGAAGATAGGCGACATCCGCCTGGTAGTCAACGGAGCCGGCGCCGCGGCCGTGAGCTGCACCCGCCTCTATGTGGCATTAGGCGTGAAGAAAGAAAATATAGTGATGTGTGACTCCAAGGGAGTCATCAATGCCTCGCGCGGAAACCTCAACGAGCAGAAGCGCGAGTTTATGACCACCCGCTCTGTCTCTACCCTCGCTGAGGCAATGGTGGGGGCCGACGTGTTCCTTGGCCTGTCGGTCAAGGATGTAGTGACGCCCGAGATGCTTTGCTCCATGGCTCCCAAGCCTATAGTCTTTGCGCTGGCCAATCCCGACCCGGAGATTGCCTATGACGTGGCCGTGGCCACTCGCCCCGACATGATCTTTGCCACCGGGCGAAGCGACTATCCCAATCAGATTAACAATGTGCTTGGCTTCCCATATATCTTCCGGGGAGCCCTCGACTGCGGTGCCACGGTAATCAACGAGGCTATGAAGCTCTCGGCAGTCCACGCTATTGCCGACCTGGCCAAGGCGCCGGTGCCCCCGGTAGTGAGCGCGGCCTATTCTGAGGGGGAGACCCTTGAGTTTGGGCCTCAATATATCCTCCCCAAGCCACTCGATCCGAGACTCTTGACGGCCGTGGCTCCGGCCGTGGCTCGCGGAGCCATAGAGAGCGGAGTGGCACGTCGCCCTATCACCGACTGGGAGGCCTATATCGACCGTCTCCGTCGCCTAATGGGTTATGACAATCGCTTGATGCGTCGCATCTCCGACGAGGCTCGCAAGCATCCCAAGCGCGTTGTCTTTGGCGAGGCCAACACCGACAATATGCTTCAGGCAGCCGTCCAGGGCTCGCGCCAGGGTCTCTTCATCCCCATCTTGCTTGGCAACGACGAGATGATAGCTCGCAGAGCCGAGCGTCTACACCTCGACCTGGAGGGGATAGAGATAGTCAACCTGCGTCATGACCGTGAGGCCGACCGCCGCCATCGCTATGCTCGTCGACTGGCTGAGCGTCGCGGGCGCCAGGGCATCACGGAGATGGATGCCCGTGAGAAGATGTTTGACCGCAACTATTTTGGAATGGCCATGGTTGACGCCGGCGATGCCGATGCCTTCATCGGAGGCACCTACTCGGCTGCTCAGCAGACCGGGCGCATTGCCCGCGAAGTGATAGGCATCCGTCCGGGCTATGACCATTTTGCTGCCCTCCATATAGTGCAGACCAAGCGCGGACCGTTTTTCCTTGCTGATACGCAGGTCAACCGCGACCCGGATGTGGACACTCTCATAGACATTGCTCGTCTGGCGCGCAACTCCGTGGAGTATTTCTCCACCACTCCGGTGATGGCCCTTGTAAGTTACTCTAATTTCGGTTCATCCGCCGGCGAGAATGAGCCCGACAAGGTGGCTGAAGTGTCGAAGCGCATGCGAGAGATGTATCCCGATCTGGCTATCGATGGCGAGATGAACCTCCTCTTTGCCCTTGATCGTCACTTGCGCGACAAGACCTATCCCTTCAGCCGCATCCAGGGCAAGGATGTCAACACCCTGATATTCCCCAACCTGACGGCAGCCGGCACGGCATATCGCATGCTTCTCGAGATGGGAGTGGGCGAGGCCATAGGCCCCATCCAGATGGGCCTCAACAAGCCGGTTCACTTCACCCATGTGGGCGCTCGGGTGCGCGACATTGTCAATCTGGCCACGATAGCAGCCCTTGATGCCGCTACCATCGACGGCCATCAGCCCGACAAGTAATCAGCACAGATAGAGCCCAAGCGGCGGCCGAGGAACGCATCCTCGAGCCGCCGCTTGGACTTTTATCGTGTCTCAGCCTACGATTGAGGCCTTGATGGTGTCAACGATATATCTTACATCGTCGTCGGTGACATAGGGGCCGGCGGGGAGGCAGATGCCGGTCTTGAAGAGGCTCTCGCTCACGCCGTTGACGTAGGCCGGAGCATCTTTATAGACAGGCTGGCGGTGCATCGGCTTCCAGAGCGGACGAGCCTCGATATTGGCCTTGTCGAGGGCCACGCGCAGAGCCTCCACGTTGTCGCCGGGCTGGCAGTCGGTGGTGGCCGTCTTGGCAGCGTGGGTCACGCCGGCGGCCCCGCCCACGGCTCCGGTGATCACCTGCTTGTAGGCCTCCTCCTGTCCATTGATGCGGAGCTCGGGCGAGAGAGTGGCCGTGCAGAGCCAGAAGTTGGAGTCATATGCCGGGGCAGGATTGCAGTGCATCGTGATACCCTCCACGCCCTGAAGCAGCTCGCAGTATAGAGCCTGTACATGCTTGTGATGGGCAATATGCTCGTCGATGATCGTGAGTTGAGCACGCCCAATGCATGCTGAAATGTTGGAGAGCCGATAATTATATCCTATCGTCTCATGCTGGTAGTAAGGGTAGCTCTCGCGGGCCTGAGTAGCGAGCCACATCACCTTGCGTGCCGTGTCCTTGTCGGGGCAGATGAGGGCACCTCCGCCCGAGGTGGTGATCATCTTGTTGCCATTGAAGGAGAGCACGCCATACTTGCCTAAAGTGCCAAGCACCTGGCCGTTGTAGCGGGAGCCGAGGCCCTCCGCTGCATCTTCTATTATCGGGATGTCATATTTTGAGGCAACATCGAGAATGGCCGCTATATTATAAGGCATCCCATAGAGGGCCACCGGGATGATAGCCTTAGGCTTACGACCCGTCTTGGTGATGCGGTCTTTGATGGCGTATTCGAGCAGGGCCGGGTCTATGTTCCATGTCAGAGGTTCAGAGTCGACAAACACCGGGCGTGCGCCGATGTAGGTCACGGGGTTGGCTGAGGCGCAAAAAGTCTCTGATTGGACAATCACTTCATCGCCTGGCCCCACGCCACATGAGAGGAGTGCCAGATGGACAGCCGATGTACCGGAGTTGAGCACTACAAGATCCTTGTCGGTCTCAAGAAACCCTTGAAGCTCATGTTCAAAGGCAGTGACATCGGGCCCGAGGGGTACGGCCCAGTCATCGGCCAGGGCGGCCTTGATGAAGTCAATTTCGCGGCCACACATGCGTGGCTTGCAAAGGAGGATGCGTTCTCTTATGGCTGTCATTGCAGTATGTCGTCGGGAGAAATTGGGGTGTATGGGCCATCTTTCACCTCAAAGATAGCCGAGGGCTCGAGGACATCCAGGGAGTGCCACTGCCCCATTGGGATCTGGAGGCCATATGAGCCATTGCCGGGGGAGAGGGTGAAGGACTCGGTCACTTCCTTTTGATTATTGAGGAAGTTGACGCGTATCTTTCCGCGTAGGATGATATAGGTCTCGTCGGTGAAGGTGTGGCGGTGGATGGGGATTACGGTGCCCGGAAGGAGCACATTGATGAGCCTTTGGGCCTTAGCGTCGAGAGAATGGTGGAGGTTGTGGTTCATCCGAAGACGCGGGCTTGCAGCAGCTTGGGCGGTGACGTTGTCGAGCAGTGAGTCGTCGATTATCATGACAGTTTAGGCTTGAGCCTTTGATTTGAGATAGGCTTCATGAAGGTGGTAGTTGCGCTTCATGAAGATGATATATAGGATCATGAGCATGACTATTGTTGCCCCAAGGAATATATAGTGGTTGATGGGGCAGAAGATCATGCCAAAGGATATGGCAAGCTGAAGAGCCATATAAATAATTGACACATTGACATGGGGTATCTTAAGCTCGTTGGCCATGAGCTGGTAGGCGTGCTTGCGGTGGGCCTCGCCGAGGTTTTCGTGGAGCTGTATGCGGTGGCAGATGGTAAGCACTGAGTCGGCGCCGTAGACAGCCAGGAGTGTTATATAAGAGAAGTCGCCCGATAGGAGAATGAGCTTGCCTAAGGCAAAGAGGAGGATGAAGGCTATGGTGATGGAGCCGACGTCGCCGGCAAAGCACTTGGCTTTCTTGCGGAAATTGAAGAAGCAAAATACAATGAGCGACAAGCCGGTGACATAGAGGTAAGGCATATCGATAAACTCCATCTTGGTGTTGAGGTAGATGAGAGGGAGCAGTACAGCGATGGAGTATCCTCCGGTTATGCCGTTGATACCGTCCATGAAATTATATGCGTTGGTAATGCCTACGCAAACGATGAGGGCTATGAGGACTATCCACCAGTCATGTAGATTAAGGATGCCAAATTGATAAAACATCATAAACATGGCGGCGAACTGCACCACGAGCCTGAGGCTGTCGGGGAGTGAGTGGATGTCGTCGGTGAAGCTTATGAGTGCTATGAGGGTGAGGCCGGTGAGAAACCATCCGTAGCCGAGCCCAAAGAAAGCGGCGTAGAGCCATGCGCCAAAGAGAAAGACAATGCCACCTCCGCGGAGGGTGACTGATGTGTGGCTCGAGCGAAGATTGGGCTTGTCAATTATGTTGAAATGATTGGCAATCTTAAAGTATACAATCTCGAGGATGAGGAGCAGGGCAAAGATGAGGGCGTAAGTCATAATTTGATCATTTTGAGCGAGTCGTCAAACGATATGAGTTGATAGTCAAAGTCGTAAGTAGTGAGGTCGCTTGTATAATATTGATTGGCAAACATCTTGCATAGGGGAGTAAGGAAAAAGGCTCCGAGCCATACAGCGGGACAGAACAGTCGTGAAATCCATATGGAGTGACCGGCGGCCTTGGCGTAATGCCTGACGATGGCTACAGTGTCGGCATACTCACGGTTTTGGAGATGGAAGATGCCGTTAAGTGAACGGTCGATGGTTTGCCTTACAAATTCACTGAGATTGTCGATATAGAGCATTGAGCGCTTGTTGTGCCAGGCGGGGAAGACGGGAGTGCGTAGGGCCAGGCGTGCCAGGCGCTGGAAGTTGCCTCTGCCGCCGTTGCCGTAGATCATGCATGGCCTGAGGATAGCCACCTTGAAATCATCGGATGCCAAGGTTTCTATCCCTTTCTCGGCCTGGAGCTTGGAGTCGCCGTAGAAGTCGTTGGGAGCGGGGAGTGTGGATGAATCTATGACGGTTCCTTTAAGTGACTTGGAGGCGTGATAAACTATCATTGAACTCATGAAGATGAATTGTTTCACGCCGGCCTCTTTGGCGGCACGGGCAATCTCAATGGTGAGGTCGCGATTTACCTGATAGTAAAGCGGCGCCATATCAGGCTTGGGGTCAACGTGGGCAATGCCGGCCACGTGAAATATTACGTCATAGTCGGCGAGACGGGCTTTTTTCCATTGTCCATCCTTGCAGTCAACGGTATCCACTTCATACATCCCTTGGTGCTTAAGGAGCCATTGCTCCACAGAGGTGCCGACAAAGCTGTTGGCTCCGGTGATGAGAATGCGTTTCATTCCTTGTAAAGTTTTTCTATTTCATTCCAGATGAGGGGCGAGTCAAAGTTTTCGACCACCCATTTGCGCCCGTTGTTGCCATCGATGGCGTTGCCGAGCCTGATGCGGTCAATCTTGTCGGCGAGGTCTTCGGGGGTGTTGTCGGCAAAGAGGCCTGTAAGGCCGTCGATGATAGAGTCGCAGCAGCCGGTGACGCGTGTGGTTATCACCGGTTTAGCCATGGCCTGAGCCTCGAGCACTCCGGTGGGGAAGCCTTCGCGGAAGGATGGGAGCACATAGAGATCCATCAGTGAGTAGAAGAGCTCCATGCCTCCGTTGATGAATCCGGTGGATATGATGCGGGGGTCGGAGAGGATGCGCTCCTTGACGTCGTCGGGGAGCGCATCGCGTTCCTCAAAGGGGCCTACGAGGAGCAGCTTGCAATTGTCGGCTTTCGGGAGCATGTCAAAGGCTCTGACGAGTTCAATGATCCCCTTGTCGCGCACGAGCCGACCGGAGTAGCCGATGACAAAATCGCCGGGCTTGATGCCATATTTGTCTCGGAGGGCATCAACTTTGACGGGGTCGATGAGGGAGGGGTTGAACTGATGCGAGGTGTCTACTCCGTTGCAAGTGCCTCCGCGCAGGATGGTCTGCTTGCGGGCCGAGGCCAAATGGTCTTCGATGCTTCTGCGAAGCACGGATGGGCTGACACACACTATCTTAGTGGCGCAAGCCGAGGCGAGGCGGTCGACGGTCATGAGCATCAGGCGCTTGAGGCCGTGGCTTGTCTCATAGACAAGGCCATGGCGAAAATAAATTCGCTTAGGTACGCGAGAGAGCCATCCGGCCACCATGGCCAGCAATCCTCCCTTGGGAGTGTGACCCACGATGATGTCAATCTTCTTGCGCTTTATGAAGCGGCGTATGTTGCTTATGGAAGAGAGGTCGTCGTGGATGGAGATAGATCGGTTTACCGGTGTCTCTATGTAGTCAAAGCCCTGCTTGGCGGCATAATCGGCGAGATACTCGCTCTCGCTACACGCCACGTTCATGTCATAGCCCTTGGCCTTGAAGTGGGTGAACTGGTCGCCGATGAAGAAGGGGAGGACGAAGTAGATGTTGACGACGTGGAGGATGTTCATATTGAGTGATAATGAAGGCCTTTGGAAGAGGATTGGAGGATGCCTGAATATATGTTGAGGTAGCCCTTGACCATTTTGCCGATGCCGTATTGCGGGGCGCGAGAAGCACCGGCGGCGGCGAGCTCCATGGCTTTGTCGGAGTTGTTGATTATTGTCTCTATCTGTCGGGCAAGGTCGGAGGGGTCGGATGGTTTAGCCAGTAGGCCGGCGCCATTGACCACTTCGCGCAGGCCATCGACGTCGGAGGCCACCACAGGTGTGCCGGCGGCCATGGCCTCCACGGCGGCCAGCCCGAAGCCCTCCCAGTGGGATGACATCACGGCCACGTCGGCTCCGGCGAGCAGCTCGGCCACGTCGGTTCTCACTCCGAGGAGATGGACTCTTTGCGAGAGCCCGAGCTGCTTGACGAGCTCTTCAAGCTGTGGGCGACGCTCGCCGTCGCCCACGAGGAAGAGATGGGCCGAGTCAGGGAGCAGGGCCATGGCGCGGATGGTGGTGTCTTGGTCTTTCTGCTCGCGGAAGGCTGCCACCTGCACTATGACGTTTCGGGCCGACGGATATTCATCCCTATAGTCAAATGGCATGGCGGTCATATATCGGGTGATGTCGATGCCGTTGGGGATAGTAACCACTTTTGTGGGGCATTTCCCAAGGTGCTCCTTCAGGTGGGTCTCGGTCTTGTCGGAGATGCATACAACGGACTTGTATCGAGAATACATCCATCGGTCGATGGGCGCAAACCATTTCCATGCCCGTCGGCGGTTGGAGGTGTTGTGCTCTGTGGTGACCATCGCTTGGGATGTCACGATGGAGGATAGTGCGGCAAATATCTGAGGAGCAGTGTTGTGGGTGTGGACAATATCATAGCCCCCCCGGCTGATGAGCTTGTTGAGGCGCAGTAGATATTGTGGATGATATATGTTTGGCTTGGAGCCGAGAGCAATTATCTCAACGCCCTTCTGAGTAAGCTGCTGCTTGAAGGGGGTGTCGATGCCGTCGAAGACGCAGAGGGTCACCTCATGGCCGGCATCGCGCATGCGCGGCAGGAGGTCTACCATCAGCTTCTCGGCGCCTCCGGTGCGGAGCGATGTGATAACGTGAAGAATCTTCATGGTATAAGTTGAATGATCCGCCTGAGTGATGGATTACTTTTTGTCGTGAAGGCGCATTAGTTTGCCGGGGATAGCGGCAATGAGGCTAAGCGGGCCGCCCATGCCATGCTTCGAGGCGCAGTCTGGGAGGGCAAAGCGCCAGTAGTTGATGGCCGCCTTGACCTTCTGGCTGAAGGGAAGCCCGGGGGTGTGATAGAGCTCGGAGTAACAGTCCATCGAGGCTCGGGGGTTGTTGCGTCGCAGAGCCACGATCTTGGCAGTGAGTCCGTCGGGGAGATACTCACATACGTAGATCCCCTTATTGATCCAGCGGAAGCGATATTTGCGTGCCACTCGGTTCCACACCACAGCCTCGGGGCAAAATTTCTCCCCTTCATATTCCGGAAATGGAATTTCGCGGAGGATGTCGGTGCGTATCACTTCCGACATATCGCCTTTAATCTTATATTTGAGACGGAAATCTAAGGCGTTGGCATCAATAGTGGGGAAGTCAGAGCCGTCGCCCACGCGATGGCCATCGGCAGTGACAGCCACTCCCGATAGTCCGGCAAAGCTATGGTCGCCTCTTATTTTGGCATATTCAGTCAGGATCCACTCCACGGCATCGGGGGTGAGCCGGTCGTCGCTGTCAACGATGAAGAAGAGTTCGCCCTTAGCTTCCTTCACTCCGCGATTGATGGCTCTGTGTTTGCCTCCATTGGTCTGCTTGATATAGCGCAAGTTGCTTATCTTGCCCTCGCTGATCCAGCCGTTGATCAGCTCCTCGGTGTTGTCGGTGGAGCCGTCGTCGACAATGAGCCATTCAAAGTCGCCGGAAGTCTGGCGGCACAGGCTCTCGTAGAGGTCGGGCAGGCGATAGGCGCGGTTGTAGGTGGGAGTAAATATTGTTAGAAGCATGTCAGTGGCGGCTTGCAATTTTTTTTATGCCATTAAATAATTTTGAATAGGCCCAGAGCCAGTTGGCTTTTTTGGAGGCTATCAGCTCCATCTGCTCACGCTGAGAGAGATTTCTGAGCTTACGCTGAGAGTTTATGGCCTCGGAGAGATCTGAGTGGGAATAAGCTTGTTTAAGCTGAGACCTCTGCTCTTTTGCGGAGTCGTCATTGCGGGGATCGGTCAACCCTTTTGCGTAGTTGACCAGGATGTTGATGTGTCGGAGGTAGAAATAATCTTCTACAATGGATTGATCAATTCCCTTACACTGGAGGGCCACCTGTTTGAGGTCCTTGAGGATGGAGAGGCCTTTCTCAATGCCTAAGGATGAGGGCTTGATATAAGATGTGGTAAGTGACTGAGGCCTTACGCGGTAGTTGTAAGGCGCAATGTCGATAAGAGCCACTTTTTCAGCCAAAGACAGGCAGTGGGCGCAGAAGAGGATGTCTTCTGACCGCCGTATATCTTCTCTAAATCTTATATCGTTATCTTTTATGAGACTTACAGAAAAGGCTCCTCTGAAGAGGCAAAATCCTAATCCTTTGCCATGGTATAGAGCCTGGTTGAGGAAAATGCTGGGGAAGAGCTCCCGGCCTATTTTCTCTCCGAGATATGTTTCGTCGGATATTACTCTCTTTTGGATGGGCTTATCGTTTGTGGTATTGTTGTAGGCCAGGATATCCGGCATAGTAGATTTGATGTTAGCCTCAATCTGAGATATTGCATCCGAGCTGTTAAGGTAGTCGTCAGGGTCAAAGAACAGGATGTAGTCGTCGTCAGAGGCCACTTCCATCACTTTTTCGAGTGCCGTGTTTCGAGCGCGAGACACTCCGCCATTTTTGATATGGGTGACTTGAAGCCTACTGTCTTTATCGGCATATTCATCGCAGATTTTACCTGATTGATCGGTTGATCCATCGTCAATGATCAAATACCTTACGTCGGGGCAGTCTTGCTTGATTAGAGAGTCAAGAAACTCTCTAATGTAAGACTCTACGTTATATGTAGGTATTATTGTGTAAAGTGTCATTTTGAGTAGATTGATTCAACTTTTGTTGTGATGGTCTTGATGTTGTAGTCGGAGTCGAAGGCGCGTTGGGAAAGGGAGGCGCGTTGGTCGGGGGTGTAAGCCGGAAGGTCCATAAGTGCGTTCCACCGGGCAGTGTCGCTCAGGGGGGCTGAGAGGAATGAGCCGAGACCCATATTGGCTTCGGGGGGGATGGTGTCGGTGGCTATAACCCTCAAGCCCGACGCTTCGGCCTCTACGGCAACGATGCCGAGCCCTTCGTAGATTGATGGAAAGAGGAAGACATCGGCAGCGCAGAGCCAGCGCTCAACATCGGTGCGCTTGCCCAGGAGACGGACGTTGTCGAGGCCGAGAGTCTCTTTCTGCTCCTTGAGGGTGTCGAGGAGAGGGCCTTCGCCTATGATGACATAAAGTTCGTCGCGGCCTCGGCGTTCGTTGGCTCGGTCGAGGATAAAGCGTTGGTTTTTCTGGTCGGTAGCGCGGCCGACGTTTACAAACACCTTCGTGGCCGGTGATATGCCGTTTTCGCTCCGCGTCTTTTCGCGGATATCGGCATCGAAGCGAAATTTGTCAAGGTCGATGCCGTTGCTGATTACATGTCCGCGGCTCCATTGTGATGGGAAGAGCCATTTCAGAGCCAGGGAAGAGCATCCGAAGAGCTCTGTGGCATATTGCTCATATCGATGATGCTTGAAGTAGAGCAGAGGCCAGATGAAGCGTGGAATGTCCACGCGGGCGTTGTGGGAGTGGGCCACGCGGCATTTCACTCCGGCCTCCTTGGCGGCCTTGAGCACCAGCGGCATAGCCTCATGCATGTGGGTGTGAACCACGTCATATTGCTCGCGAGCAAAAAACTCCTTGAGCCGGGCCTCATAGTCGGCTTCATCAGTCATGGCCACATAATGGATGGGCACGTCAATGTCGCGAAACATGGCCTCATTGCTTCCCTGCTCCTGAGCCAAGATTTCGTAGCTGAAACGGTCGCGATGGCCAAACTTGATAAGGTTGTAAAACACCATCTCAGTGCCGCCGCAGTTGAGTTGTGGATAGACGTGGAGGACTCTCATATGATGTTGATTGTGGGGGTCAGTTAAGGAAGAAGGAATATTCCGGGTCGAAGAGCCAGGAATGATAGTTGAGGAAGGCGCCTCCGTCAAAGAGCATCACGTAGCGGTAGTAGCCAAAGGCGCATAGAAGCGCGACGAAGGTGTAGATGAGCTTGCGATATTGTGGGAGGCGGTCGATGAGCCAGCCTATTATGACGGCATAGTAGATGAGGAAATAGTCTTTCTCGCGGGTGAGAATCTCGCTGCCTCGGAAGAGAGTGAAGAGTGGCAGCAGGCACAGGAACATCCACATCACGGTGTGAACCTTGTCGTTGCGCAGGTTGATTTTCCTCAGGTTTCGGTAGAGGACAAACATCAGCAGGAAATATTCAAGAGTATGGAAGATGCCTATGGGGGAGGCGTTTTCGTTGTTGAAATACTTCTGCGACTTTGAGGCCATGTTGGCGTTGGCGGCATTGTCTTGCAGGAATTGACCTAAGGGACCGAGGACATCTATTCCGGCCAGGCCTATGAAGAGGGTAGGGATGAAGATGAAATTGAGCCAGCGGATGCGGGCCTTGGAGAGGGCTACGTAGGCCAAGGGATAGATGAGGAAGAGGAGGTAGGCGCCATTGTGGATTGTCGATACCAAGAGAGCACAGATGTAATATTTGATATATTTTTTGTCTTGAATCAGGGGGACCATCAGCAAAAAACAGGCCACAGTGATGCTCTGCCTCATGGATATCATGGTGTTGTAGAAGAAGAGCTTGTAGAGAAACACCATAATGACTATTCCAAAATGGGAGGTGTAGCGCTTCAGACCCTTATAGAGGCAAAAGTAAAAGAAGATGGAGTGGATGAGGCAGAAGCCATAGAATGATATGCCGAGGGTCTTGAAGAAGGAGGCTATGTAAGTGTAGCCTATCTCGTAGTTGTTGTTGCGCAGGGCGGGGTTGAGGACGTCGGGAAAGGTCGGGAGGTTGTTGTAGTGTCCTTCATAGGTTGGGAAGTCGAGGCCGCCGACAAGTCGAGTGCCGCTCACCAGGGCCATGAGGGCCAGGCAGGCAAAGGTGAGCTGGCGGCGCTGCCTATCGTCGCCCGACTTCTCGATTGAGTAGGCAAAGAGGGCGCAGACGGCAAATAATGATAAGATGATTATCATCGGGTCAAGATATTGGTGTTGTTTTGCAGGTTCATCCAAAAATGGGGGCAAAGAGGGCCTTGGCTCGAGCGGTGTTGTCGTCGAGGGTGAGAAACACCTTGTCGTAGTCAATTTCCTCCTCTATTGGAGCGAGTGAGCCGGCATAGACGCGGCTCTGTAGACCGAGGGGGGTGAGGAGGGTGGTCAGTCGGTCGTTCATCTTGGCCGCGGGGCCGCTGACGGGATAGGCCATGAAGCGGCGGCGGAATTGCATGGCGAAGACGGCGCAATGAAATGAGTTGGTGATGACAAATGAAGCATTGGCCATCAGGGCGAGCCATTGGCCTATGGTGGGCTCCTCTTTCTTATACTTGTCTTCTTGCCCCTGACTCCCTACGTAGACAATCTTAAGGCCGCGCTCCTTGGCGAAACGATGTATCTCGGGCCAGTTGATGGCGGTGCGAGTGCCAAGGAAGTATATGAAAAGGTAAGGCTCGTTAACCTGTGGACGGGAGGCTATCTTGAGGTAGTCGTCGGCGCGGAGGAGCAAGGTGGGGTCGGGCGCGAGGTGGGCATCTGTCCGCCCGGCATCGGCACATATGCCTATGCCACTGGTTTCGCGCACTGTGATAAGATCAAAGCGCTTAAGCCACGGGCCGATGAGGTGGCAGAAGTCGGGCGAGGAGTGTCGGGCACCAAAGCTGGCGGCCATTGACACTTTTCTGACATTGTCGGGAGCCCATGAGAGGAAGTAGATGCCGTCGGTGGTGTTCCATATCTGGTCGGAGCCCACTACATAGGCATCAGCCTGGGGTGGATTTTGCCTTAGCTGTCCGAGGGTATAGGTCTCTTGGGTGCAGTTGAGATACTGCCGCCTGAAGTCCTCAAAGCCGCGGCAGGTGACGTGGGGGCGGAGCTTGAAGTGGGTGAGGGTATAGAAGGCTGAGCCGAGGGCGCGGCGAAGGAGGTAGATGGGATAAGATTTGAGGCGATAGGCCGTGCGTATTTTGTCCTTAAGGAGGCCCTTGAAAGTGGGGACATATTCATGGCCGTTGGTGGCCTTGACCAGAAATGTCTCATGGCCTAAGGAGCGCAGGAATGTCTGCGTGGCATAGCACTGCAGGAGCTGGCCATAATTGTCTTCTGTCTTCCAGAAGGTGAGAATGCCTATTTTCATCAGTAGCTTTCGTGTTTGAGCCGGCGGACGAGGTCGAGCCCGCTGCGCATGAAGTTGTAATAGCGTTGGTGGAGCCATGATTTCTCCGGGGCATCTTTTGCCACGGCGCCATCATAGCCGAGCGAGACATAGTCGTGATAAAATTCGTCGCGAGCCTTGCTGGACGGGAGGTGCTTGACGAGCACTTTGTTGCCGGCAATGGCTGTGTCGATGTCGGAGGTGAAGAATGTGGTCTTGTCGGCTATCCTTTCCCAGAGCTCCTGGCCTCGGGCATTGTTGGTGATCACGAGCGATATGCCCTTGTTGTCGTCGGCATCGGGAAAGAGGCGTCCGATGCCCCAGAAGTCGCCCAATGTGATGTCGCCGGGGCGATGGAGGGTGTTGTAGGGACATTCAAAGCAGCTTGGACGCTGGAGACGGTCACCGAGGAAGAGCTGCATATAAGAGTCATAGCCTGAGTAGAGGTGATGACGCTTGCCGTTGGCAAATGTGATGTTGATATAGAGCCTCTTCCAGCTCTTCTCTTTGTAGCGGAAGCTCAGTGAGGTGGGTTTTGCGCCATAACGCTTCTCCATCCGGGATAGATAGTCGCTCAAAAATTGAGGGGAGGGGACCCCGTGACATAGGATGTCTACCGTCAACAGGTTGTCGTAGGGCTTCATCAAGAAATTCCTTAGGGCGGCCACCTGGCAGGGGGTGCCCGAGAAGAGCACAAGCCTCCCTTCGCGTAGCAGGGCTCTTACCTTGGAATAGATGCCTGTGGTGTCGCTCTGGACATATTTTGACGAGAGCATGGGCTTGAGCTCCTCCATTGTGGTGGCAATGGCGTGAATGGCTTTCATGTCGGGCGTGAGCCGACAACCTGCTACAGCGCCTCCGCGGCTTATCACGTCGGCGGCGAGGAGGCCAAACACGCCTCCTGAGGAGCTGCGGAATCGGGTATCCTCGTCGCGGTTTTTGACGGCCAGCACATCTTTTACCACATTGTCGGAGGGGATGTTGATGATGGGGCACACCCGCTCGCAGAGGTGACACTCGACACACTTGGATGAGTCGACATGAGGGTAGGGAAACCCTTCGTCGTCATGTCGCATAGTGATGCACCCGTGGCCACATATATTGGCGCAGGCGGCACATCCGCTACAGTCTTTTTTATTTTTGAGCTCGATCATACGAGAGTTGTCGTTGCTTTGCAGTCAGTGATGAGATGAATTTGTTAAGGAGCCAGGCCGCGGCCACCACCATGATAAACCAGGCTATCTTCGCCACGGCGGGGGAGAGTAGCTCTCTCAGCGGGCCGCATATGGTCTCGGAAAACTCATGGTTGATGTGGAGGAGGTATATCTCTAAACTTATAATGCCTAAGAATGAGAAAAGTTTATACACGGGCCCGGCCATTTCGATTACGCGTGCCATGACGAAGAGCATCGGCACGATAAATAGCGGGATGGATACTCGGCATATCGTGAGGCCATAGGTAAGGTTTGACCCTTTGACAAACAATCCGAAGCCAAACCCAAGCAGGCCAAGTATCATCAGAGGAGTCCAGTGTCTGACGGAAAGTGTTACTCCCCCGCGCATCATCTTATAGGCAAGAAATCCGGCTACATATACTGCCACACGGCTATATGAGAGATAGACATGGTTGATAAGCGAGAAGTAGCCGAGCACCATGGCCATGAACATAGCTCCTGCCATCACCCATATGAGAGTTTTCATTGAGCATCGTGATAAGATGGGAGCCAGCAGATAGAAGAGAATCAGAGTGGGTATATACCACTCAAAATTGCAGTGGCCGGTCCACCATCCGAGACTTGTAAACCAAAATATATAGTCGGTAACATCATTGGGAAAGTTGGCGAGATTGAAATAGGTGCCAAATATTGCCATAATTAGGAGGACAGTCCACCATGTGGGAAGTATTCTGACAAATCGACGTTTGAAGAAGCCGGCCGTGGAAGGGTCTTTTGTCAAGGAGGCGCAGAGGCCAAAGCCCGACACGAAGAAGAAGATGTCGACACCCATCCAGCCCAAGGCAAAGAGCTCGCGAAGCCCGGGCATGTCTATCCCCGTATGATAGAAAAAAATCCAAAAGATTGACAGCCCCATCAGCATGGAGCGATGTCGAGAGATGAATGAAAGTTCGTAGGGGTTCATTTTAGCAGTCGTTTAAGTGGATTGAGTATCTTAGCTTTAAGCGCGGCCCGGCGTGCATTGGCAAGCATACGGGCGGCCTGTTTATCCCTGGCAAGTGAATATATTTTCCCCTTAAGGCGCGGGTCTGATTCCAATGCGCGACAGATGCGAGAATCGGCAAGGATCTGGAGCAGCTTTTCTTCTTGGGCCTTCTTCCTGAGGGAGGAGCGGGTGAGCATGGCTATGAGAGCCGGCAGTCGGCAGGCAAGGTGATAGTCTAAGTCGCGATTCAGGGCAGGTGAGCTCATCCCATGGACGTCAATGAATGATGATAGGTCATTGAAGGCGTTGCTGTAGTTCTCGTAGAGATTGGCATGGTAGCGGGAGGTGGCTCCGGAGCCTGACTGCCTATATAAGTAGAGTGGGAGAGGGGCATATTCGATGGTGGAGGCCATAAGGATAGCCTTCCAGCAGAAAAACATATCCTCGCCGTAGGCCATGCCGGGTATGAATTCCACACCCTTGAGACACTCTCGACGAAAGGCCTTGATTCCGAGCGACACGGCGCATCCATGCCTCATCAAAGTGTTGAAGGCCTCTTTATGGGGAAGGCTCTCTGCATGAGCCGGGAGGGGCAGTGGATGAGTCTTGGGCTTGGAGTAAAAGGCGGTGAAGTTCCAAACAAGGATGTCGGGACGCTTATCTTCAAGCATTCCAGTGATAATCTCCAGTGCCTGCGGATGGAGAAGGTCGTCGGAATCAATGAAATTGATATATTCGCCGCGTGCCTCGGCGATGCCTCGGTTGCGGGTTATGCTCACTCCTTCGTTGGGCTTGTCAATGACGCATATGCCCGGATGGACTTCTTCATACTCTCGCATGATGGCGAGCGACCCGTCGCGCGAGCCGTCGTTGATGAGCAGCAGCTCGCAGCGGCTGAAGGCCGGTTGCGTGATGATGCAGTCGATGGTCTCGCGGAGATATTTCTCTGCGTTGTAGACCGGTATGATGATTGAGAGCAGGGGGGTCATTTCAAGGCTTCGGTTAGGAATTGGAGCGATTGGTTGCGGCGGTCGGCCAAATGGGCGTTGACCTTGTCCCAGTCGATTGACGGCAAGGTGACTTTGGCGACATCGGTGCAGAGACACTGCTCTAAGGCAAAGTCGGCCAAGAGGGAGTGGAGGCGAGTGTTGCCGCGCACTCCGTTGAGCTTAACGATGAAGGGCACGTTAAACATTATGGCAAACACTGCGCCGTGGAATGAGTCGGTGACCAGGAGCGAGGCGTTGGCAATGTTGCTCACCCATTGCTCCACGGGTATGTCTACATGGCTCTCCAAGGAGTCGAAGCGGTGGAAGACGGGGCTCTTAAGATTATTGGTCACGCGCTCTTGCCCGGAGAGAATGACGGCTTTGCGCAGCAGCTCCCTGGACTCGGAGGTGTCTTCGAGGAGATAGTTGGTCACTCCCGTAGGCTCATGTGACGTGACAAACCGTCGGAAGCCGTCGGGGCCAAGCAGCATGGTGGGGTCGAGAACCCACGTGGCCTCGGCGCCGAGCTTGTCGCGGCAGAGGCCGACGGCGCTCTGCTCTCTCACCGAGAGGGCATCAAAACGTTGAGCTAAGGGGGCTGCAATGGCGGTCTGCGCATCGCTCAGCTCCCACTTGTCGGTGCCAAACGAAGCGGCATAGGCTATCTTCCTCACCTTGGGGTCGGTGACAAAGTCGAGGAAATAGTTGCTTATCGAGGGGGAATAGATGGGTCGCCAGCATTGGTCGCTGCCCACGATGAAAGCGTCGAAGACTCCCTGTGTCGCGGCACTCTCAAAGGCCTCTTGAGTGTAGATGGGGGAGGTGGATATGATATTGTCGCGGGTGAAGCGAAGCTGATGGCGTATGAGCTTGTTGCGCTGGGAGGCAGTGAGATATCCCGGGCCATATTGGGGTTTTACGACGCGCAAGATGGCCTTGGCTATATTTTTTACAGTCGACTCGGGGCGGTGGAAGTGACGGTCGAGTGTCACGGGCTGATGCCCCAGAGAGATGAGTGTCTGCTGGAGGGCGTAGTTTTGGAGCAATCCGCCATAATTGCCGTGGAGGGGCTGGGTAAGTATTCCGATTCTCATTTTTTGATCAGTGACAGAATGTCATAAAATTTCTCTATTATCCTGTGCTTCAAAGGTCGGGAGGCATATTTCCGGCATGCCTTGTGAAAGTCGGTGGCGGCCAAAATATTAAAGCTTTCAAAGTCGGGATTTTTCGTCGGTTGGGTCACAAGAGCCTTATTGTGTCGGGCCACATCTTCAAATGTAAGCTCCTTGGCCACCGGGAGCGTGGCAGCGGCTCGTTGACCCTTGTCGGTGTAGCATATCACAGATGATGTGCCAAGGTCGTTGTCAATCTCCGGGGCGAGCGAGGCGATGCCCCAAAGGTCGCCTATGGCAATGTCGGCTTTTGACTGCGGATATTTGAATGGGCAACGGAAGCAAGCCTCGCGCAGGGTGAAGTTTTTGATGAAGGCATAGAGATAGGGGTTGTCTACGTGCTTCTGGGAGAGGGCGGTGCCGTCGGTGAAGGCGATGGTCAGGCTATAGCCTTTCCAGCCGGTGACTTTGTCGCGGAAGTTGATGGAGCGGATGTCGGCGCGGGCATGGCGTGTATGGGCGCAGAGTTCATCGAGATATTTGTCCCAGTGCTCGGGCTTTGGCGCCCCATGACACACCACCTCGACCAGAAGCAGGCGGTCGTTCTCGCCGGCTCGCTTGGCCATGGCGGCCACTTGGCAGGGGGTGCCGCTGAAGAGGACGGCGCGGCCGGCCTCGAGGTCGGCCATGGCATCGTTGACGGCGGTGCCGATGCGCGAGTAGGCATACTTGCTGCCGCGCAGTGGCGCGAGCCCTTCGGGTGTGTCTACGCGCCGGTGAGCCACGCGTCCGTCGGGGTCGATGGCTGCGCCGTAGACCACGCCTCCTTTAGCGAGGATGTCCTGGGCCAGAAGTGAGAACACTCCGCCGGCCGAGCTTTGGCGACGGATGTCGCTGTCGGGGTTATGAGAGGCAAAGACTTTCATCTTCTTATCTTGGAGATAATCTTTTTGATGGGGGCCATGACGGTGTTGCGCTCATAGCTGTCCATGCTCGTGAGATAAAACAAGGGGCAGTAGACTGCCAGGAAGAGGGCTATGCCGCCGGCAAGGGACGGCCACGTCGTGGGGAGGAGGCGGGAGGAGGCCACGTAGGCGGCGGCGGTGAACAGGGCCGGGGCTATGGCCATGCGCAATATCTGTCGCCAGAAGAGGCCTATGTCAAGCCGCTGCTTCACCTTATAGTATATGTTCATCACCACCCACTGCCCGGCAAAGAGTGTGAGGCCTATGACGGCTGCGCATCCTATGGCGCCGAAGCGGGGCGAGGCCCATATCTGGCCGCCGAGGCTGGCGGCGGCGATGGCCAGATAGGCCATGGAGCGGAATTTCTGCTGTCCGCGGGCCAGGAGTATGGTGATGCCGACGTTTTGTATCAAGGGACAGAGGAGGGCCACGAAAAATATAAGGGTGATGGCGTAGGAGGCTTCGTAGTCGGCTCCGGCCCATAGGTGGATAAACTGGCGGCCGAAGACTATGAAGCCTGAGAGGATGAGGGCCAGGACGCAAAATTGGAGGCGTCCGGTCTTGACGAAGAGGGCTGAGATGTCGCGGTCGGTGCCCTCTTTGGCGGCCATGACGGTGATGCGCGGCAGGAGCACTGAGTTGAAGGAGGTGGACATCGACATGTAGAGGTTCATGAGCATTATGCCTACTGAGTAGATGGCCACGGCGGCGGTGCCGGAGTAGATGCCGAGGATAAACTGGCCGGTAGACCAATAGATGCGGTCAACGATGGCCCCGAGGAAGTTCCACCAGCTGAAGACCATTATTTCTTTGAAGAGGGTCATCTTGTAGCGGCGAAACCATACTTTGATTTTCAGCTTATAGCGGCAGTAGAGGAAATTGGCCAAGAGAGTGCCGAGCGAGAAGATTGTCTGGACCACTACCAAGGCCACGGCTTTGTAACCCATGAGAAGGACGGCGATGAGCACTGCGGTGGAGAGCAGGATGCGGGCTATGGTGAGTGTCCGGGCAAAGACAAATTTCTCGTAGGCCGTGATGATGGAGCCAAAGACGCTGAAGGGGAAGGTCAGTGCAAGGTTGGCCACCATCAGGCCCATCATGATGCGCGCTTGATGGAGCTCGGCGGGGGTCATGGTGTGGTCAAACATCCGGTCGACGTTGAAGTAGAGCGCCAGTCCGGCTATGGTGACCAACACGCCGATGATGGCATATCCGGAGACAAACATGCCATAGAGCTCCCATTCGTCGCGCTTGGAGCCGGTGGCGCGGATGCGGGCTGTGTAGCGCACTATGGCCGAGCCGAAGCCAAAGTCGAGGAGGGTAAGATAGGCTATGACTGAGGCCACGAGCGAGTAGAGGCCATATTCGTTCTGACCCAGACACCTGAGCATGAAGGGGGTGTAGAGGAGGCCCGTCAGGGTGTTGAGGGCGATGATGACGTAGTTGAGGGCAGCTCCGGCCTTTACTTGGTTCATGTCAGTTGATTGGGGGTTGGTTGTGGACCGGCGGTGACGTAGGCCACCACCTGTCGGCGTAGCTCGTCGGCGCGAGGGGCAGCCGTCGGGCCTTTATAGGCGAGGGCGAGGATGGGCATTGTGGCGAGCAACGCGGGGTTGACACATCCGGCCACTTCGTCGGGGCCGAAGCCACATCTGATGGCCAAAGAGGCCCATACGGTGGCGGCTATGTCATCGCGTATCTCGGAGGTGTTGATGCCGACCAGGGCCAATAGGTCCATGAGGAGCTTGTGTTGCTTATGCCGGAGGAGGGTGGTGCCGTCGCTGCGGTCGAGTGGAAAGAGATATTGAGCCTTTGGTCGAGCATAACGGGCTGCTATGGACTTTAGAAAGGGGCAGTTGCCTTTATAAGCATCTTTGCGGAAGAAGGCCACGTCGCGGAAGGTCATGCCACCGCTACACACGGCAAAGAGAAACATATCGCGTGTTACTTGACTCTCGGGGCTGAGGGTGTCTTGGATAGAGGCCAAGAGGGTTATGTCTCTGATGGACCGGGAGTCGGTGACCGGGTCTATCACTTCGGGGGCCATGGCGCGCAGTGCGGCCATTATGGTGCGGAAGGCATCGGTGGCTGTGGCCTGGCCGCTTTTGACGGCGAGGGTGTTGAGAGCCGAGAGATGCTTGAGGTAATAGATGGCGGTCTTGAGGGTGTGGCCGGTATAGTTGGTCCACACTGCCCACTGGCCAATGAGGTCGCGTGAAAGGCTTTCGGGGTGGATATGACGACTCTTGAGGAAGCGCTCGAGCGAGTCGATGGCTTTCTCACGGCTGCGGCGAGTGGCGGGGTTGGCGCTTTCAGCGGCCAGGGCCCTGAAGACGTCAATGACGCTGCTTTTTATGTTGCCGGCTCCATTGGCCATCGGTGAGATTGGTTGCGTTAATGATGGGTTAGATGCCTGTTGACGGGCAGGTTGAGGTTGAGGTGATGAACGACTTATGGCTTGGGGCTGCGTGCGTCTGCTGGATGTCAGACTCCTGCATGGCCGGGCAATGTCCCTGCATCCGTCTGCAAAGTTAACCAAACAAAACGAAAAAGCAACCCCCTCAACATATGTTTATCAACATGGTTGAGACTATTGGGCAAAGAGGGCGCGGAGAGCCTCCTCTACTTTGCCCACCTCCACCAGCGAGATTGAGAGGCGAGTGCGATCAATCCCTTTGGCGTTGCCTCGGGGGATGATGATGCGCTTCATCGATAGCTTCTCAGCCTCCATAATGCGCTGCTCGATGCGGGTCACGGGGCGTATCTCGCCTGAGAGCCCCACTTCGCCGGTCATCACGGTGGTGCGCGGGATGGCGGTGTCGATGTTGCTTGAGAGGATGGCGGCTATGACGGCCAGGTCGAGGGCCGGGTCGTTGACCTTAAGGCCGCCGGCAATGTTGAGAAAGACATCTTTGGAGGCGAGCTTGAAGCCGGCTCTCTTCTCCAAGACGGCCAAGAGCATGGAGAGGCGACGGGAGTCGAAGCCGGTGACCGAGCGCTGGGGGGTGCCGTAGGCGGCGGTCGACACCAGGGCCTGCACTTCGATGAGGAAGGGGCGGATGCCGTCGACGGTGATCCCCACGGCCACGCCTGAGAGCTCTTCATCTCCCTGGCTGAGAAGCATCTCAGAGGGGTTTGTCACTTCGCGCAGCCCTTTCTGACACATCTCGTAGATGCCTATCTCTGAGGTGGAGCCAAAGCGGTTTTTGATGGACCGGAGCACTCGATAGAGGTAATGCCGGTCTCCCTCAAACTGGAGCACGGCATCGACGATATGCTCCAGCACCTTGGGGCCGGCTATGCTCCCCTCTTTGGTGATGTGGCCGATGAGGATCACGGGCACTTCCGAGGTCTTGGCGTAGGCTAAGAGCCGGGCGGCACACTCGCGCACTTGGCTCACCGACCCGGCCGAGCTTTCAAGAGCCTCGGAGGCTATGGTCTGGATGGAGTCAACGATGAGCAACTCGGGGGCCACATCTTTGATATGGTCAAAGATGTTCTCAAGAGAGGTCTCGCAGGCTATGAAGACGTTGTCGGCCGTGCGGCCTATGCGGTCGGCTCTCATCTTGAGCTGCGAGGCACTCTCTTCGCCGCTGATGTAGAGGACTCGGCGACTCTTGATGGAGAGGATGTTTTGCAGCACGAGGGTCGACTTGCCTATGCCCGGCTCGCCGCCGATGAGCACCAGCGAGCCGGCCACGAGGCCGCCGCCGAGCACTCTGTTGAGCTCGCCCGAGGGCATCTTGATGCGCTGCTCGGCTCCCGCTTCAATGGCACTCACCGGCAGGGCGCGGGCCGACGAGGCAAGGAGGGCGCCGCGGGCATTGACCGATGTCTTGGGTGCTATACGCTCCTCCACCATGCTGTTCCATGCTCCACAGTGTGGGCATCTACCCTCCCACTTTGGCGAGTCGGCCCCACATTCGGTGCAATACCATATGGTCTTTGTCGACGCCTTAGCCATCAGTCTACGTTGTCGAGGTGGTGGCCCATGCGAGCTTTCTTGGTGTGGAGATAGCGCAGGTTGTAAGGGGTAGGGGTGGTCTCGATGGGCACATTCTCTATCACTTCCAGTCCAAAGGCTTCGAGGCCCGACCGCTTGACGGGATTGTTGGTGATGAGGCGCATCTGCTTCACTCCGAGGCGGGCAAGAATCTGAGCCCCAACGCCATAGTCGCGCTCGTCAACGCGATGTCCCAAGTGTAGGTTGGCGTCGACGGTGTCGAGCCCCTGCTCCTGAAGCTTGTAGGCTTTGATCTTGTCCATGAGGCCTATGCCGCGCCCCTCCTGACTCAAGTAGAGGATCACTCCACGCCCCTCGCGGTCAACCATCTGCATGGCCTTGTGGAGCTGCTCGCCGCAGTCACATCGCTGCGAGGCAAAGATGTCGCCGGTGGCGCATGAGGAATGGACGCGCAGAAGGACAGGCCCGAGCTCTTCGTTGGCCACGTCGCCCTTAATCAGCGCAATATGTTCCAGGCCGTTGGCAATCTGGCGGAAGGGGATGAGGCGGAAGTGGCCATAGTCGGTGGGCATGTCCACCTCTTCGCCCTGCTCCACGAGGCTCTCGTTGCGCAGGCGATAGGCTATGAGGTCGGCAATGGATATTATCTTAAGACCCCATTCGCTGGCATATTGCTGAAGCTGCGGGAGGCGCGCCATGGTGCCGTCGGGGTTGAGTATCTCTATGAGTGCTGCAGCGGGCCGGAGTCCTGCAAGGCGAGCTAAGTCAACACCGGCCTCGGTGTGGCCGGGGCGGCGGAGCACTCCTTCATCCTGCGCATAGAGGGGGTGGACATGTCCGGGACGCCCAAAGGTGGCCGGTGTGGATGCCGGGTCGGCCAGGGCGCGTATGGTGGCGGCGCGGTCGTGGGCGCTCACTCCGGTGCTACACCCTTCGAGCTTATCTACTGTGATGGTAAAGGGAGTGCCGAGCATCGAGGTGTTTTCACTCACCTGATGGGTGAGGCCAAGTTCGCGGCAGCGAGAGATGGTCAAGGGCGCGCATAGCTCGCCTCGCGCATTAGTCACCATGAAGTTGACATGCGTGGGTGTTACGAGCTCGGCGGCCATGATGAGGTCGCCTTCATTCTCGCGGTTTTCGTCGTCGACTACGATTACAAATTTTCCTTCTCGGAAGTCTTCAATGGCTTCTTCTATGGTGTTCATTTTTCGGTCGTGAGTGGAGTTTCGGTTGTCTTTATCAGTCCGTTCAGGACGTTGGCGGTCGAGCTGAGCTCTTTGCCAAGACGTCGGTAGTCATAGATGGCTATGAGGTAGAGCGGGAGGCCTATCGGGAAGAGTATCATGCCGGCCCAGGAGAGGACGGGGCGAGAGTCGGATGGGTCGTAGATCCACCGCCAGGCGGTGACGGGGATGGTGTTGAGCATCTTTATTACGTCGGGGCTGGGGGTGTCGGATAGATATTCGATTACCTCGTCGGTCTGTCGGCGCAGGAGTGTGATGTCGGCGTGGCTCACTATCTGGCCTTTCCAGTAATTGACATAGCCGCGCGAGGTCGATATCTTCGTTGTGATGTCGTTGACATGCTCCAAGAGGGTGGTGAGCATGGCACGGGCTGTCGAAGGGCCGATGTCGCGGATGCGCACCTCCTTGAGCGTTATGGCTCGCTTCTCGCGGATGCCAAAGAGGGCGCGGAAGAAGGCTTTGTAGGCGTCGCTGCTAAATACCGACGAGTCTTTTACGGCCTTGTAAGTAAGGAAGATGCCCAAGGGGAGCAAGACGGCGGCCGAGAGCCACATCCCCTCCCATACGGCCACTTTGCCATCGCGGGCCAGCTTGTAGCCGGTGTTGTCAATGATGTAATAGAATATGAAGAGGAGCACGGAAATCACCAGGGGTGTGCCCAATCCGCCTTTGCGTATGATGGCTCCGAGGGGCGCTCCGATGAAGAAAAAGATGATGCAGGCAAAGGAGAGGGTAAATTTTTTCTGGAGCTCGATGGCGTGGCGGCGGACCACTCGGCGGTCGTCGTCAATCGTCAGCCCCTTAAACTGATATTCGCTCTGGTTGCGCTTGGCTTTAATGAGGGCCTGGTTGAGGTAGGCAAGGGCGCGACCTGAGGTGGATGAGCGGAAGATTGAGTCAACATCCAGTGGGGCATCCATGGCCACTTCCATCGGGGTGGCTTCTTCGACGGGTGCCGGTGATGTCGATGGACCCTGACGGCGCATGACGGTCATCGTCGGAGAGATGCCAAAGAAGTTGGTGGAGCGAAGCTCGCGCCCTATTCCGGTGCCGATGGAGTCAATACGCAGGTTTACCGAGTCGATCGTGGCCTGAAGCTCTTGGATGTTTTTGCCCACATATTGGTTTCTCATCCCCTCTTCGTCCATGCGGTTGAAGTTGGCATCAAATGATAGCATAATCTCTTTGAAGTCAAAGCTTTCGCGGCGATAAGGAACGGAGCCGGCTCCGCTGGCAGTACTTTGATTGGTGAGGTTTTCAAATTGCTCGCCGTGATAGAGGGTGAGGTAGAGGTGGACATGGTCTGCTGCTGAGACGAGCTTGCCTGAGTCGGCCAAGATTACTCTGGCGTTCTCAAAGCCTCCGCTCATGTCATAGATCATTACGTCATAGAGGGTGCCGGTGTCGGGGTTTTTATGCTCCACATAGAGGTTAAGGCCGGGTATCTGGTCATAAAACACTCCCTCGGGTATCTCAAGCTCGGGGCTCTTCTGCCTCATGGAGTAGAGGAGGGTCCACATCTTGGTCTGGGCTATCGGGAGCACATCGTTTTGGAAGAAGAAGGCTCCGATGGAGATCAAGATCATTAGGATGGTCAGGGGCTTCATCACCTTTATGAGACTGACTCCGGCCGCCTTGATGGCCGTCAGCTCAAAGTTTTCTCCAAGGTTGCCAAAGGTCATGAGCGAGGCCAAGAGGATGGCCAGGGGAAGCGCCATGGGTATCATGGTGAGGGCGGCGTAGAAGAAGAGCTCGGCTATGACATCAATGCTCAGCCCCTTACCCACCAAATCGTCGATATATCTCCATAGAAATTGCATCAGCACTATGAAGAGGCATATGAAGAAGGTCATGACAAAGAGCGGCACGAAGCTCTTGAGCATGAATAGATACATCCGTTTTATCATATGCGGCTGAGTGTTTGGGTGTTGAGTGATTTGCGTCCGGGGTCGATAACCCATCCCCACTTGTTGAAGTATCGTGCCATGTTGAGGGCGTGGATCCAAAGCATCTTGCCCGGGTGGCGCGAGGCGGCTCGATGGGCGTGGATGGCTTCGATTGATGGCTCATAGGCGAGGCTTAGTCCGAGGGTGGCCACTCGGCGCGAGATGTCGATGTCTTCGGGATACATGAAGAAGCGCTCGTCAAAGTAATAGCCGTCGCGCCGGCGAAGATCTTCGAGGGCCTTGGCCGAGAAAAGCATGAAGCTCCCCTGAAAATAGGGGGCGGCGCCAAGGAGCTCTTGTGTGCGCGGATGTCGGCGGAGCTCATAGCGGTCCATGCGTCGGCGCGCCCATCGACGGGGGATGAAGCGATGGAGCAGCAGGTCGGCAGGGGTGGGGATGAGGCGCATGGTATACTGCTCTTCGCCCGAGGGGAAGTGCAGACGAGGATGAAGTAGTCCGATATCGCCGTGGCTCTTCATGATGCCGATTGCGCGAGGAAGCATCTCAGGGGCAAAGGCCACGTCGGAGTTTACCACGAGGTGGAATTGCGTCCCGGCCTCCAGGGCTCGGGCTATGGCTTGATTGTGCCCGGCGCCGTAGCCGTCGTTTTTGCTCGGGATATAGCTGATGTGAGGGTTTCCGATGCTCCTGCAATGCTCCTCCGTGGCAGGGGAGGAGGCATTGTCAACAACCCACACGTGGCCGGCCTCGGCAAGGGAGGCCAGGCAGGCATCGAGTTCGTCGAGGGGGGTGTGATAGGTTACTATTGAGGCGGTGGTGAGCATCGGGCAGGGGAGGGGATTATTTCTTGACGCGGTCGAGGGCAAATCCGGCGCAGAGGCCGTCATAGCTCTCAAGAAGTTTGGCAAGCGACTGGATGCTGCTGTTGCCGGTGAGGGCGCCGGCGGTGCGCGCTATGGTGAGCAGCGAGGATACATCCATCATCAAGTCCATCTTGTCTTTTCCGGCCTTGGTGATATATGCGTCAATCATGGCGAGTCTTATCTTCCCGCCCACTTTAAGCTCAAGGGTGAAGTTGGCCGGGGAGCTTTCGGTAATCTCGCGCGGAGCGATGGCGCCGGTGAGCTTGGTGCGCCCCAGTGTCATGGTAAAGGTAGAGTCGGAGTCAAATTCTGCGGTCATCTTGTCGAATCCGGCGCGCTTAAACATCGGCTCTATCTTTTCCTGGATGGTGGCTGCGGCGGCTGTTCCGCCGGCTTTCTGGAGCATATTGTCGCTCATGAAGCTCACGGCAGCGCCTGAATATTTCCATGAACCCTCAAGGGCGGCCACATCAAGGCGGTCGGTGGCGACGACGCTCTTAAGTGCGTTGCCTATCACGGCTCCGAGGCCGGTTTTCTTGTCGTTATCGTCGCCTGGGGCAGAGGAATATTGAGTGGCACATGTAGATGCAGTGCCTGATATGATGGCAAAGGCCAATATTATATCCTTGCAGATATGGCTGATTCTCATGATGAAAGTGTAATGATTATTTTACCCCCTTGACACCCCCTTTGGTGCCTCCGCCCATGGCAAAGATGTTGGCGTCGAAGCTAAAGGTCTTCCTCTCTTGCTCGCGCTTGCGCTTGAGCGCCAGGCCTACGAGGCGGTCCATGAGCTTGTCAAAGGGGAGCCCGGCGGCCTCCCATAGATAGAAGGAGAGGGAGCCGGGGATGGTGTTGATTTCGTTGACGTAGATATTGTCGGTGTCGGCGTCAATCATCACATCAACTCGGCTCACTCCATGACATGAGAGCACTCTGAAGGTCTCGCCGGCGAGGAAGCGGATGCGGTCGCTCGTGGCCTCGGACAGGTCGGCCGGGATCCGTTTCTTCGAGGAGGCCATCCCCTGACGGTTGACTCCCTTGGCGCCTTGGAGCTTTGAGCTCCCCTTGGCCGGGGCTGCTCCATATTTCTGCTCATAGGTGAGGAAGTCGCCGCTATGGAGCGGCTCTTCACACACCGAAGTCTCATACTCGTCGCTGTCGCCGAGCACAGAGCAGTTGATTTCGCGAAGGTTGGAGATCATATGCTCGACGATGATGCGCGAGGAGTAGCGCTCGGCATCGTCAATGGCGGCCTCAAGGGCGTCGCGGTCTTTGGCCGATGAGATGCCCACTGACGAGCCCAGGTTGGCAGGCTTGATTATTACGGGATAGCCGAGCTCTCCCTCCACTTTGGCTATAATCTTATCACGGGAGCTATACCATTGCTTGTCGGTAAACCAGACGTAGGGCACGACGGGGATGTCGCAGGCGGCCAGGATCATCTTCATGGTGATCTTATCCATGCCGTTGGCCGAGGAGAGGGTGGAGCAGCCGGCATAGGGGATGCCTATCGATTCGAGGATACCCTCAAAGATGCCATCCTCGCCGTTGGAGCCATGGAGCACGGGGATCACTACATCGAGCTTGGCCACTGCGGGGTTACCCCCAAAGAGCGAGCGTTTTCGCCGGTAGAGGTTGTAGTCGCCATATTCCGGCTCCATGTAGACGGCCTCGCTCTGCTTTAGCAGCGAGGGTATGTCGCGATAAGCCTTGAGGTCCATAAGCGCTTGGCCTGTATACCATTGTCCCTCTTTGGAGATGTAGATGGGGGTCACATCATATTTGTCTCGGTCTATGGCCGCCATGGCCTGGGAGGCTGAGATGACTGAGATCTCATGCTCGGTGGAGCGTCCGCCGAAAAATACTCCTATATTTGTTTTCATCTGTGTGTATTGTAGTCAGGGGAAAGGGAGAGGTTACTTAAATGTGTCGGGGAGGTCGTTTTCGTAAAGCACGGTGTCGCCCGGGCGCGCCATTGATGTCATCAAGGTCTGTGCCTGAACGAAAGAGTCTACGGCATGGACCTTTGCCGAGTCCATTCCGGCCTCGGCAATCCCGGCCAGGATTGCCTCGCGATTGTATTCGCCCACGATGATGGCTTCGTCGGCCGAGGTGGCTATCTTCTTGCCGAGCCCTCGGTTGAGCTCGTCCTGGCGGTCGCCGAGCTCTATCATGCCGGGGGTGATGATGATGCGCTTGCCCGGGCCCATAGATGCGAGAACGTCAAGTGCCATGGCCGACCCGGTGGGGTTGGAGTTGAAGGCATCGTCGATGATGGTGAGCCCGCCGGGAGTATGCTTCATGTTCAGTCGGTGTTCCACCTGCTCGATGTGGGCCACGGCGATGCGTATTTTCTCATCTGACACTCCGAGATGTCGGGCCATCACCACGGCCGCCATGAGATTAGATATGTTACACTCCCCCACGAGGCGTGTCTGTAAGTTCATCTCCCATCCGGGGCCTGCGATGGTAAAAGACGTGCCCTTGGGGGTATACGCGATGTCGCGTGCTGTGACCTCCGCTCCCTTGGTGTCGCGGATGGCATAGCGGATACATTCCACATTCGATACCGGCCTGGAGGCGGCGTAGGGGAAGTCGTCGTTGACCACGGCGAGCCCCGATGAGGGGAGGGCATCAACGAGCTCAAATTTTGTGCGCTGGACATTCTCTATGGTCTTAAACGACTCGAGATGTTGCTCTCCGACGGCGGTCACTATTCCGGCTTGGGGATTGACTATGTCACATATCTCTTTGATGTCGCCAATGTTTTTGGCGCCCATTTCCACGATAAACACCTCATTATATGGCTTGAGATGCTCCCTCACGGTCCTTACTACTCCCATAGGGGTGTTGAAGCTGCCCGGAGTCATTAGTGTGTCATATTTCTCCGATAGTATGCGGTGGAGATAATGCTTGGTCGAGGTCTTGCCATAGCTGCCGGTGATGCCTATAATCTTCAAGTCAGGCATTGTGGCGAGGATGCGCTTGGCATCGTTGACATACCCTTGATTGATGTGTCGCTCCACCGGCTCCAAGAGCCAGAGGGCTGCTAAGGTGATCAGGTGAGATCCGCAGTAGAGCCCCTGGACTGCTACAGCGGCTGCATATAGCTTGCTCAGAGTGGAGATGCCGCCGAAAACCATTATGGCGGCGGCGATGACTATGGCGCTCAGGAGGGTCATCACGCCATAGAGGCGCTTGACGCGCCGCGTCCACACCAGTGGCTTCTTATACTTGGCTCGGCAGAGGCTTCCAAGGTTAAACAGGCTGAAGAGCAGTATTGCCAGCATGGCCCAGTCGGTTGCGGCCCATACGGCCATGGCCAAGAGGAAGACGGCCATGCCGGTGAGGCGCGTGGGCGAGGATGTGTCGCCGCTCTGGCTCAGCCAGCGGCGGTAGCGCTCTGAGCGATAAGAGTTTTGCTGGAGCATCATGAGGCAGCGCTGATACTCCTTTGCCGTGTTGGTCACGGCAGCGAGGGCCGTGGCCCAGAAGGCTATCTGGATAAGCATGGGCTATCTATTCTTTAGGGGATGGGTTGAGAAACTCGGCGAGTACGGCTGCAAAGTGGGCCGGAGCATCGAGGAAGGAGTAATGTCCGGCTCCGATGAAGGTGACAATGCCGGCATCGGGAATGAGCCGCTCCATCTTGCGCGCGTCGGCCAAGGGTGTGGCGGTGTCTTTTTCTCCCCACATCAGCAGGGTGGGGGCTTTGATGGAGGGCATGTAGTGGCAGAGGTCTTCGTTGACGCTGGCGCTCATGGTGGCCTTCATCATCGGCGATGCGGCGCGATAGTCGGCCGAGCCGCGCTTGTTGCGCCATCGCTCTATGACCGGAGCCGCTTTCTCCTTGCCCAAGAAGGTGTTGAGAAGCCACTTGCCGGTCTTGAAGCTTCCCACTTTCCAATGCCATTTGAGGCCGTGGCGGGGCTTCACTCCGGCTGCGTCGATGAGGATTAGGCGGTCTACTTCGTCGGGGTAGGTGGCGCCATAGACTATGGCCACGCGGCCGCCATAGGAGTGACCGGCAAGCGTTGGCCGCTTGATGCCGAGGGCAGTGACAAAGGCTCGCAGCATTGCAGCATAGTCTTCCGGTGTCCATGGCCTTGTTGGCTCGTCGCTCTCCCCAAAGCCGGGCAGGTCGAGGGAGTAGACGGTGTTGGTGAGGGAGGCCGTGGCGGCCACTGATGCCACCGTGGAGTGGTCACACCCCCACCCGTGCATGAGGATTAAGGGTGTGCCCTGACCGGCGACCTCATAGGCCACCTTCATATTGTCTATTTCAATGCTTTGTAGCATAAGGTGTTATAGGGGTGGCGACATACGTCGGCGCGTAATGCCGCATTTCAAGCGCAAAATTATGAAAAATTCTCATGCCATCCCTCCCCAATTCGTAAAATAATGCCCCGGCGCGCTGCGGGCGGGCCGGGGCAATGGTGGGGCAAGCCCAGCCTATTATCAGAGGGCGAGGAGCTTGTTGATGTTGGCGCGGAGTGTGTCGGGCGTCTGTGAGCCGGCAAGTCGGAGCTCGCGTATGTTTTTACCATCCTTGAAGAAGAGGAAGGCGGGAATTGACATGATGCGACATTCGGTGGCCAGCTCGGTGTTCTCGTCGATGTTGTATTTGCCTATGACAATATCTTTGTCGGAATATTCGTCGGCTATCTGGGCAAAGACGGGGGCCATGCCCATGCAGGGGCCACACCATGTGGCCCAGAAGTCAATTACTACGGGCTTGCCTGACTCGATGGCCTCTTTGACTGAGGCGTCGGTAAATTCAAGTGCCATTGTGGTTGATGGGGTTATAGTGTTGTTTATTGTGGTTTTAATGTGTCGATTGCAAAGTCGATGTCGAGCTCTTTGAGCGAGTCGGTGAGGCGACGGGTGATGTGGAGCCGGTTTTGGCTCGTGAGGGTGAGCCAGCGACATGAGCGTGGCTCGAGGAGCTTCACGGTGAAGGTGCCCACTGTGCCGTCGACATTTTCGTCGGTGCGTTGTCCGCCGCTCTTGATAGCATCGGAGATGAGAGAGTGGAGGGCCGGGTCGAGCTGTTCGGCAGCAAGCCTGATGGTGATTCCGGTGCAAAGCTTTCCTTTCACCTCATCGAGGGGCTGCATCGAGGAGATGGAGAAGCGCAGCTCCGGTGAGTTAAACCGCCGCCCATACGACCCTCGGATGAGCACCTTGGTGCCAATGGTGCAATAGGCAGCGTAGGTATAGAAGTCGCGTTCAAAGAGCATAAACTCATGGCTCCCTGAGAAGTCTTCTACCTTGAGCTTCCCAAAGGGATTGCCTTTGCGCGAGGTCCCTTTGTCAAAGGCCACCACCATCCCGCCAAAGGTCAGGGGTATCCCCTCAGGCTTGGCGGCCTCTTCGTCGCTGAAATGCTTCAGGGGGAGGCAGCCATAGTTGAGGTCAAGGTAATAGGGATCGAGTGGATGAGCCGAGAGGTAGAGCCCCACCAGGTCGCGCTCCTTGTCCAGGCGATAGGCATCGGCCCAGGGGGTTGTCACCGGGGCCTGGGGGCGCCCTGCCGTCGACGTGGCGGCATCGTCGTCGCCAAAGAGACTCATAGAGGCCGTCTGGCGGTCGTTATGGTAGAGCTGGCCATAACGCAAGATGGCCTCAGAGAATAGGTCGCCCTTGGAGGTCTGGGCAAAGAAGGTCTCGCGGCGAATGTCGGGGGCAAAGCAGTCAAAGGCTCCGGCGAGGGCAAGCGCTTCAAGGATGCGTCGGTTCATGGCTCCGGTGGGCACTCGCTCTACAAAGTCGTAGATCGACTCAAAGGGCCCTCCGGCGTCGCGTGCCTTGATGATTTCGGCCACAACCCCCTCGCCAACTCCTTTGATGGCGGCGAGGCCAAAGCGTATGTCGCCCTTCTTATTCACGCCAAAGGTGACATACGACTCGTTGACGTCTGGCCCTTTTACCGGGATGTGCATCTTCCGACATTCCTCCATGAAGCCGGTGAGCTTGGTGGTGTCGCTCATGTTGCGCGTCAGGATGGCCGCCATATACTCGGCCGGATAGTTGGCCTTGAGGTAAGCGGTCTGATAGGCAACCCATGAGTAGCATGTGGCATGGCTCTTGTTGAAGGCATAGGAAGCAAATTTCTCCCAGTCGGCCCATATCTTCTCAAGCACCTTGGGGTCGTGCCCGTTGGCCTGTCCGCCGCTGAGAAATTTTGTCTTGAGGGCGTTCATCTTCTCTATGAGCTTCTTGCCCATGGCCTTGCGCAGGGTGTCGCTCTCGCCGCGGGTGAAATTGGCCAGCAGTCGCGAGAGGAGCATCACCTGTTCTTGATATACCGTCACTCCATATGTGTCTTTGAGATAGGTCTCCATCTCGGGGATGTCATATGTGATGGGGCTGCGGCCATGTTTACGCGCTATGAAGTCGGGGATGTAGTCCATTGGCCCCGGGCGGTAGAGGGCGTTCATGGCTATGAGGTCTTCAAAGGTGGAGGGCTGAAGCTCTCGCAGATATTTCTGCATGCCGGCCGACTCAAACTGGAACGTGCCTGTGGTGCGCCCCTCGCAATAGAGCCGATAGGTCTTCTCGTCGTCGATGGGGATGGCGTCGGTGTCTATGTCGATGCCGCGGGTGCGCTTGATGTTGGCCACGGCCTCTTTTATTATAGAGAGGGTCTTGAGGCCAAGGAAGTCCATCTTGATCAGCCCGGTCTCTTCAATCACCGAGCCTTCATATTGGGTGACAATGATCTTTGACTTGTCGTTTGAGCCCTTGTCTATAGCTGTGGAGACCGGCACCCAGTCGGTGATGGCATCGCGGCAGATAATCACGCCGCAGGCGTGGACGCCCGTGTTGCGCATATTCCCCTCCAGTGCCTTTGCATATTTGAGGGTCTCGCGTATCAGCGGGTTTTGGCTATTGAGCTCTGCCTCAAATTCCGGAACATATTTATATATGTTGCTCAGATTGGGCTTGAGCTCCTTGCCGTTCACCTCCGGCATGCGCTTGGGGATGAGCTTGGTCAAGCGGTCGCTCTCGCTCAGAGGCAGCTGCTCCACCCTGGCCACATCCTTGATGGCCATCTTGGCCGCCATCGTGCCATAGGTGATGATGTGGGCCACCTTCTCTTCGCCATATTTCTGTGTGACATAGCGGAGCACCACGGCACGCCCGTCGTCGTCAAAGTCAATGTCTATATCGGGGAGCGAGATACGGTCGGGGTTGAGAAATCGCTCAAAGAGGAGGTCATACTTGATGGGGTCTATCTGGGTGATGCCCAGGCAATATGCCACGCAGCTCCCGGCGGCCGACCCACGCCCCGGCCCTACGCTCACTCCAAGCTTGTTTCTCGCAGCGTTGATAAAGTCCTGGACTATCAGGAAGTAGCCCGGAAAGCCCATTGTCTTCATGATGTGGAGCTCAAACTTGATGCGCTCGGCAAGCTCGGGCGTCAGCGGGTCGCCATAGCGTCGCTTGGCGCCCTCATAGGCGAGTTTTGATAGGTAGTCGGCTTCAAACTTGATGCGGTAGAGCTTATCATACCCCCCAAGCTTGTCTATCTTTTTGCGCGCATCTTCGTCGCTCATCACCACGTTGCCATTCTCGTCGCGAGTAAACTCGTTAAAGAGATCTTCCTCTGTCAGTCGCGAGCGATATTCCTCCTCGGTGCCAAACTCCTTCGGTATCTCAAAGAAGGGCATAATAGGCCCATGGTCTATCGAGTAGGTCTCCACCTTGTCGAGTATCTCAAGGGTGTTTGACAGGGCCTCGGGGATGTCAGCAAATATCTCGTTCATCTCGGCCGTGGTCTTCATCCACTCCTGCTTGGTGTAGCGCATTCGGTCGGGGTCGTTGAAGTTTGACCCCGTGGAGATGCATATCAGGCGATCGTGGGCTTCGGCATCCTCGGCGTTGACAAAGTGCACGTCGTTGGTGGCTATAAGCTTGATGCCCAGCTCGCGGGCTATGTCGATGAGCACCGGATTGACTATCTTCTGTGTCTCATACACGTCGCGCGGCGCCAAAGGGTCGGTGGCCCTGTGACGCTGCAGCTCAATGTAATAGTCGTCGCCAAAGGTCTCTTTCCACCAACGGGCGCTCTCCTTGGCGGCCTCTGTCTCCCCGGCGGCGATGAGCCTGGGCAGCTCGCCGCCGAGGCAGGCCGAGGCTATGATGAGCCCCTCGCGATGGGACGCAAGCTGCTGCTTGTCGGTCCTGGGGTGGGAATAAAATCCCTCGGTGAAGGCCTGGCTCACGAGCTTAATGAGGTTCTTGTAGCCGGTCTTGTTCTTGGCCAAGACTATGAGATGGCGCCCGGTGTCGCGCTTGTCGGTCTGGGTGTGGAGGTCTTCGTTGGCCACATACATCTCGCAGCCAAATATAGGCTTGATTATCTGGCGGCGGAGCTTCTCGGCTTCGTTGTCGGCCTGAGCGGCCGCGGCCTCATCGCCGGCTGCGCGTGCCTCGGCCGCGCGTGCCTCGGCATCCTTTATGGCCCCTTTGGTCTTGCCGTTTTTCTTGTTGGTATAATTGAAAAATTCCTTTATGCCAAACATATTGCCATGGTCGGTCACTGCCAGTCCGGGCATGCCATCGGCCACGGCCTTGTCTACGAGGGCCTGGATCGAGGCCTGCCCGTCAAGAAGTGAGTATTGGGAGTGGACGTGTAGGTGGACAAAGGGGGTCATTGTCAGATTGGTATAAGGTTGGAGGAGGTTTAGTCGTCTGCAAAGATAGCAATTCTTCAGTGAAATTCGCTACCTTTGTCGCTCATTCATGACTTCTGACTGATATGAAAATGGTGACTGGGGTCTACCGCTCCCCGGCGGGAGATTTGGCGTTGGGGGCCATGCAGGGCTCTCTCTGTTTATGTGATTGGGCCACGGGGGCTGGGCATATAGAGCGGATATGCCGCCGTATAGGCGTTGATTTCCGCCGGGATGATGATGCCGTGATAGATTTGGCCGGGCGGCAGCTGGATGAGTATTTCAATGGCATTAGACAATCGTTTGCTATACCCATGGCTATGATTGGCACTGATTTTCAGCGAAGGGTGTGGGATGGGCTTTTGACCATACCCTATGGCCGTGCCATATCATATGGTGAGCTTGCCCGGCGTGTTGGCTGCCCCAAGGGAATGCGGGCTGTGGCCATGGCTTGTCATGCCAATCCGATGTCGATCATTGTGCCATGCCACAGAGTGATTGGCTCCGATGGCTCTCTGACCGGATATGGGGGCGGTTTAGAGGCTAAGCGTATCCTCCTTGCCCTGGAGGGATGCCTGTCTGTGCAGCGTGGATTGTGGGGATAAGGTGTCATAATGGCAGCTCTGAAGCTTTGGCATTTCTTTTGCTTTCGTCAAGTGTGTGGACCTGTAAACATTTTGTCCACAGAGTTGTTAATGTGTTATACTATCGAAAAACCCTCAACAGTTAAGATATATGAATTTCAATAATTTCACCATCAAGTCGCAAGAGGCCATCCAGAAGTCGGTGGAGCTTACTCGCTCGGCCGGTTTGCAGGCCATAGAGCCGGTGATGCTCCTCAAGGCTGTCTTGAGCGAGGGCGACTCGCTGGTCAAGTATCTCTTTGCCAAGGTGGGTGCCAATCAGGCATCTGTCGCCGGCATGATCGACCGCGAGATTGAGAAGCTCCCAAAGGTGAGCGGCGGCGAGCCTTACCTGAGCCGCACCTCCAACGATGTGCTCCAAAAGGCCATTGACATCTCCAAGAAGATGGGCGACGAGTATGTGACCCTTGAGGCTCTTCTCTTAGCTCTCTTTGAAATCACCTCTCCGGCTTCCTCCATCCTTAAAGATGCCGGCCTGAGTGCCCGCGAGCTCGAGAGCGCCATCTCTGAGCTCCGAAAGGGCAAGAAGGCCACCGACCAAAGCGCCGAGGATACCTATAATGCTCTCTCCAAATATGCCATAAACCTTTGTGAGCGTGCCCGTGAAGGGAAGCTCGACCCTGTCATTGGTCGCGACGAGGAGATCCGACGTGTGCTTCAGATTCTCTCGCGACGCACTAAAAACAATCCCATGCTCATTGGCGAGCCCGGAACCGGTAAGACCGCCATTGCCGAGGGTCTTGCACAGCGCATTGTCCGAGGCGACGTCCCCGAAAACCTCCGCTCCAAGCAGATCTACTCGCTCGACATGGGTGCACTCGTGGCCGGCGCCAAGTACAAGGGCGAGTTTGAAGAGAGACTCAAGGCCATCGTCAACGAAGTGACTCAGAGCGACGGCGAGATCATCCTCTTCATCGACGAGATTCACACTCTCGTGGGTGCCGGCAAGGGCGAGGGCGCCATGGATGCTGCCAATATCCTCAAGCCCGCTCTGGCCCGCGGCGAGCTCCGCTCAATTGGTGCCACCACACTCGACGAATATCAGAAATACTTCGAGAAAGACAAAGCCCTCGAGCGCCGCTTCCAAAAGGTGATGGTCAACGAGCCCGACGAGGCCTCCGCTATTGCTATCCTCCGAGGCCTCAAAGAGAGATATGAAAACCACCACAAGGTGCGCATTCGCGACGAAGCGATTATCGCCGCCGTCACCCTCTCCGAGCGTTACATCACCGACCGTTTCCTCCCCGATAAGGCCATAGATCTGGTCGACGAGGCCGCCTCTAAGCTCAAGCTCGAGATCGACTCCGTCCCCCAGGCCCTCGACGACATCTCGCGACGCATTGCCCAAAAAGAGATTGAGCGCGCTGCCATCAAGCGCGAAGGCGACAAGCCCAAGCTCGCCGACATCGAGAAGGAGCTCGCCGCCATGCGCGAGGAGGAGAGCCAGTATAAGGCCAAGTGGCAGGCTGAGCGCGACCTCATCGGCAAGATTCAACAAAACAAGATTGACATCGAGCAGCTCAACTTCGAGGCCGAGCGAGCCGAGCGTGAGGGCGACTATGCCCGCGTGGCCGAGATCCGCTATAGCTCCATCCAAGCTAAGGAAAAGGAAAATGTCGACATCCAAGAGCAGCTCAAAGCCATGCAGGGCGAGAAGGCTCTCATCAAGGAGGAGGTCGACGCTGAGGATATCGCCGACGTCGTCAGCCGCTGGACCGGCATCCCCGTCTCCAAGATGATTCAGAGCGAGAAGGAAAAGCTTCTCCACCTCGAGGCCGAGCTTCATAATCGCGTCGTCGGACAAGAGGAAGCCATCTCGGCCATCGCCGACGCTGTCCGCCGCAGCCGCGCCGGCCTTAACGACCCCCGCCGCCCCATTGGTTCGTTCATCTTCTTGGGCACCACCGGCGTCGGAAAGACCGAGCTCGCTAAGGCCCTGGCCGAATATCTCTTCGACGACGAGAACATGATGACACGCATCGACATGAGCGAGTATCAGGAGAAGCACGCCGTGAGCCGTCTCGTCGGTGCCCCTCCGGGATATGTCGGTTACGACGAGGGTGGCCAGCTCACCGAGGCCGTCCGCCGCAAGCCCTACTCTGTTGTCCTCTTCGACGAGATTGAAAAAGCTCATCCCGATGTCTTCAACATCCTCCTTCAGGTACTCGATGATGGTCGTCTGACCGACAACAAGGGCCGTCTGGTCAACTTCAAAAACACCATCATCATCATGACCTCCAACATGGGCAGCTCCGTCATCCGCGACAACTTCGCCAAGATGACCCCCGAAAACCGCGAGGAGACCATCGAAAAGACTAAGGAGCAGGTGATTGAAATGCTCAAGCAGACCATCCGCCCCGAGTTCCTTAACCGCATCGACGAGACCATCATGTTCACTCCGCTCAACGAGCGCGAGATCGAGGAAATCGTCGGTCTCCAAGTCAAGGGCATCAAGAAGATGCTTGAGCGAAACGGCATCACCCTTGAGGTCACGCCCAATGCCATACACTACCTCGCCGAGGAAGGCTACGACCCCGAGTTTGGTGCACGTCCCGTCAAGAGAGTCATCCACCGTCTCGTCCTCAACCGCCTGTCAAAAGATATCCTCGCCCAGAAGGTCGATGGTTCGCGACCCATCGTCATCGATGTTGACTCCGATGGCGAGCTCATCTTCAAAAACTAAGTGACAACATACGCACATACAGGTATTATACATTATCTTAATCTCATGTAAACTATTATGAAAAAGTTGCTTTATCTCCTGATAGCGCTTCCGCTCATTGCCTTCATGGCCTCGTGTAGCGACGACGACGACCACCCCGACGTTAAAATCGGCTTCTCATATTCCGGTGCCACTGAGGTCGACGGCACTCTCTACTCCGTCAAGGGCGACACCCTCGACATCGACTCTGTCTTCTGCGACCCCGTCGACCCCGCTAAGCGTGCCATCATCGGCGATGTTACATACGTCCTCGACGGTCGCCCGCTCGGTATTGCTCCTACTCCCCCGTTCCCCATCTCGCTCCTCACCTCCGACATTCCTTTGGGCGACCACACTCTACGTCTCCAAATGTCGGTATTCCAAGAGGGTAAGACTGCCTCCATCGCCTGGCTCACTATCCCCGTGGCCATCGTTGAAGATCCCGCCGATATCCCAGCTGCAGCCGCCCCGCACAGCAGTGATACCCCTACGTCCTTCAGCGGTATTGCCCACTACGCCCAGTAGCTCTCAATCCATATTAATGACAGAGCCCCGGCCTTTATGCCGGGGCTCTGTCATTAATATGGATTGATTTCTTATTCATCTACGATGGTCACACGCGCCGAGCCGAGAGCCGAGAGCCCCAGTGTGTTCATCACCTCGCTTATGGCCAATGCCGAGCGGACTGAGATGCCCACTCCATTGACTGCCGGCGAGTATGCTGCGATGCCCATCACGCCCGGCAGGACTCCCATCATCGTGCCCGCATAGCTCGATACGGCAGGCAGGCCCGTGAGCATCAGCCAAGGCTTTGCCATCTTATGAGGTCCCTTGGCCGCCATCAGACCCGTGATGCGCGGAGCCAATGCACCGTCAAACACATTGCCCTTCGACAACGGATTATATCCATCCGCTGCTATGGTAGCTGCCATGGCCGAAAGCTGCTCTGCCGACGCTGTCATTGCCGACGCCTTGGTATAGAGCTTCACCGACATCGCAGCATCGTCATACAGATAATATGCTGCCTCTGCCAGCGCATTGACCGTATCGCCTGCCTTATTGTCTCCCATCAGTTTCTCATAGAAGCCATCTGAGAGCACAGGCTCGCTCCCCATAAGCCCAATGAGCATCGACGAGTAGATGTCCCACTTCCCGTCAGGGTCGCCAACCGGCTGGAGCATACTCATGGCACGGATCCCCTTCGGGCTTACTGCCACCTCAGGCTTAGCCGGCTTTACACACTCGCCCGGCTTGGACATGGCACACTTCTTCATCCCCATCCGCTCGATAATCTCCATCGGGCGATACTGAGTGAGAAGCGTAAGATTGATGGGCACCTTAGCTATCGTGGTCATAGGCACTGCCTTCCCCGAGTCGCCGAGTGCTATCACTGTGCCATCCGTTAGAGTCACAGCTATGCCAAACTCCGAGGCATCTTCACCGCTCACGCGAGGATCAACGGCCCCGTTCATCTCCTCTACGTCCATAGCGCGATATTTATCATACGCCCCCTGGAGCGCGCTACGCAGCTCCGAGAGCTTAATCTTTCTATCCATATCAGATGGAGTTTAATATTAGATAAGACATTCATGCCGGAAAGAGACTCTCCTCCCGGCCATCAGTATAACAATCCACCCATCTCCCAGGTTGAACACCCCCGGCCTCCCTCCGCCGCGCCCGCCGACCGCATAGCGGTCCAATCCCGTAGCCGTGGCCCGTGCCCACGGAAAGCCCTCCCCAGGCCGAGCCCCCCCACTCCTGCTTTAAGGGTTTTTTGCAGATGGAGTTAAAGGGCGTTAATTTAAGGCTTTTTAATAATAGTGCATTAAATCTTGGGCTACTTTTGCCGTCAATATATGAGTAATGTTAATTTAACGTTTGACTTTTAACATTTGTCACCCTTTTCTCTATGAGTATCAAAAGTATCGCCCTCACTATAGCGGTGGCTGCGGCTTCAAGCGCTCTCACTGCTCTCGCTGTGGGCCGCGCTGCGGCTCCGGCTTCGCCTATCACCGACCGCGAGGTCGCTGCCCCTTCCGACCCGGCTTTTGTCCGTGCGGCCCACACTCCTCCGGTCAATACCGACTTCACCTCTGCAGCTGAACGCACTGTTGAGGGAGTGGTGTCCATCAAGAGCTATGCCACCCAGCGGCGTCAGAGCCGCCAACAGGCCGAGATCTTCTCCGATCCTTTCTTTGAGTTTTTCTTCGGGCCGCAGCAGAGACCCAATCGCCAGCAACAGCAGCAGTCGGCGCCACGCGAGCAGCCTCTCGGCCTCGGCTCGGGCGTGATTATATCCTCCGACGGTTATATCGCCACCAACAATCATGTCATCGACGGGGCCGACCGCCTCGAGGTGACTCTCAATGATAATCGGACCTATGATGCCATTGTCATCGGCTCTGATGCCGACACTGACTTGGCGCTGATAAAGATTGAGGCCGACTCGCTTGCCGTGATACCCTTGGGCGACAGCGACGCCCTGCGCGTTGGCGAGTGGGTGCTCGCCGTGGGAAATCCCTTTGGCTTCACCTCCACCGTCACTACCGGCATCGTCTCGGCCAAGGCACGCTCTATCTCCAGCTCGCAGGGCGCCCGGCGCATGGGCATCGAGAGCTACATTCAGACCGATGCGGCTGTCAATCCCGGCAACTCCGGCGGCGCACTGGTCAACATTGACGGTGAGCTCGTGGGCATCAACACAGCCATCTATTCCCAGACGGGCAATTATGCCGGATATTCCTTTGCTATCCCTGTCTCTATCGTGGCCAAGGTGATGAACGACATGAAGGAGTTTGGGACGGTGCAACGTGCTGTGCTTGGGGTGCAGTTTATGGAGCTCACTCCTGCCCTGGCCAAGGAGAAGAATATAGAGGGCATTAACGACGGCATCTATGTGGCCGAGGTAGTTGAGCGCGGGTCGGCTGCCGACGCGGGCATCAAGGCCGGCGATGTCATTGTTTCGATCGACGGTGCGCCCACTCACTCCGGTGCTCAGCTCCAAGAGCTGCTTGCCCGCCATCGCCCCGGCGACTCTGTCGCTGTTGGCTATCTGCGCGACGGCAAGCGGCTGTCTGCCGACGTGACTCTCCGCAACAGCCGTGGCAACACATCTGTGACCAAGGCCGAGAATGTCTCGTCGCTCGGCGCCGCCTTCCGCCCATGCCCCGAGGAGCTGCTCCGGAAGCTCGGGCTCCGCTCGGGCCTCCAGGTGAGCGGCCTGGCCGACGGCAAGTTCCGCGATGCCGGCATCCCAGAGGGCTTTGTCGTGGTTGAGATCAACAACTCCCGCGTCTCCCGCCCCTCCGATGTTGAGGCCATATATAATGCCATCATGAAGGCCGATGAGTATGACAAGGTGATGTTTATCACCGGCTACACTCCATCGGACCAGAAAAAATACTTTGCCGTTGACCTGGCAGAGTGACGGTCATTCTCCTCCCTCCACGGTCGGTGACCGACGATTGCCGCCGCCTCGGGCTTTCCCCCCGGGGCGGCGGCTTCATATCCTCTGTAATGTGACGATATGTCTATTGCACCAGGCGATAGTCGCCGCTGCCGGCGCTGCCATTGAGGCGTCGCTGGCCATGCTGGAAGATGCGGCCAAACGACCCGCTATAGCTAAACCCTCCTGACTTCGTCATTGCGTCACCCTAAATACCGAGGTGGTCGAAAAGTGGCTTTAGGGACCTCTGCGCCGGGGTCAGCATCATCGTTTTCGTGATGAATTTATCGTTCAGCGGCAGACGGAGCCGGACTGTCGTGATTGTCTTTGCTATTTTTAGGACTGTGTCTGCGCTCATACCGAGTTTAAGCTTGCAGGCGATCCTCTCAAGTTCTTTGTAAACCTTAAACGCCACGAAGCATAAGCAGACGTGGGCTTCAATCCGCCGTTCAGTGAAATGGAAGATTGGCCTTGTTTCAAGGGTGCCTTTTGAGACTCGGAAAGCTCTCTCGACAACCCAGAGTCCGCGATACTGAGCAACTACTTCAGATGGCTCCAGACTCGTGTTGGTGATGTATCCTTTCAGTCCGTCCCATTTTTCATCTTCCTTGATTTTCCCTTCATCTATTGAGACTGTGACATCATTATTGATTGTCAGGAACTTGCTGTAGCCATGTTTGTTAATCTTGTCCTTTGTAATTTTGCCGGAAGAATATGCTTTCTTAAGGCGTTCAACGCCTTTGGTACGGTTGTAGGCATCCTTAGAGGCGCGTTTAGAGCTGTAAGTTACAATCAGCCTGTCGCCATTGGGCAATCGGCGTTCGTGGAATAGGCCGTCTTCATGAGGCAACGACAGTATCCATTCCGTCTCATCCTTACCATACTTTTTTATACGGCCTCCGACGATGAAGCTATGTCCTCCGCTGCGGAGGAGCTCTATATCACGCCTTATCATGAATCCCGAGTCGGCCACAACAATGAAGTCGTCAAGCCCAAATCTCTGCTTGAAATCATCGATAATCGGTATCATCGTGTAGCTTTCGTATTGCGCTCCATTAAATATTGAATACGACAGAGGATATCCATTCTCGCAAACCAGCAGCCCTAGGATTATCTGAGTCTCGGCAGTCTTGCCGTCCTTGGAGAATCCAGGGCTTCGCAAATCATCCTCTCGGAAACTTTCGAAATACAGCGACGTCACGTCATAAAACAGCATCTCGACACGACCCCCCAACACAGAGAACGTATGTTCCACACTGATTTTCTGCACAGTATCGCGCTGAGAGTTATACAGTTTGTCAAGATATCGGTAAATCTTGCTCAACTCCACGTCTTCGTCAAAATGGCTCTTCAGATAATCAACAGTAGCCATCTTACTCATCGGCTGGCAAAGCCTTGCCACAACAAGATGACGCAGGACTTCATATGGTATCTTATTGAATCCAATAGAGTCATAGACCCTGTCAATGACCAGCTTCGCGCCATTCAGCAGAATAGACTCAACATTGTTGAGAAACTTTTCGGCTGCCACGACTTCATCAGCCTTCTGTTCAGCTCCCTCAAAATCCAGTTCAAGGATCCCGGGATGATCCTTGATCCACTTTTCCCCTTGGACACAAAGGCCCTCAACCTAGTCCGACGTCTTGCCGATACCCACAACGTGAAGCTCCTTGAACTTCCCGCCATGCTTATCCACAACAACCACACTCGTCGTGCCTGATCTATTCTTTTTCCTGCGTACAAACATGGCGCAAATATAGCGATTTCAATTTATTGCGTCACTCTAAATCACCCATCAAAATCGATAAATCGCTGATTTTCAAGATCCAGTTTCTCGGACCTGTAAAAAGTGACGAAGTCAGGAGGAGCGTCCTGTATGCCGTCTCATAGAGCTGACGGAAGTGCTCGCGATATATTTTTTCGAACTGTTGTCGTCGATCCATTGCGATTTTTTATTGTCACTATAAATACGGAGCCGAGAGAGGTTTCATTACCTCAAATCGAGATTTTTTGTGTTGTTAGAAAAAAAGCCGGCCATGCGTAGTGGCCGGCCTGTATGCGATGGGAAGTTTTACCTTGCGCGTGAATGGAGATTGGCGAGGATGAGGGTGGCGGTGGTGGCCGCAGCGGGGCGCTTCCCCAGCCGCTCTCTCATGGCCGTATATCCCTCTATCTGGGTAGCGCGTCGGAGGGAGTGATAATCGAGTAGTGGACGCAGTTCGTCGTCAACTAAGTCGGGGGTGCAGCGGTGCATTAGCATCTCGGGTATCACCTCACGCCCGGCAATGAGATTGGGCAGTGTGACCCACGGCACTCTTATCACCGGCCTAAACAGAGTGTATAGCAACCTGGAGCCTCCCGAACGGTATAGGGCCACCTGAGGCGTGCCGGCCAAGGCACATTCCAGGGTGGCTGTCCCGGAGGTGACCAGCGCGGCACGGGCCTGCTTCATCAGGCTTAGGGTTGAGCCGCTCACAAGCTCTATCTTTGAGCCGCCATATTGTCGGTAGATGCTCTCTTGAAGGGCCGGGGCCATGGCTATGACCGGCCTGAGCTCAGGATGGCGGCGGGCCACCTCGGCCATAATAGGCAGGTTACAGCGTATCTCCCCAACACGGCTCCCCGGGATGAGGGCCAAGATGGGGCGGGAGTCGGCTGTCGCGGCCTTATGCTCGGGGAGTGTGGCGAGGCGGCGGTCAACCTCCTCCACTGATGGATTGCCAACATATTCAACCCTATATCCCCGCTTGCCATACCACTCCACCTCAAAGGGAAGGATAGAGTATACTTGGTCAACATATCGGCGTATCTCCCTGAGACGCCATGACTTCCATGCCCAGAGCTTGGGTGAGATGTAATAGAATACAGGGATTGACCGTCGATGGGCTTCGCGAGCTAAGCGGAGGTTAAAGCTTGGGTAGTCAATGAGGATGAGGGCGTCGGGCTTAAATGCTTCTAACGCTTGGCGCGCCGCCCGGAAGTTGCGGCCAATGTCGCCAAGGTGACGCATCACCTCGCTGAAGCCCATGAAGGCCATCTCCTTGTAGTGGATAGTCGGGGCTACTCCCCCCGCGGCGGCGCTCATGTTGTCGCCCCCGAGAAAGGCAAAGGAGGCTTCGGGATCTGCTTCGCGCAGGGCGGCTATGAGCTCACCGGCATGAAGGTCGCCTGATGCCTCGCCGGCTGAGAGGAAGTAGCGCATCAGAGGTCGGAAGGGGTGTCGGCGCTCTCCTCCTCGCCTAAGGTGTCGTAGCGCTGGAAGAGAAAGTCGTTGTAGGGGAAACGGGCCACGTGTATCTCCTTTGCGCTGTCATAAATCTTCATCTTGAGCTCGTCGATGTTGGTCTGCTCGCGGGCTGAGATAAAGACGGCGTTGTCGCCCAATCGGCTCATCCATGTGGCTTTCAAGTCGTCGAGCGACAGGTTGGCGCGGGTGGCCGGCGTAAGGTCGTCTGCATCCTTGGGCGTGTAAGAGAAGGCATCGATTTTGTTAAACACCATTATGACTGGCTTGTCGTTGGTGCCGCAGATGTCGGCCAAAGTGCGGTTCACCACCTCTATTTGCTCCTCAAAGTTGGGATGGGAGATGTCAACGACATGGATCAGCAGGTCGGCATCTCTCACTTCATCGAGGGTAGACTTGAAAGAGTCGACAAGGTGGGTGGGCAGCTTGCGGATAAAGCCCACAGTGTCGGTGAGCAGGAAGGGGAGGTTTTCGATTATCACCTTCCTCACGGTGGTGTCGAGGGTGGCAAAGAGCTTGTTCTCTGCAAAGACGTCGCTCTTGCTCAGGAGGTTCATCAGGGTCGACTTGCCCACATTGGTATACCCCACGAGGGCCACACGTGTGAGCTTGCCGCGGTTTTTGCGCTGCATGCTCTTCTGCCGGTCAATGTTGCGGAGCTCCTCTTTCAATCGCGAAATCTTGTCGAGGATTATGCGGCGGTCGGTCTCTATCTGGGTCTCGCCGGGGCCGCGCATGCCTATGCCGCCTCGCTGGCGTTCCAGGTGGGTCCACATGCGTGTGAGCCTCGGCAGGAGGTATTGATATTGAGCCAGCTCCACCTGAGTCTTGGCGTTGGCTGTCCGCGCGCGCTTTGCAAAGATGTCGAGGATAAGGCTTGTCCGGTCAAGTATCTTCACCTTGAGCTCTTTCTCAATGTTGGCCACTTGCTTAGACGATAGGTCGTCGTCAAAGATGGCCATGGAGATGTCGTTGTCTTCGATAAAGGCACGTATCTCCTGAAGCTTGCCTGTGCCCACATATGTGCGGGCGTTGGGGCCGCCCGCTTTTTGGGTGAATCGAGTAATGGTCACAGCCCCGGCGGTGTCGGCCAAGAATTCGAGTTCGTCGAGATATTCCTTGACCTTCATCTCCCCTTGCTCGGGGGTGATGAGACCCACGAGGATAGCTCTTTCTGGCTCGGCCTCGATGGGGGTCGAGAGGGGCGTTATGTTGAGGTGGTCGTTAGTCATTGAGGGTTGAATAGTCGCGAGAATAGCGGAGCATTTGCCCGGGATAATCCTCGCTATAGTTGATGTCAATGTCTATGATTTGCCCGGCGGCGTCGGTCACGGGGGTGTAGACGGGGTTGACAAATCCGCGATAGGGAGCTATGTCGAGATGGCTGTAGCGGTTGAGCACCTCGCGATGGAGCTTCGGGTCGACCTTCACGCCATATTGCTCTACGAGGGCTGCTCCCGCCTCATAATCGCCCTCTGAACGGATGCGCTGTACCTCGGCCAGGAGCTCGCCGAAGAGTTTGCGCAGGGCCTCATAGTCGTTGATTTTAACGTATGTCTTCCCCTTTTTGTTTACCAGCTCCACCACCTTGGCGCCCTTCCCTTTCTCAAGCGCCCACTCTGAGATGAGTTTGCGATTGCGCATGTGAGCTTCCTCGACATCTTTCCCGGGCTCGATGCGCATCAGCTGGGTCATCAGGCCGTTGAGCAGATATTTGTAATAGGAGGCTTTGTAGGCGTCGGGGTTGTCGAGCAATCCGAGCTCCACCATCTTGGGGTCAGCCAGGTAGTAGAGTGCAAAGAGGTCGGCGCGCGCCTCTTCGAGGGTTGAGCCATGGGCCTTCAGTGCATCGGGGTCCACTCCGGGCAGGAGCTTGCCTGAGCCGTGGCCGAGACACTCGTGTAGGTCGGTGTGGAGATTGTCGGTGATGAAGAGATATTGGTCGATAAGCTTGCGGGTGGGCGCGTCAATGACAAACTCTTCGTTGAAGCCGTTGCCGTGGCTGGCCTCGTCGTAGGCGCGGGTGATGTTTTCGATGGTCACCGACTTGGAGCCATGGGCGGCGCGTATCCAGTTGGCGTTGGGGAGGTTGATGCCTATGGGGGTGGCGGGATATGAGTCGCCGGCGAGGATGGCGGCGTTGATCACCTTGGCTGTCACCCCCTTGACGGTCTCTTTCTTGAAGCGGGAGTCAACCGGCGAGTGGTCTTCAAACCATTGTGCGTTGGCCGAGAGAGTTTCAGTGCGTCCAGAGGCCTCGAGGTCTTTATAGTTGACTATGCTCTCATAGGAGCCTGTCATGCCCAGGGGGTCGCCATAGCTCTCGATGAATCCGTTGATGAAGTCTACGCGCGAGTCGGTGTCGTCAACCCACATTATTGAATATTCGTCGAAGTCGCTGAGGTTTCCTGTAGCATAATATTCGATGAGCTTGTTGATGACGGCGCGCTGGGCGGGGGTATCGGCATAGTCGGCGGCCTTGCGGAGGTTGTCAACGATGCGGAGGATGGCGGGGGAGTAGAGGCCTCCCAAGCGATAGGTCTGCTCTATCACCTTGCCGCTCTCGGGGTCGCGGGCCAGGCGTGTATTGAGACCATAACTGATGGGATTGGCCACGGTGGTGTCTTTCACGGCGGCGAAATATTCCTCCACCTCGGCCTGAGTGAGCCCCTCTTCATAGAGGTTGTTGGCCGAGGTGGCTATGAGGTCGGCGCCGGCGGCCTGGTTGACGCGCTTGGCCTGGTAGCCGGGGTCGAAGATTACCCTCATCAGGGTGTCAAAGCCGGGGCCTGCCTGTGCGTTGAAGTGGGGGTCGGGGATGCGGGCCACTTGCTCGGTGAGCCACTCTTGGCTGAAGCCGGGCGTAAATTTGTCCATCGAGTAGTGGTGGTGGATGCCGTTGGCAAACCATACTTGCTTCATGTAGGTTTCAAAGGCTTTCCATTGGTCGCTCTGGCGGTCGGTTGTCTCGGCGGTATATATCTCTTCGAGCAATCGGCGCAGGGGGAGGTTAAAGCGGTTGTTCTGGTCCCAGAGGATGTCGCGGCCGGCTATGGCTGCCTCGCTCAGGTAATAGATGAGCATCTTCTGCCTCAGGGGCAGGCTCTCAAAGCCGGGCACTTGGTAACGGAGCACTTCGATGTCGGCAAAGCGATCTACGGTGTAATCAAATGGCGTGGGTGTCGACGAGACGATGTCGGGGCGCGGGTTGGTGGCGGTCATGTTGAGCGTCATAGATGCGGCGAGGGCAATTCCTGCGCCTGTTATTAGTGATTTAAGATGGGTCATAGTTTTAAGGGTGGTAATCAGTTGCAAAAATATGAAAAAAATGCCATATGTCCGAGTTCCCCAGGGCGTGTTATGATATGACATAGGGTTAACGCTTTGGGCCATAGGGGACTATGGGCTCGGCCACGAGTATGGCAGGGACATCGGTTGTGCCGGCATATGTGTCGTTTGGGCAGGTGTATCGGGCTGCCGGTGTCTTTTCTCCTCCGGCTGCGGGGGGGTGGGTTATGGCATCGTAGATGCGTGGGAGCGTTGCCTTTCGGAGGGCCTTGGTGTGGAGTTCACATTCCCATATGCGTATCACGCGCCATCCGAGGAGGCGAAGGTCGACGGTTGCGGCATAGTCTCGGGCAATGTTCATGGCTATCTTTTGCCGCCAGTAGTCGGCACGCGTGGCCGGGAGCTTGAAGAACCTGCATCCTTGATGCCCATGCCAGAAACATCCGTCGATGAACACCACAGTGCGAAACCGCCGCAGCACGATGTCGGGAGAGCCGGGAAGGGAGCGCACGTTGACGCGATAGCGCAGTCCGCGGGAATGGAGGTAGCGTCGCACGGCCATCTCCGGGCGTGTGTCGCGCCCTTTAACGGCAGCCATGCATCGGCTCCGTTGCTCAGGTGTCATCCTGTCAGTCATGCCATTGCTGCAGACGCCGATGGGGAGGCCATGGTCAGCGGTTGTAGATGCCGGGCTTGTAGCGTGCCAGATTGGCCGGCTGGGTAAACCAGTCGATGGTTTGCTTCAGCCCCTGCTCGAGGGTATAAGCGGGCGCCCATCCGGTCAAGGCTCTGAGCTTGCCGGAGTCGCCGCAGAGCCGGCGCACTTCTGAAGTGGCGGGGCGCAGGCGGGCTGGGTCGGTCACCCATCTCACGTCGGCCTCCATCAGTCTCGCTATGGTCTCAAGGGTTTCTTTCATCGATATCTCCGTGCCGGTAGCAATGTTGATTTCCTGCCCCTCCACCCCTTGGGCCTCGGCGATGGCAATGAAGCCGGCGGCGGTGTCGGCCACATAGTTAAAGTCGCGGGTAGGGGAGAGGTCGCCCACCTTAATCTCGCGGCTTCCCGAGGCAATCTGGGAGATGATGGTGGGGATGATGGCGCGGGCGCTCTGTCGCGGTCCGTAGGTGTTAAATGGTCTGGCGATTACCACCGGGAGGTCAAAGGCGGCGTGGAAGCTCAGTGCCAGAGCGTCGGCCCCTATCTTTGTGGCAGAGTAGGGGCTCTGGGGCTGACGCGGATGGGTCTCGGCGATGGGCACGCTTAGAGCTGTGCCGTATACTTCGCTGGTCGAGGTCACTATCACGCGGCCTGTCCCGGCGGCGCGGGCTCCTTGCAATATGTTGAGAGTCCCTTTTATGTTGGTGTCTACATAGCTGTCGGGGGCCGCATAGCTATAAGGTATGGCTATGAGAGCCGCAAGGTGGAAGATGGTGTCAACTCCGCGGCAGAGTTCGCGGCAGAAGTCGGGGTCGCGCACGTCGCCCATTACTGTCTCCAGCCCGGGATGCTCCACCCCCTCCAGCCAGCCTAATGAGCCGAAGGAGTTGTAGATACACAGGGCGCGTACATTCAGCCCGTGGGCCAGCAGCGCTTGGGTCAGGTGTGAGCCGATAAAACCGTCGGCTCCGGTGACAAGTACTTTTTTCATGCCTTGGTTTGCTGTGATGTTTTGTTGTAACAGCGCGCTGCGAGCGCTGCGTCCAGGAGGGTCAGTGCAGTCATGGCCTCAACGATGGGCACTGCGCGAGCCACTACGCAGGGGTCATGCCGACCCTTGGCCTGTAGTGTCGTGGCCTCGCCGGCATCGGTGATGGTCTCGACGGGCATCAGTAGGGTGGCCACCGGCTTGAAGGCCACGCGAAAATAGATGTCTGCGCCGTTGGTAATTCCTCCTTGGATGCCGCCTGAATGGTTGCTCTTGAAGCCTATGGCACCCGTGGAGGGGTCTATCTCAAAGTGGTCAATCATCTCTGAGCCGCGCTCGGCGGCTCCCTTAAAGCCCATTCCATATTCAAAGCCTTTGGCGGCGTTGATGCCCATCATGGCCATTGCCAGTCGGGCCTGGAGCTTGTCAAAGACCGGCTCGCCCCATCCCGCCGGGCATCCTTTGGCCACACACTCGATGACGCCACCTATAGTGTCGCCCTGTCGCTTCACATCTTCAATGAGGCTTATCATCTCTGAGGCAATGGAGGGGTCGGGGCAGCGGATGGCGTTGGTCTCTATGAGCGCGGGGTCGTAGGCGCTATATGGCTCTTGCAGGGCTATGGGACCCACCTGTCGGGTGAAGGCATAGATCGTCACCCCCATCTGTCTGAGGGCTTGATCGGCTATGGCACCGGCTGCCACGCGTGCGAGGGTCTCTCGCGCGCTGGAGCGTCCTCCTCCGCGGTGGTCGCGCAGGCCATATTTTGCGGTGTAAGTATAGTCGGCGTGGGAGGGTCGGAAGGTGTGGGCCATGTTGCCATAGTCGGCCGAGCGATGGTCAGCGTTTCTTACCTCAAAGGCTATGGGGGTGCCTGTGGTCACTCCATCCATCAGTCCTGAGAGTATTTCCAGTCGGTCGGCCTCATTGCGGGCGGTGGTGATGGTGCTCTGGCCGGGGCGGCGCCGGTCCATGGCTCGCTGTATCTCCTCAAAGTCGAGGGCTATGCCGGGGGGCATCCCATCGAGGATGCCGCCGATGGCCGGGCCATGACTTTCGCCATAGGTCGTGAGCCGGAGTATGCTGCCAAAGGTGTTGCTCATTGTGTCGTTGTCAGTCTATGGTGTCGGATGAGGCCACGGGGGCCAGGGATGCGCGGGCGGCGCTCAGCAAGTCAGATATGGCTATCTCAAACTGTAAGCCGCGGACTCCTGCCGAGACAAATATGGTGGCAAATTGTGAAGCCGAGGAGTCGATAAATGTCGGGAAATGTTTTTTCATCCCGATGGGGGAGCATCCTCCGCGGATATATCCGGTCAGTGGCAGCAGCTCTTTCATGGCTATCAGTTCGGCTTTCTTGTCGCCGGCGGCGCGAGCGGCAGCCTTGAGGTCCACCTCTCTGTTTCCCGGGACTACACAGACAAAATATCCTGTCCGCTCGCCGCGGAGGACAATGGTCTTAAACACACGCCTTATATCCTCGCCCAGCTCCTCGGCCACATGGCTTGCGGCCAGGTCGTCGGGGTCAAAGGCATAGGGTATGAGACGGTAGCTGATGCCGGCTTTGTCCAGCAGGCGCGCCGCATTGGTCTTTTCTATCTTTTCTTTAGCCATATCTGCCGCAAAGGTAAATAAATTTTCTGTATTATCGCGAAGTGACATTTTGTCAGAGTTAATGATGGTTAATCGCTGTGGCATTTCTTTTGCAGGGTTGTTATTACGCTTAGGAAGACCTCCTTCCAGCCCATCAACTGATAAAATTGCATAACCATATGAGTCAACAGACCGGACATATCGGGGTTACTACCGAAAACATCTTCCCCGTCATCAAAAAGTTTCTTTACAGCGACCACGAGATTTTCCTCCGCGAGCTCGTCTCCAACGCTGTCGACGCCACCCAAAAGATTCGCACTCTAAGCTCCTTTGGCGAGTATAAGGGCGAGCTCGGCGACCTCAAGGTCTCCGTTGCAATCGACCCCGATAAGGGCACTCTCACCGTAAGCGACAACGGTATTGGCATGACTGCCGACGACATCGACAAGTATATCAATCAGATTGCCTTCTCCGGCGCCGAGGAGTTTCTCAATAAATATAAGGACACTGCCGCCACCATCATTGGCCATTTTGGCCTTGGCTTTTATTCTGCCTTCATGGTGGCCAAGAAGGTCGAGATCCTCTCCAAGAGCTATGCCGAGGGCGCCGAGGCTGTCCGCTGGTCATGCGACGGCTCTCCGGAGTATACCATGGAGCCGGCTGAGAAGGCCGAGCGCGGCACCGACATTATCCTCTACATCGACGACGAGAGCAAGAAATTTCTCGACCGTAACGAAATCCAGTCACTGCTGAAGAAATATTGCCGTTTCCTCCCTGTCCCTGTGGTGTTTGGTAAGGAGCAGGAGTGGAAGGATGGCAAGATGGCCGACACCGACCGCGACAACGTCGTCAACAACATTGAGCCCGCCTGGACCAAGAAGCCCGCCGAGCTCACTGATGCCGACTATCTCTCATTCTACCATGAGCTCTATCCCGGACAGGATGACCCCCTCTTCTGGATCCACCTCAACGTCGATTACCCCTTCACCCTAACCGGTATCCTCTACTTCCCCAAGATAAAGAACAACTTCGACGTCACTCGCAATCGTATCCAGCTCTATTGCAATCAGGTCTACGTCACCGACTCCGTCGAAGGCGTCGTCCCCGAGTTTATGATGCTGCTTCAGGGCGTCATCGACTCCCCCGACATCCCTCTCAACGTCAGTCGCTCTTACCTCCAGGCCGATACCGCCGTCAAGAAAATCTCCGGCTACATCACTAAAAAGGTGGCTTCAAGGCTCGAGGAGCTTTTTAAGGCCGATCGTCCCGACTTTGAGCACAAGTGGGACGACATCAAGATCTTCATCGAATACGGTATGCTCACCGACGAGAAATTTTTTGACGCCGCCAAGAAGTTTGCCCTCGTCAAGGACACTGAGGGACGCTATTTCACTCTCGATGAATATCGCTCGCTCGTCGAAGCAGCCCAGACCGACAAGGATGGAAACGTGGTCTATCTCTATACCACCGACCCCGCCGCTCAGTACTCCTACATTAAGGCTGCCACTGAGCGTGGCTACGATGTCATGATCATGGATGGACAGCTTGACTCCCACTTCGTTGGCCTCATTGAGAGCAAGGTGGAGAAGACACGCTGCGTCCGCGTCGACTCCGACGTCGTTGATCGCCTCATACCCAAGGCCGACGATAAGAAGGGTGGCCCCGACCTTACTATCGTACAGCGCGATATGTTGACTGCCATCTTCCGCCGCTCCACTCCCAAGATTGATAAGACCGAGTTTGTCGTTGAGTTTGAATCGGTTACCCCCGAGGCAAACCCCGTCATCCTCACCCAAAACGAATACATGCGACGCATGAAGGAGATGGCTGCCGTCCAGGGCGGTATGGCTTTCTACGGCGAGCTCCCCGACAGCTTCAACATGATTGTCAACACCGAAGCCCCTGCCATCAAGCGCATCAAAGATGAGGCCGACAAGGAGCTCCTCCCCACCGTGGAGCCTCTCCACGCTGAAATCGATCGCCTCAACGGCGAGCTCAAGGCTCTCCGCGACTCAGCCGCCGACGGCAAGCTTTCCGACGAGCAGCAAGGACAGTCGACCCATCTCGAGCAAGAGATTGCCTCTCGCCGCGCCGAGATCGACAAGAAAGCCGCCGAGTGGACCGATTCTAAGCCCCTCGTAAAGCAAGTGATTGACCTTGCCCTTCTCGCCAATGGCCTCCTCAAAGGCGAAGCCCTCTCCCAATTCGTAAACCGCTCCGTCTCCCTCCTCTAAGAATATACACAACAAACAATGGCAGCAGGCCGGACGCCCACCCCGTGGCGCGCCCGGCCTCTTTTTGGTTGTCCTCACCCCCCCCGGCTATCTCCCTCCCTTCTACAGATCGGAGTAAAAAGTATGTGCGCGTTTTAGCACTTGGGATTTTGAGATAGTCATAATGCTCAAAGAAGGAGTTATACATACAAAAATAACTGATGAGAGAATTCGGAAGGAGCCCAAAAGGCCTTTCATCAAATGCACTTAAGTAATCTCCAAAAAATAACTTGGTAAATTTTATTCGTCTTTTCGGTGCTTTTTGTCTTATCTTTTAGTTACATAGCTTGCTATGCGCCTGCAAGATAATGACGAAAGTCCCTCGAAAATCCTTCATAAAATTTTTACCAACTTATTTTTTTTACGATTACTAAATGTTATTTTTGACCTATAATTTGTCTCAATTGATAAATGTGCTCCTGAATAATTCTGGATAATCACCTGGTTTCACCATGGATATATCCCCAAGCCTCTCCTACTCGATTTCCCATTTATTATCCCTCTGCCCCCTGCCAGACATCTATTCCTGAAAGAAATTTTTTATAATTTTTAATCCTTTTGGCCTCTTTTTTTGTTGTTTCAATAGAAAATGTATAATTTCGCAGTCAGAAACCGCTATGGCCGGATTTAGTAATGCGATTACTTAGAGCCTGACCTTGCTCTTCTCGCCTTGCTTATGATAAAAGGCCTTTTCGACAGGCATCTCGCGTTTCATCCATTTATACTAATGTTGTCAACGGATTTTAGGACATGCACCCTTTATGCACTTTTATGTCCCTTTCATTGCCTCCCGTGTGTCCCCCAAATCCTGATTTATATAGATTATCCCCTATAATATTATATGTATAGATACGAAAACCTTATAACCATGCCCGACGACGAGCTCAAGAGCATTGCCGCCAAGATGGGTCATGACAAAGCTGATGGCGCCGACCGCATGGATAATATCTACTATATCCTTGACCAGCAGGCTATTGATGCGGGATCGGCTGCGCTCGAGAAAGCCTCGGCCAAGACACCTAAGGAACCCCGTCAGAAAAGAGGTCGCCAAAAGCGTCAGGACGCTGAGCCGAAGGCTAAAGAGGCCGAGAAGACAACCGAGTCGCTCTTTCCCGAGGAAGCTCCCGCCGTTGCTGATGCCGCCCCTGCCGAGGAACTCGTAGCTCCCAAGCGCCGTGGCCGCAAGTCCAAGGCTCAGAAAGCCGCCGAGGCTGCCGAGGCGGAGGCCGCCAAGACCAAGGCTCCCGCCTCTGAGGAGATAGCAACTCCTGTTGCTCCTGTCTCTGAGACCGTTACTCCGGTGGAGGCTCCCGCCCCCAAGCGTCGGGGTCGCAAGTCCAATGCCCAGAAAGCAGCTGAGGCCGCCGCTGCCGCCGCTGCCGCTGCCGCCGCCGTCGAGGCTCAGGCTTCCGCTCCAGCTGAGGAGAAACTCGCCGAGGAGAAGCCCTCCACCCCCGAGGCTCCCGCTCCCCAACCCGAGATACCTGCCGAGCCCAAGAAACTTGTTGAAGCTGAGAAGCCGGCCGACAATGCTCCCCGTGAGGAGCAGCCTCGCAATCAGGGACAGCCCAAGCGCGACTTTCGCCCCGGCAACAACGCCTCGCTCGGAGCTTTTTTCCCTTCTTCACAGGGCAAGAAGTTCGTGCCACGCTCTCAGCGCGAGAAGGAAGCTGCTGCCGCTGCTGCCGCTCATGCTGCCGCTGCTGCCCCCATAGTCATTGGTGAGCCCTGGCAGGGACAGCAACAACCTCAGCTCCAACCCGGCCAAGGTAAAAAAAATAAGAAAAACCGTCTCCAGCAACAGCAGCAACAGCAGCAGGGAAATAACTTCCGCGTCAACCCACAAGACCGTTACAACTTCGACGGCATCATTGACGCTCAAGGCGTTTTGGAAATTGTCCCCGAGGGTTATGGTTTCCTTCGTTCGGCCGATTACAACTACTTCGCCTCGCCCGACGACGTCTATGTCACTCAGCAGCAGATTAAACAGTGGGGTCTCAAGGCCGGCGACATGGTTGAAGCCACCGTCCGCGCTCCTAAGCCCTCTGAAAAATATTTCCCCCTCACATCGGTAACAAAGGTCAACGGCCGCTCGCCCGAGTTTATTCGAGATCGTGTCCCCTTTGAACACCTTACTCCTCTGTTCCCCGACGAGAAATTCAACCTCACCGGCGGCACCACCTGCAATCTCTCCACGCGCATAGTCGATATGTTCTCCCCCATCGGCAAGGGTCAGCGCGGCCTCATAGTGGCTCCGCCCAAGACCGGTAAGACTGTCCTCCTCAAGGATATAGCCAATGCCATTGCCGAAAATCACCCCGAGACCTACATCATGATACTCCTCATTGACGAGCGCCCGGAGGAGGTGACCGACATGAGCCGCAGTGTCAACGCCGAGGTGATTGCTTCCACCTTTGACGAGCCCGCCGACCATCATGTCAAGCTCGCATCCATCGTGCTCGAAAAGGCCAAGAGGATGGTCGAGTGTGGCCACGACGTTGTGATCCTCCTCGACTCCATCACCCGCCTCGCTCGTGCCTACAACACTGTCCAGCCCACCTCGGGCAAGATCCTCTCAGGCGGTGTCGAGGCCAATGCCCTCCAGAAACCCAAGCGTTTCTTTGGAGCTGCCCGCAACATTGAGGGTGGAGGCTCCCTCACCATCATCGCTACTGCCCTCACCGAGACCAATTCACGCATGGATGAGGTGATCTTCGAGGAATTTAAGGGCACCGGCAATATGGAGCTGCAGCTCGACCGCAAGCTCGCCAACAAACGTATCTTCCCCGCTGTCGACATCATGGCCTCCTCTACCCGCCGTGACGACCTTCTCCTTCGTCCCGAGACACAGAGCCGCATGTGGATTCTTCGTCGCTTCCTCTCTGATCGCAACCCCGTTGAGGCCATGGAATTTATCAAGGACCGCATGGAGCGTACTCGCGACAACGACGAGCTCCTCCGCACCATGGGCGACTGATCTTCATCATGCCCCTTATTCGCATCAACGACATTTCCGCGCCCGAGCTCGCTCCTTATGCCTCCCTCACTGAGGCGCAGCTACGCTCACGCATCGACCCATCTCGGGCCATCTTTATTGCCGAAAGTCCGAAGGTGATAAAGGTGGCCCTCGACCGGGGATATGTCCCACTTAGTCTCCTGGCTGAGGAGCGTCACATTCTTGGCGATGCTGCCCCAATCATAGCTCGTTGTCCGGAGAATATGCCGGTCTACACCGCCGCGCGCGACACCTTAGCCGCCCTCACAGGCTATAACCTCACCCGCGGTGTGCTCTGCGCCATGCAACGCCCGGCCCCCTTATCGCCCGAGCAAGTGACTCGCGGTGCTCGACGTGTGGCTGTCATCGACGGCGTTACCGACACCACCAACATTGGCTCCATTTTCCGCTCTGCCGCCGCTATTGGGCTTGACGCCGTGTTGCTCACCCCCACGTCGTGCGACCCCTTGCTGCGTCGCTCCGTGAGAGTGTCAATGGGCTCTGTCTTTCTCATTCCCTGGGCTTACCTCCCGCAGGGCCATCTGCCTTCACAGCTCCGCAACCTCGGCCTGGTCTCCGTGGCTCTGGCTCTTACCGACCAATCTGTGAGCATCGACGATCCCCGCCTCAAGGCAGCCGGCCGCCTGGCCATGATTCTTGGCACTGAGGGCGACGGCCTGGCCCGCGACGTGATAGAGGATGCCGACTTCACCGCCCGCATCCCCATGGCCCATGGTGTTGACTCTCTCAACGTAGCTGCCGCCTCGGCCCTCGCCTTCTGGGAACTCCGCCCCTCCAATTCATAATGCGCTTGCACTCAAATTAGGCAACTGATTTCGCGCAAGTCCGGCATCCTCATGACCAAGGGAGGCCTGGAGCGTAAGATAGGTAAGACCATGCTGAAGGCTCTTTTCGGCAAGTAAGCCGGGTATATTTACACTATAATACACGCTATCATAATGCATGGCAGCATGATGGCGTGTATTTACCATTGCCAATTAGTCGTTGTGGCTAAATGCGTGACAGGAGAGTCTGTCACTGCTGCGGGCCAACGGATTGCATCTTCACCAGACGCGCATAATGGCCGTTTAGGGCAATAAGCTCGTCGTGAGTGCCATGCTCGATAATTTCTCCGTCGCTCACGACGCATATCTGCGAGGCATTGCGGATGGTTGACAGGCGATGGGCTATGACGATGGTGGTGCGTGAGGCCATCAGCCGCTCTAAGGCTTCTTGTACGAGGCGTTCGCTCTCTGAGTCGAGGGCCGAGGTGGCTTCGTCGAGGATGAGGATAGGCGGGTTTTTGAGGATGGCGCGGGCAATGGAGAGGCGCTGGCGCTGTCCGCCTGATAGGCGACATCCGCGGTCGCCTATCACGGTGTCATATCCCTCCTCGGTGGCTGTGATGAAGTCGTGGGCATTGGCTATCTTCGCGGCCTCGATTACCTGATCGAGGGTCGCGCCCTCTACGCCAAAGGCTATATTGTTGAAGATGGTGTCGTTGAAGAGGATAGCCTCTTGATTGACGTTGCCCATGAGCGCACGGAGGTCTCTGACCCTGAGATGGCGTATGTCGATGCCGTCGATGGTGATCGAGCCGCGGTCAACGTCGTAGAAGCGGGGGAGGAGGTCGGCTAAGGTTGACTTGCCTGAGCCGCTCTGCCCCACCAAGGCCACTGTCTCGCCCGGGTGGATAGTGAGGTTGATGCCTGAGAGCACTTTCTTGCCGTCGGTATATCCAAAGTCAACGTCGCGGTAGGCTATCTCGCAGCGGGGCGTGGAAGGCAGTGTGGCAGGAGTCCCCTCCGGGTCGGCAATAGGGTTTTGGGCGCCGAGGATACGGTCTATCCTGGTCATCGAGGCCATCCCCTTCTGGATGGCATAGGCGGCCTTTGAGAGCTCTTTGGCTGGATTGATGATGTTGTAGAAGATTATCATGTAATAGATAAACTCGGGGGCATCGATGGCGCTCTCGCCCGAGAGAATCAGCGAGCCGCCAAACCAGAGGACGATTGCTATGGTGAGTGTGCCAAGAAACTCGCTCATGGGGTGGGCAAGGGCTTGACGACGAGCCACTCTATTTGAGATGCGGAAGAAGCGCTGGGTCTCTTTGTGGAAGCGTGTCTCCATCTTCTGCTCGGCGTTGAAGGCCTTGACTATGCGCAGGCCGCCCAGGGTCTCTTCAATGTTGGCCATAATCTTGCCCCATTGCTGCTGCCCCTCGAGGCTCACTCGCTTGAGGCGCTTGCCTATCTTGCCCATGGCCATGCCGGCGATGGGGAGAAGGACCAGGACAAAGAGGGTCAACTGCCAGGAGAGGGCTATCATTGTGGCCAGGCACACGATGATCATCACGGGGTTTTTGAAGAGCATGTCAAGCGAGGCCATGATGGAGGTCTCTATCTCGGTGACGTCGGAGCTCATGCGGGCCATGACGTCGCCTTTGCTCTCGGCAGTGAAAAACCCTATGGGGAGGCGGAGAATGCGGTCATACATCGTGTTGCGTATGTCGCGCACCACGCCCGAGCGTATCGGCACGAGATAGTAAGAGCTCAAGAAGGTGGCTCCGGTCTTTAGGGCGGTCATCACCACGAGGGCACCCGCCAGTAGGGCGAGGGTGTTGCCGGGTCCCCAGGCGGCTATGGCTTCTTGGGTGTAGTAGTAAAAGTTGTTGATGGCCACATCTTTGAGCGAGGCATCGCCAATAGACATGAGCTGATATCCCGTCTCTCTGATCTTGAAGAGCATCTCGAGGATGGGGATGATTATGGCAAAGGAGAAAAGAGTGAGGATGGCCGCAAGAATGTTGAAGATGATGTTGAGGGCCAGGTATTTTTTATATGGCGGTACGAAGCGCCGGAGGAGTTTCCAGAAGTCGCCCATAGGGTGGGGGAGGGGATTAGGTGTTAGGCTTTGGTAGGGCTTATTGGGGCTTTTTTTCGGCGTGGATTGGAGGGAAACCATCCGCGCGCCACTCTCTTCTCTTGGTCAAAGATCTCTTTGATGGTCCAAAAAGATGAGAAGCCGGCTACGGCGAGCGTTGCGCTCCAGAAGGTGGAGCTCACGGCTACGGAGGCACCGCAGGCAATAAGCCCGAGGATGAGAAACCACCACCAGCACGTCGTGCCGAAATGGTAGTGGCATTTGATCACCACCGGGTGGAAGACTCCGATGGTGATGAACGCCATGGCCCCGATGGCGAGGCCCATGAGATTATGATTGAGTAATAGATTGGTCATTAGGAGATAGGTGATAAATGATTTGACGGGGACGTAACCTTACCAGGAACCGGAGGCACCGCCTCCCATGGTGGACCCACCGCCAAATGAGCCGCCTGAGAAGCCGCCGCCTCCCCCTCCGCCGAAGCCTCTGCCGGGGATGATCACTATGGGGGGAGTGGCAACTTTGGCAATGGTGTAAGGTATATCCTTGCGGTGGCCGCAGGCGTGGCATAGGTAGGAGCGCACTCCGCGCCCTTCGCTCCGCTCTGTGGGGCGCACGAGGGTGCGGTTGCCGGCAAGGGCCATTGCGCGTGCACCGCAATGGTCGCAGACGGTATATTGCTTGGCTTTGTTTACGTAGGGGATGATGTCGGTCTCGCCACATTGAGGGCAGAGCCACACGTCGTAGTCAATGGAGTTGAGGCGCTCCTCGGCGTCTTGCGAGGGGGTGAGATAGGCGTTATCGGCCTCTTCGTCGAGGCGATGCATCTTATGATTGCAGTTGGGGCATAGGCGCGGTCGCTTGCGGATGCGATTCATGCGCCAGAGCAAGATGATAAGACCAATGACGGGGGCACCAAGGCAGAGGACGGTGAAGAAGAGCGCGGGCAGGCGGAGCTTCTCAAGGGCGATGTAGGCCTTCTGTGGGTCTTTGTTGCGACCGGCGAGAAGGACAATGAGAAGGAGCGCTCCGCCTACTACAAGTGACATCTTGACATACCATGAGAAGAAGGCGTCGGAGTCAAAGTCGCTCTGGCGGGCTCGGCTGTCGTTGGCATGCCGGCTGCGCAGCTCCTCAGCATATTTAGGGTCGGTGGCTACCTTGACCACCTCGCCGGTGGCCGCTATGATGCCGCCGTCATAGTCTCCCTCCTTGAAGCGGGGAAACATCACATTGCGCAAGATGCGGCCGGCGATGATGTCGGGCAAGGGGCCTTCCATTCCTTGACCGGTGCGTATCACGGCGTGGCGGCTGTCGCGCGCAATGAGGATAAGGACTCCGTTGTCGTTGTCTTCTTTCCCTATCCCCCACTCCTCAAAGAGGTCGGTGGCAAAGCCGTCGATGTCGTCGGGGGTGTCGATGTCGGCCACTGCCACGACGGCAATCTCGGCCGACGACTGCTCCCAGGCTTGGGCGAGCATCTGATTGAGCTTGGCCTCGGCCTCGGGGGAGAGCACTCCGTCGGGGTTGGAGACGTAGCGAGTGCGGTCGGCGACATGGACATTGGGGATTTCGTCCACCGACCGGCCGGCGGCCATAGCCGGGAGAGTGAGGATAAGGAATAGTAGCAGATGGAGCAGATGGCGTGTCATAAGAGTCGTTCCAGTAAGTCGAGGTGAGCCTTGGCGGAGAAACGGCATAGAGCCTCTTGGGATATAGCCTGATGGTTCCAGGTGGTGGCCATCCCGCGGCGGATGGCGTCGGCGAGCGAGCCCGGCGTGAAGGGGTCGAATAGTAAACCTGATGAGGAGGTGATTAGTTCAGGAATACCGCCTATATTAGAACCTATAACTGGAGTGCCTAAGGACAAGGATTCTATTATGCTTAGAGGATTGTTTTCATACCATTGAGAGGGACAAATTAGAAGATTTGCCTCAACAATTGCATGAGATATTTCCGATGCGGTTCTATGGCCATGAAAACAAATTGATGGGTGTTTGCCATATTCCGCTCGGAGTGAAGCTTCCATTGGACCTGCGCCGAAGATTTCAAGACTGAGTGAAGGATTTTGAATAGATATATATTCCTCTAACAGTAGTATAAGTCCTTTCTCATTAGAAAGACGACCGACATAAAGCAATCGACCATTATTCCTTTTATTAGTAATGTCAATTGACCCAAGTATAGATGTCTTAACCTCATCTAAGGCATTGCACACAACGGCTGTCTTTTTATTTGGAATTCCGGCCTTATGAAGTATGGATGCCATAAATGAGCTTGGGCATATGAAAGTATCGGTAACATTAATTAGCGATGGTCTATTCCATATAAAAGCCTCTATTTTAGCCGCAACAGACTGAAGTAGACTACCCTTCATGCAATGTTTTTTAATGACTTGCATTGGTTTGGATATACAATCTGTGCAGATGTTCCCAGCTGAATCAAGGCAGTTGTAGGCGGGGCAGACGAGCTTATAGTCGTGCATAGTCCAGAGGGTGCGGCAGCCCGCTTGCTTTGCCATGCCTATGATGATGGGGGAGAGGTAGGAGTGGATGTTGTGGAAGTGGACGGTGTCGGGGCGGAAGCGGCGCAGCGCCTCGGCAAAGGAGGCTTTGACATCTCCAAGCCCCATCATGCGACCCATGGCGCGGAGCTTGGCGGGCAGGGGGCCGGCAAAGTCAACGCGTGGGGCGAAGGTGTCGGCCAAGGGGAGGGAGGGAAGATTGTCGGGATAGTCCATGCCCCATAGCTCCACCTCATGCCCGGCGCGGCGCAAGAGCTCAGCCTCGGAGAGAGCCACGATGCAGTCGCCTCCGCGAGGATAGAGAAATTTGTTGACTATCAGTATCCGCTTTTTGGCCATGGGGTTGGAGATTGAGAAAAGATTATAGTTGGGTGTGTGTGGGTAATTTGTCGAGGTCGGGGAGTGACTTCCAGTTGCCGTAGATGCGGGTGAGGTAGGCGTCGACGTTGCCGGGGGCGGGGAAGCGGTGGCCTTCAAACTCTATGTCGGAGAGGGGGAAGATGTCGGTCGATCTCCTTGGCCTGGGGAATGTGGAGGGGAAGAGGTGACGGAGCCGCTGGCCGGGGTTGAGTGGCTGGACAAGGCGGTTGAGGCCGCTGAGACCGGCCATGAGCAGATTGTGGAGGCTTCTAACAATGGGGCTGAAGGGCTTGCCATGGCTCTTGTTGACGGCTATTGCGCTCCAATAGGCGAGTTTGCCTGAGGCCATGTGAAGCAGACGGGAGGTTGATGGTCCGATGGGGAGTATGTCAATGAAGATGCCGTTGAAGCGGTAGTGGGCTTCAAGCTGAGGGTCGGTGCTCTTGATGGGTATCTGCTCGTTGCGCACTTTGGCCAGACTCAAGAGAAACATAGGGTCGGTCAGCGAGTTTTGGATGACATATCCCTCAGGAAGCTCGCGTGGGGCAATGGAGCAGAATCGACGGTAGTCAACGGCGAGCATCTCAATGTCGAGGTCATCGTCCCAGGGGATGAAGCCGCCATGGCGGGCTGCGCCAATCAGTGTGCCTGAGCTAAGCCAATAGGTGATGTCGTGGCGGCGGCAGATGGAGTCGACAACGAGGAGTATGTCGAGCATCCTCAGCTGCATCTGCCTGAGCGGTGAGCCGTCGGGGCAGAAGCGGAGGCGAAGCGATTGGTTAAGGTCGGGGTCGATGAGCATGAGATGGCAGGAAGGGTGGGTTACAGTCGGTTGAGGGCGGCGAGGAGGCGGTCGTTGTCGTGGCGGTCGCGGACGGCGATGCGCACATATCGTCCCCGGGCATCTTCATTGTCAAAGCCGTGCTTTGAAGCACAGTCTTTTATGAGTATGTCGTGACTCTCAAGAAGAGCCAAGGTGAGCGAGTGGGAGTCGAAGCCTGAGGTGGGGTCGATGCGGCAGAGGAAGTAATTGGCTTCGGAGGGGATGGGCTGGAGCCAACGGATGAGCCCCAGCTCAGAGGCCATGCGGTTTCGCTCGTCGCGGATGCGGCGGCAGGCCTCGCGATAACATTGCTCATATTTGCTGAATATCTGCATGTAATATTCGGCAAGGGAGTTGATGTTCCATATGGCCACGTCGCGCTTCAGGGCTTTGATAAGGCTATGGTCGGCCGAGGCAGCCACGCCGAGTCTCAGTCCGGGCACTCCGTAGCTCTTGGATATGCTCTTGATTACAATTAGTCTTGGGTGGCTATCGAGGATGGTCTCGTCGATGAGGGTGTATGGGGAGTTGGCAAAGTCAATGAAGCTTTCGTCGACGATGAGCCTTATGTTTGCCTCGTCGGCCCATGTTGCCAGACGCTCCATATCGGCTCGGGGGATATAGTTGCCCGAGGGGTTGTCGGGGTTGATTAGCAAGAGCCACTCCACGTGATGGGTTGTGAAGAAGTTGATGAGGTCGTCGGCCGTGTAGCTGAAGTCGAGTCCCTTGGGGCGGAAGGCCACGATGGAGTCTCGCCCGCGCCGATTGGGATATTCCTCAAAGGTGGGCTCCACGATGCCGAGGCGGCAGGTGGGGTCGGTGTGCTCCATGAGGCTCTTGATGAGCTCGGCGGCGCCATTGCCTGGGCATATATATTCGGCCCCTACGCCAAAATATTTCCCGGCCAAGAGGGCGTTGACCTCCATCCCTGAGGGGTATTGTCTGAGTAGCGATGAGAAGCGAGCCTTGAGCTCACCCTCCATGGCGGGGGTGGGAAAGTAGGGATTGACCAGGTAGCAGAAATCGAGAAGCGACGGGAATCGCCAGTAGCCTCCATAGGTGAGCTGGAGGCGTCTCAATCGGTCCTCGCCATGGGCAAAGAGGGTCTCGGCAATGTTGAGGTCTTGGATGTCATCGATTTCATACCATCGACGGTTGCCAATATCGATGGCCTTCATCCCGGAGTTGCCTATGAAAGTGAGCACTCGGAGCACTTGCTCATAATACTCATTATTGCCCATCACCTTGATATAGGCCTCAAGGAAGGGAAGATAGGTCTTGGATGAGAATTCGCGCGAGAGCTTGTAGACGTTGACGGTCTTGTAGTAGGAGTGGGCCTCGGAGAAGTTGAGGTTGCTTCCGGCCACAAAGTGGTCAATCTGCCCGTCGGGAGTGATGGTCACCATGGTGCCATCCATCCAGGGCTCATATTTGGCCACGAGGGCAACATTGGGGTCGGGCGACAGGAGAGCCATGTCGATGATGCCGTCGGAAAAGATGAGGTCGCTCTCGATGAGGAGGGTGTCGTCGGCCTCAAGATACTCTCTGGCGAGCCAAAGGGAGTAGATGTTGTTGGTCTTGTCATACACCGGATTGTCCACATAGGCCAGGGGAAGCGAGTCGGCGTAACGCGATGCGAGGTAATTCCTGAGCTTATTGCCCTCATAGCCGGTGACAATCACGATGCGGTCGAGCGGGAGCGATGCAAGTTGGGCGAGAAGCCTGTCAATGAGCTTCTCGCCGTCAACCTCCACCATGCACTTGGTGTTGTCGGCCGTGAGCCGGCGGAGCCGCTTGCCCATGCCGGCGGCAAGGATTATTGCCTGCATTTCCGGGTGGATGAATGAGTTAGTTGGCCTTTACTTTCTTCAGGGCCTTTTGCTTGATAGTCACTGGATATTTCTCGCGAAGGGAGGCCACCCAGGCCTCTTCGAGGGCTTTCTGATAGTCGGCAGTGACAGAGCCGTTGACATCGGCGGGCTCTTCGGGAGAGTCGATTATGCGGCCGTCAAAGGTGGCATAGTAGGCCCATTTGGGATTGTCGGCGGGCTTGTCGCCGTTGAAGGCAAGATGGTCTATGATGGGGTTTTCGCCCTTGGCCGAGAGGACGCGCTCGATGCGCACGTCTGTGCCATACTTGGCGCGGAGGGCGGTGGCGCGGTCGGCCGGGGCTATGGTGTCGGTCGAGGCTGAGAGCCATTGATGTGCTTCCTGTCCCAATGAGTCGGTCTTGGCTATGAGCACATATCCTTTGTAGACGGGGGCGTCGAAGGTGTAGCGCGAGCGGTTGGCTTCAAAGAAGGCTTTGAGCCCTTCTTTGTCGGCTGCGGCGCGTCCCCACACTTCGGTGTTGCTCATCTCGTAGAGGAGCATGCCGTCGCGATATTCGTTGAGCAGATTGCGGTAGTCGCGGTGGAGCGAGGGGAGGGCGTCGGTGGCGGCGCGGAGCACCTCCTCGTCTGTGGCGCCGGCCAGTGCGGGGCGCTCGGCGCGGAACTTGGCCAGGAAGCGGGCCTGGGGGAGCTTGTCGCGCCCGTCCATCTGCATGATGGCCTTGATCTGGCGGTCGGTCTCCTCGTTGGGCTCGGTGGCGCGACGCTCTTCGCAGAGGATGATGTGGTAGCCAAAGGCGGTGGTGACTATGTCGGATAGCTCGCCGGGCTTGAGGGCCATGGCGGCGGTCTCAAACTCGGGCACCATCATGCCGGGGCCAAACCAAGGGAGGTCGCCGCCTGAGCGTTGTCCGGCCGGCTCATCGGTCTCGGCCTTGGCAAGCTCAATGAAGTCGGCTCCCTGGCGTAGCAGGGCGTGGATGGAGTCGATTTGCTGACGCTTGAGGGCAGCCTCGGTCTCGCTCAGGCCGCGGGTCATCTTTAGGATGTGGCGGCAGTGGGTCTGTCCGGGGTCGGCCTGGCGGGCGTTGACCTTGATGATATGAGTGCCAAACTGAGTGTCAAAGGGCGCGGAAATTTCACCTACAGGGGTGTTATAAGCCATATCTTCAAAGGAATAGGGATAGCGGGCGGCGGTGATGAAGCCCATGCGCCCCTCGCGGGAGGCGGTGCCCTGGTCAACGGAGTAGACGGCGGCTAAGGCACCGAAGTCGGCCCCGGCCTTCAGCTCGTTGTAGACTGAGTCGATTCGGCTCTTGGGGGTGCCGGGGGCAAACATTATGTGGCTCACATCGACATTGTCGGCGAGGTGGGAGCGGGCGGCGGCCATGAGCGAGTCGGCCATCTGTGTGTCGGTGAGGTAAGGGGCGGCTATCTCATCGCGATAGCCCTCAAACTCGCTGCGGAAGGCCTGGGTGGTGTCAATGCCGGCTGCTTCGGCGGCGGCCACCTTGAGCTTGTAGTTGACAAACATGTCGACATACTCGTCGAGGGTCTGAGGCTCCACTTGCTGGGAGGCGTTTTTATGATAGAGGTATTCAAACTCGCTGAGGGTCACATCCTTTCCGGCGATGGTCATCACCACGGGGTCGACCGGCTGTTTCTTGGCATAGAGCCCGATGCCCATGGAGGCAGCGAGGGTAAGTGAGAGAAGAGCGCGTAAATGCATTCTGGTCAAATGAGTGTCGTTTAGGTTAGTGTGGCTGCGGGAGGTCGACACGATGATGTGTCTCAGGCAGTCATAGGTAATAACGCCGGAGAGGCTTATTTATTGTGGCGGGGGGAGTGAAATATGGCCATCATGATATTGTCGGGACCTATCGCTCTGACTGTCTGCTTCAGGGTGGCTATAGGGAGCGTGCCTGAGCTATAGGCCATCAAGAGGATGGCATTGCCATTGATGAAAAGGGCTGAAAGCTCGGTGGCACGCTCGGGATTGGGTACGGGGATAAGGGTGATGGTCTCGCCGTAGCTACCCTGAGTCGAGGCCAAGGAGGCCTGGAAGGCAGGGAGGAGGAGCGAGTCGTTGTCGTCGGGGGCACCGATGCCGGTGGGTTGGGCGATGATCGAGTCTACTCCAATGGCACTGAGGGAGTTGGCGAGGCTTGTTGTCATCTCGTCGCGACTGTTGCCGCTCACATATATTTGGCGGATATTCGGGCGTTCCATGATGAGAGTGCGTAGGTGGTTGACGCTCTCTTTGGACCCGTCGGTCTCAATGGTGGTGCTTTCAATGCCGGCCGAGGCGGTGTCCATGGCGTTGACCACCTTGCGGCTGCGCAGAGTGAGCCAAAGAGCCAAGGCTGTGGGGCAGGCAATGGCCATGAAGAGGCAAGCTATGATGGCCAAGAGGGCTTTGCGTCTGCTCGGCTTGATGGCAGTATAGGCTTCGTCGATGATGAAGCCCGGAGTGTCTTGGTTGTAGAGCTGAAGGAAGGCGTTCTCCCGCTCGGAGGTGAGATAGGCATAGAGTTGGTTGGTGAGCTCGCGGTTGCGCACCACCGAAGCGTATTCCAGCTCGGAGGCGGGAAATTCTGATAGCTTCGAGTCGGCCTGCGACATGAGGCTGCGCTGGGAGGCGAGAAGGGCCTCGGCGCCCCGGAGCATGCTCTCCACATTGCGGGTTATGGAGCTGCGCATATCGGCGAGGTTGGCTTCGGCTTGGGTGAGGGTAGGGTTGCCCTCTTTGGCCGAGCGCTCAAGCTCTTTTTTCTGCATGAGCATCTCGTTATAGTCTTTGACCATTGGATAGGCGTCGGAATCAAATACCGGCAAGAGCTCATCTTTGCGCGAGTTAGAGGCCAGTGTGGCGAGTATCTCGCGATAATAAGCAGCCTCGGCTGTCGACTTGACCATCTCGCTGCGGGCGGTGGCAGAGCTTTCAATCAAGACGGGGAGCTCGGCATAGAGATTGGGCGTATGTTTCTTATCCTTAAACTTCTTGAGCTCATCCTCGTTTTTAAGTACGTCGGCATAGACGGCGGCAATGCGGTCGTTTAAGAAGTCAATCTGAGCCTTTGCCGTGGCATGCTTGCGGTCGAGGCGCTTGGCATTGTATTGAGCCATGAGGGTGTTGATGATGGCTATCCCGCGCTGCTTGTTGGGGTAGAGTAGCGAGAAGGCCATGGCGTCGGCGAGCTTATCGGGGGTGTCGATGTCAATCTCGGTCAAGAGATAGTCGGCGGCGCCTTCATAGCTGCCGAGGGTTACCTCTATGGTCTGGGGTAGGCCGGTGTAATGTGCTGTCTTCATGACGCTCACTGGGCCGAAGGGGGTGGAGAGGGTTACGGGAAGCGAGACCCCCTTTCTCTCGGCGAGGACTCGGCCGAGGAAGCCGCGCTTGATGGCAACATCGGCCTTCTGGCCGTCAATCTCCACTATGATTTTCATAGCTTTGGTGAGGGTGTCCATCATCTCGGAAGGGGCTTCCACGGCTATGGGAGAGTCAAGGAAGAGCATCTCCTTTGAGAGACCGTCGCGTAAGATATAGTTGCGATTGAGGCCCAGGGCTTTAGCCGTGCTCATCATCACGTCGTGGCTCGTGACGAGCTGTATCTCGTTATTGACGCTTGAGGCTCCGAATCCCCCTACAGAGAAGGTCTTCATCATGGTGGCCATAGAGCCGGCTCCGGCCAGGCCGCCGTCGCTGCCCGAGTCCTCGATGAGCATGGTGGCTTTCACCTCATATTGAGGATACTTGATGATACAGTAGATTGAGGCCAGGGCCATGAAGAGGAGGAATGAGGCCAGATAGACCCACTTGAGGCGTTTGACGCTGCGGAAAAACCGGCGTAGGTCGAGCGTGTCGTTATAGGTCGGTGATGAGGATGATGAAGTTGACATTTTATGATATGGAGATTGACTGTTCATGAATGGATGAGCGGAGGGTTTGGCGGGCTTCCATGGCGCGCCCGGCAATGATGCCCAAAAGGAGCATGGCGGTGACTCCACCTGAATTGACCATGGCCGTGCCGCTGGTACTCTCGACCATAACAAAGGCCACACACATCATGGCTGTGGCATAGACATATCGAGCTTTGAGGCCATAGAGCTTGGTGAGATTGCCCAAAAGCCTTATGATGTAGACCCACAGCCAGATGAAGAGCACCAGCCCTACGACGCCAAATTGAGCCAGCGAGGGATAGAAGGCATCGCAGATGAAGTCGTGCATGGTGTAGGACAGACCCCATACCTTGTCAATGCCATACTCGGCATAGACGCCTGAATAGGGCTCGGCAGAGCGGAAAGAGGCAAAGGAGGCCAGGCCTGTCCCGAAGGGGAAATGGTCGATGAATATGAGTAGGGCTGTGGCGTAAAGCACCGGTCGTGCAAACGATTCAATGGTCTCGGGGTCGAAGGTGGTGGCACCGCTATTGCCCACAAGAAAGTAATAGTTGATTTTCTTCCACGCCACTAAGATCACCAAAGCTGTCAGTCCCGTCATCAATGCTATCTGCTTGGGTGTGATGTGACGGAGCATCCCCGGACGGTAGAGAGTAAGGAAAAACCATAGCAAGACATACTCGCCATAAAATTTAGATCGGGTGCAGAGTAATCCGCATGTTGCCATGACCAACACCACGGCCTTGGCCGTGGCCGGCAGGTGACCTCGGCTGTCGATGGAGCAATAGAGATAGGCCAGAGCCGAGAGGATGATGAAGATGCCGCCATAAGATATATGCTGGATGTAGATGCGCATCACCCATATGGGGCAGAGAAGCAAGATGGTGCACACCACGCAGTTTATCACGGCTATGGCCTTGATGATGGATCGGTCGGCTTGCGTGAAGCTCGGTCTGATTGCCATCATGACGGTGAATGCTATGAAGGGCTTGCTCTCGATAAGGATGTCAATGGTGATGGCCATCTTGGTGTTGTAGTGCACCACGGTCATGGAATAGACAGCATAGAAGCCCATGATGGCCAGGATGATCCAGAGCAAACGGTAACGCCGCCATGCGCCCCGGTTGAGGATGGAGTCAATGACAGCCAGAGAGAGTAGCCCGACGGCCACTATCTCGTCGATATAGTTGACAAATTGCATCGACGGCACCAGGAGGGCCATCGCTACGATGAAGATCCATGCGGCTATCCGTTCGATGCGAAACATTTTTGTCTTTCTTTTCTTGGAGAGGGGCTTGTCAGCGTGAAAGGGCTATTATCAGCGAGGTGACTACCGAGAGGCCTGAGACGATGGCCGACACCACGGAGAGCTTATAGGCGTTGTTGGTGTTGTATTTGGAGTTGGCCTGAATGATGTCGTTGGGCACCACATAGACCACGTCGTTTTGCCTCAGGTAATAGAAGGGCGACTCGGTGATGGAGGCATCGCGGAGGTTGAGGCGTTGGTAGACCTTCTTGCCGTCGGTCTCGCGGATGACGAGCACATTGTCGCGGCGTCCATATTCTGTCATGTCTCCGGCTTGACCGAGGGCGTCAAGGACGGTGATACGGCCATTCTTGACGGGGATGCGCTGGGGTGTGTCCACTTCGCCTATGACTGTCACGGCAAAGTTGACCAAAGAGACGCGCACCACCGGGTCGACCACCTTCTCCGATATCCTCTCGGTGAGATAGGCTGTCAGCTCCATGGTGGTCATCCCCTTGACATGTATCTTGCCAAGGATGGGGAAGTTGATGTCGCCCAAGGCGTTGACTATGTAGGTCTGTTGCTGCGTGGCGGTCTGAGCCATGGCGGCTTGCTCGCTGGTGGCGGGGTTGATCAGCGGGAGGTTATAGTCGGCGGTGGCTTTGGGGTTGACCGAGTTGACCGTGATGAGCAGCTCGTCATCGGGTTCAATCTTGAGCTGGTAGTCCTGGATGTCGCCGAGGATGCCTTGCCCGACATCTGAGGTATTGTCAAAGTAGGGGAGGTCGCGCGTGGTGGAGCATCCCGATGCCACGGCGAGGAAGGCCAGGAGGGAGAGAGCTGATATGAAGGAGCGTATTGACATATGTGACGGTCTTTGGCAGATGTGATTTTGCAGGATGGGCCGATGGAGAGTTGTAGGCCGTGTTGCTTTAATGTTTAACGTTGATTTTGCTCTATTATTGCATAAGCAGGCGTTCAAAAATGCGTCTTCCCACTAAAAAAGTGGCAATGATGGCGGCTTTGTTCTTGGCTCTGACTCGACGGTCGGCCAGGCAGCCGCCTCTCAGCTTTGTTATCTGATACCAACATCTATTGGCTATCATCTTGGCATCCGGGCTTTTGAGTCTGTTGCGGCATATCAATCTGAGGATGTTGAAGCATGCGCTCAGCTCCCTGGAGCGAGCGGCTCTGACCAGGGTTGCGTCGCCCATAATCTCCATGCGCATATAGAGACTGAGGGTTACATTGAGCACGTCGGCTCGGCTAAGGGTGAAGCGGTGGAGATAGCTTGAGGGGTGTTGACGGTAGAGGTAGATGGCCTTTGGGGTATAGGCCACGGCGTTGGCTCTGAGGATTGTATGGTCAATGATGTCAAGGTCTTCATAACCGATGCCGGGGGTGAAGCGTAGATTGCTCCATATCTTGGCTCGATAGAGCTTGCCGCATGCTGAATTGTCAAGCGGCTTCTCTTGGTAGAGGATTGAGGCGAGGGCTTCTTCGGGGGTGAAGATGATGCTCTTGCCCCTTGAGCCAGAGGTGGGTGGAGGGGTTGAGGTGAATGTGACGGTGTGGGCGGCCACAATGTCGGCTCCGGTAGCTGTTTCGATGGCCATTAGCTCGCTTAGAAATGAGGGGCTGACCATGTCGTCGGCATCAATAAAGGTGATAAACTCCCCTCGGACGCTATCGAGCCCGGCGTTGCGCGCCGCGGAGAGGCCGCGGTTGGGCTGGTGGATGACGCGGATGCGGCTGTCGCTGAGAGCGGCTTTGTTGGCTATGGCGCGGGTGGTGTCGGTCGACCCGTCATCAACGATGATGAGCTCCCAGTCGGCAAGGTCTTGCGCTTTGACCGAAGAGATGCAGTCGGTAAGAAACGACTCGCTGTTGTAGGCCGGGACGATGATTGAAACCTTCATTTGCGCGCAAATGGGATGGCTGATAGGCGGAAGGAGGGCCCGTTGAGGCTGACTGCGGCGCTATGACGGTCGAGGGCTATCTCGCCGGGGGTGTCAAAGGTCAGCTTGAGGGCGTGGGGGCCGGAGGAGGGGAGGAGGGTGAGATGGCGAGTGGCTGAATGGGTTTCGCGTCGTGTGGTTTTGGATGGGGCGGGATCGTGATAGAGGGCAATGCGATGGGTGGCAGTGGCGCTTGCCGGTGCGTTGCCGGGGCCTCGCCCAAGGTAGATCCTATCGGCCGGGGCGGGGAAGGTGAGGGCGGCTCCGGGTGTGGCATCTCTGATGGTGATGTCAATGTCGCCGCTGTCGGTGATGGAATAGGCGATGGTGGCCTTCCCTACGGCCATGTCGTTGGAGGGGTTGACAATCTCAATGGATGCCACGGCGCTGCGTCGTGGGCTGTCATAGGTTATGGAGGTGGCATTGGCCTTCATGGGGATGCCATCGAGGCTTATACCGCAGGGCCGGCTGAGCAACTCGTTGCCGTTGATCTTGATGGAGGCGGGCAGGCCTGTGGCTGAGGGGAGGGTAAAGGATGATTTGCCGCCGCGCCATTCGGCCCCTTTATGCTTGAGTTTACGCTCGTTGGCCGGGGTGAGACGTTCAGGCGCGCCAATGATAAACTGTCTCATTCCTGTGGGCTCCCCCTCGATGGCTCCGGCCATGGGGCGCAGGGGGCGCCATGTGACGTTGAGATAGGCCTCGGGCATATCGTCGGGGAGGATGGAGCCTTGGGCCGGGAGTGGTGGGAAGAGGGTTATGGCTACGGGTGTGCGTGGATCGCCCGGGATTACTACTCCATCGCTTGAGGTGAGTTTCCGCCCGTCGGGTGTAATGAATTCATAGTCAAGGGTGAAGTCGCTTAGGCGAGCAAATGGCGAGCGGGTGGTGGCGGTGATGGTGAGGGTGGCTGTGTCGGTCAGCTCGGTGGCCACGCGGATATATCGGTCGGCCATCTTCTCCAGGCCACCGGGCTGCTGGGGACGCTCGGCGTCGGCTGGGTCGGCAGCAAAGAGGGTCATGGGGTCGAGGGAGCCGTCGGCGTAGCAGAGTATGCCTCCGTCGGCGCAGTAGTTGCGCCAGTCGGTGTCGGGGTCGATGCCGGGGGGAGCAATGACGGCGTTGGCTCCGGCGGCGCGGAGGTCTCTGACAAGGGCAATGCGTGCGTCGGGGGATGCGGGAAGGGAGTCGAGGGCGGCGAGAGCCAGTGGGGCCATGACGGTGCCGTTGAGCTCAGGGCCGTGGCTCTTGTCGGCGCGATAGTTGGCAAATCGCAGTGGGGAACCGACGGTCATGAGGTGCTTGCCGGTGCGATCGTCGCGCAATATGATTGCGAGCATGTAGCGGTAGGGGTCGTCTGTGCTCCAGGGGCGTATGTTTGGGATGCGGGCTTTGAAGCGAATGTGGGGTGAGGCGTCGGTGCGCCCGGCGGCCACTTGATGGCGACCGGCGTCAAAGAGCATATACTCAATAGCTATGGAGGGGTCGGTCTTCTTGATGCCGCCGAGGTGGATATCCACCTCAAAGAGCCCTTTGGACAGGTCGGCAGAGTCGAGAGAGGAGGAGATGTGGTAGGAGTCTACGTAGACGCGTGTAGGGGTGGCGTAGGCATACACTCTCCGGGGCATCTTGCCGAGCCCTTTGAGCGTCACCGAATGGCCGGGCTTGGCCAGAGAGGTCACATCCCATCGCAGGGGTCTGAACCCCTTGCCGGGCAGGTGGCCATTGATGGTCAGAGAGGGGAGGGCGAAGGTGTCGGAGGGGTAGCCAACGCCCACGACGATGCGCTTCCCAGCCCATTCGGCGGGGATGGGGAGGGAGGCCGAGTCGGTTGCGCGCTCTATGGCTCGGTAGAAGGGGGATCGATCATATCTCATGGCTGCCATGTCGGGGAAATGATCCTCGGCATAGGGCACGATGAGCCCCTCGCGGTCAAATGCGGCAGCGGCGGCCACCGTCAGGGCGGCCGTCGCTGCGAGCAGTGTCTTATGCAGATTGATTAGGGTCATTCAATGGGAAATTGGTGGCGGATGGGGTCGTCATACTGCTCCTGGAGCTCTTTGAGGCGGTCCATAAGCTGCTTGGTGACTTCTTCATAGCCGGGCTGGCCATAGAGGTTGTGGAGCTCGTTGGGGTCAGTGGTCAGGTCATAGAGCTCCCATTTGTCTATGTCGTTGTAGAAGTGCATCAGGGCATAGCGGTCGGTGCGGACGCCGTAGTGGCGCTTGACGGCGTGCTCGGCGGGATATTCATGATAGTGATAATAGATGGCGTCGCGCCAGTCGGCGGGGTGCTCTCCCTTGAGGAGGGGGAGGAGCGAGACGCCCTGGATGTCTTCGGGAATCTCCACTCCGGCTATCTCCATGAAGGTCGGGGCGTAGTCGATGTTCTGTACCATTTCGTCGATGTCGCCGCGGGCATCCATCCCTTTGGGCAGGAGCATCACGAGGGGGGTGTTGAGACTCTCTTCATACATAAAGCGCTTGTCAAACCATCCGTGTTCGCCCATGTAGAAGCCCTGGTCGGAGGTGTAGACCACCAGTGTGTTGTCGAGCAGGTCGTGCTCTTTGAGATAGTCAAGTACGCGACCCACGTTGTCGTCGAGGCTCTTGACCACCTTGGCGTAGTCGCGCATATAACGCTGATATTTCCATTCGGCCAGCTCCTTGCCCTGAAGGTTGCGCGAGAAGAAATCGTCGCGAATGGGCTGATAGAAGGCCTCGAAGCGAGCACGCTGGGCTGAGTCCATGCGCCCTACATAAGCTAAATATGTCTGCTTGAGGCGAGAGGTGGAGTCGGGATGGTCCATCTTCAGGTCATAGATGAGGTCCATGTCATGGGCCGAAGAGATGCGCATCTCGGCGGCCTCGGCGGCTGGGCGGCCTGCATAGTCGTCATAGAATGTCTCGGGCAGGGGGAATGTCACATCCTCATAGAGCTCAAGGTCGGCTGTGTCGGGGAGCCAGTTGCGGTGGATGGCTTTATGATGGATTACCAGGGCAAAGGGCTTGGAGGGGTCGTGGACTGAGTCGAGCCAGTGGAGGCTCTTGTCGGTGATCATGTGGGTGAGATATCCGGGCTCCACTACGGTGTCGCCCGTCTGCTTGATGAAGCGGGGGTTCCAGTAGTCGCCTTGTCCGGGCACTATTTCCCAGTAGTTGAAGCCCTGAGGAAGTGTCTCCAGATGCCATTTGCCTACGAGGGCTGTCTCATATCCGGCCTCCTGGAGATATTTGGGCCAGGTGGGCTGGGAGGCGTCAAAGACCGAGGTCTCGTTTGACACAAAGCCGTTGGCATGGGAGTGTTTGCCGGTGAGCATGCATGCTCGTGATGGGCCTGAGAGGGAGTTGGCCACGAAGGAGTTGCGGAATTTCACTCCGTCGGCGGCAATGCGGTCAAGGTTGGGCGTAGAGATATAGCGTGTGTCATAGGCACTCATCATCTGGGCCGTGTGGTCGTCGGTCATGATGTAGACTATGTTCATCGGCTTTTTGGCGTCGTCGGCGGCCTTGGCGGCGGTGCATGAGGCCACAGCGGCAGATGCTGCTGCTATGCCGGCGAGGTAAAGGGCTGAGGTTTTGTTCATGAAAAAGTGGGTAAGGATAGATTGGAGATTACAAAGGTAAGAAAAAATCTCGCTGTTTGTCAAATATGAGGCTCTAAGTAATTTTCAAAAAATAACTTGGGACATTCTGCTCGTCCTCATCGGCATCTTTC
>JAMPIE010000001.1:171663-206607 GCA_023663135.1 Alloprevotella sp.
AACGACCCCGAGATTACAAATCACGTGCTCTGGCCAACTGAGCTAAAGAGGCATCGATGTCGATTTGCTTTCGGCTGCCGCAATGGCGTTCCCTTTCAAAAGCGTTGCAAAGTTAAGCACTTTTTTTATTCCCACAAAATTTTCCGCAAAACTTTTTTACTCTTTTATTTGTTTGTTCATGCTAAAGCTCAATGAGCCAGGAGTTAATGAAAATGTTAAATTTTGCATTTTCTTGCGCATCTTTGCTTTGAGATGTTTTTTTGTCTATCTTTGTGCTGGCTTTGCGGCTTCACCGTCCATTGCCGAGGCCCTCTTCTGCCATTATTTTATATCTCATTATACACCTTAATATATATGAAACTCCGCCACGATATCATAAAGAAAATTTCAGATCTTCGTAAAATAATGGCTCGCGAGGGTCTCGATGCTCTTATTATCCCGCAGGCCGATCCCCACGGGAGTGAGTATGTTGCCGCTCACTGGCAGACCCGCCGCTTCTTGAGCGGCTTTACGGGTTCGGCCGGGTCTCTTGCGGTCACTTTGGATGGCGCATGGATGATGGCCGACTCTCGCTACTGGCTCCAAGCTGCTGCTCAGCTTGAGGGTACCGGTATCGAAGTTGTTGAAGTCGGCAAGCCCGGTGTGCCCTCCCTTGCTGAGCTGCTCCTGTCATCGGTTTCTGCCGATGGTAGGGTGGGCATTGATGGATTGCTCATTTCAGATGCTGCTTTTGAAGATATGAAGGGCAGATTCTCTCCCCTTGAACTTGTTGCTACGGCGGATCTCCCTGCTGAGATATGGTGCCAACGCCCTTCTCTGCCCGATGGCCCCATTGAGTCATATCCCGTGGAGTATGCCGGCGAGTCGGCATCGAGTAAGCTTGTATCCCTCCGAACGAGGATCTCTTCTGAGGGAGCCACTGCAGCTTTTATCTCTCGTCTTGATCAGATTGCATGGCTTCTGAATATTCGTGCTGCTGACGTTGATTGCAACCCTGTAGTAATCTCATATCTATATGTTTCCGAATCCTTGACTGTGCTATTTATTGATGAGGGTAGGCTTGACAACACTATTCGGGCTTATCTCGCATCGATTGGTGTTACAACCGCTCCTTACGCCGCCGTATGCCATTTCCTCTCATCTCTCCCCGCTGACACTATCCTTGCTTTCGATCCCATGGCGATGCCCCGTGGACTTGCTGAAGCGGTGTCATCTCTGTCGACTGTCCACTCGGATCTTGGTATTGACCTGTGCAAGGCTGTCCGCAACGACACTCAGGTTGCCTGCCTGCGAGATGCAATGGCTCGCGACGGCGTGGCGTTAGTAAAAGGTTTTAAGGAGATAGAAGAGAGAGTGGCGGCCGGTCAAAGGGTTGCGGAGCTCGATGTGGACGCTATCCTAACAGCTCGGCGTGCCGAGCAGCCTCTCTTTAAGATGCTCTCGTTTGAGACGATAGCCGGGTATGGCTCTCATGGTGCTATTGTTCATTACGAGGCCACGCCCTCTACATCGGTGGATCTGAAGCCTGAGGGTCTGCTTTTGGTCGACTCAGGCGCCTCTTACCTCGACGGCACCACCGACATAACACGCACTATAGCCCTCGGCGAGCCCACCCCTGAGATGATACGCGACTACACAGCCGTCCTTCGCGGCAACATTGCCCTTGCTATGGCAGTCTTCCCCGAGGGAACGCGAGGGGCTCAGCTCGATGCGCTCGCGCGCATCCCTATGTGGAATTTCGGCGCAAATTATCTCCACGGCACCGGTCACGGAGTCGGGCAATATCTCAACGTGCATGAAGGTCCGCAGAGCATTCGCTTGCAGGAGAATCCTCAGCCCCTCGTGGCCGGTATGCTTACTTCCGACGAGCCCGGCATCTACCGCGCCGGTCGCTATGGTATCCGACTCGAAAATCTCCTCCTGACAGTACATGCATTTGACGACCCCGATTATGGTTCATTCCTGTGCTTTGAGACAGTGACCCTCTATCCCTTCGACACTCGCCTTATCGATGCATCGGCCCTCACCCCCGTTGAGCTCGAGTGGCTCAACGCCTATCATGCCCGAGTCTTGGCGGCTCTTACTCCCGGCCTCACCGAGGATGAGGTCGTGTGGCTTAGAGAGAAGTGCGCCCCAATAGCTCCAGCTCAATAATTTATATGATGATATAATTATGCCACTTGTCATACCCCTTCGCGGCTTCACTCCCAAAATTGGAAGTGGAACTTTTGTAGCAGCCAACGCCTCTGTAATAGGCGATGTCACCATTGGCGACGACTGCTCCATATGGTTTAATACCGTCGTTCGCGGCGACGTCAATACCATCACCATCGGCAACCGCGTCAACATCCAAGATGGCTCCGTGCTTCACACCCTCTATGAGAAATCTACCATAACGATAGGCGACGACGTCTCGATAGGTCACAACGTGACCCTCCATGGCTGTCACATCAAGCGCCTTGCTCTTATAGGTATGGGAGCTATAGTGATGGACGACGTAGAGGTGGGCGAGGGGGCCCTTGTGGCCGCCGGCTCAGTGGTCCTCTCCCGGACAAGGATTGGCCCGGGCGAGATGTGGGGCGGGGCCCCCGCTCGCTTCATCAAGATGATGGAACCCGAAAAGACCGCCGAGCTCAACACGCGCATCGCCCGAAACTACCTCATGTATTCCCGCTGGTATGAGGGCGGCGATGGCGGAGTGATCACACCCTAAAGCCGCTTGCGAACGCTGATTTACATTTGATTTACATTTGCAAGAAATTGTTAAACATGCGCTAAAATATTTGTGTATCTGAAAATTAGTTGCTATCTTTGCATCGCAATCCGGGCAGAAGGAGGCCGGGCCTGCGCCTAACCCTTTGGGTGTTAAGGTGAAAGGCCGCCTCTTGATGTGTGTGATTGTCCCTCCGCAGGGAGGGCTTAGACGAGACAACAAACAAAAGAAATAACAACAACAACTCCAAAACACTAAGATGCCAACTATCCAGCAATTAGTAAGAAAAGGACGCGTGGCTCTTGAGGACAAGAGTAAGTCGCCGGCCCTTGACTCCTGTCCCCAGCGCCGAGGCGTGTGCGTGCGTGTGTACACCACCACGCCTAAGAAGCCTAACTCGGCCATGCGTAAGGTTGCTCGTGTGCGTCTCACTAATGGTAAGGAGGTTAACTCCTACATTCCCGGTGAGGGCCATAACCTTCAGGAGCACTCCATCGTGCTTGTGCGCGGCGGGCGTGTAAAGGATCTCCCCGGTGTGCGTTACCACATCGTTCGCGGCACCCTCGATACCTCCGGCGTTAAAGACCGCACTCAGCGCCGCTCCAAGTATGGCGCCAAGCGGCCCAAAGCTGCCAAGAAGTAAGCCGTCCTCCCTTTTTCTTACTTCCCGGCCCCGCATCCCCCACTTTTCGCATTCCACCCCGCAGCCGGGACAAATCAAAAATTAACAAATTAACCTTCGTTTAACGAATTTGTTTTTGATTTGTTGGAAAGCTGATTCATATGGTTGAGTAAATGACGCAAGAGAGCGTCGTTGAAGACTTAAAGAAACAACAACCAAGCAAACAAAAACACCCACCGACTACTCAAGATGAGAAAGGCAAAGCCAAAGAAAAGGATCGTTCTCCCCGATCCCAAGTTCAACGACGTACGTGTGTCCAAGTTCGTCAACCACCTCATGTACGACGGTAAGAAGAATACTGCCTACACTATATTCTATAGCGCCCTGGAGACCGTGAAGGCCAAGCTCCCCAACGAAGAGCAGACAGCGCTTGAGATATGGAAGAAAGCCCTCGAGAACATCACTCCCAATGTCGAGGTGAAGAGCCGCCGCGTTGGCGGTGCCACCTTCCAGGTGCCGACCGAGATCCGCCCCGACCGCAAGGAGTCAATCTCAATGAAAAACCTCATCCTCTACGCCCGCAAGCGTGGCGGCAAGACCATGGCCGACAAGCTTGCTGCTGAGATCGTCGACGCATTCAACGACCAGGGCGGCGCCTACAAGCGCAAGGAAGATATGCACAAGATGGCCGAGGCCAACCGCGCCTTCGCCCACTTCCGTTTCTAATACTCTCCTCCCATATCCCTCAATAATTCTTAGCTCAACAAAATGGCTAAAATCGACGAACATCTTAAATATACCCGCAACATAGGCATTATGGCTCATATCGATGCCGGCAAGACCACCACATCGGAGCGCATTCTGTTTTATACGGGCCTTACACATAAAATCGGTGAGGTACACGACGGCGCCGCTACCATGGACTGGATGGAGCAGGAGCAGGAGCGTGGCATCACCATCACCTCTGCCGCCACCACCACCTTCTGGAAATATGACGGCGACAAATTTAAGATTAACCTTATTGACACCCCGGGACACGTTGACTTCACCGTCGAGGTGGAGCGTTCGCTTCGCGTCCTTGATGGCGCTGTTGCCACCTTCTGCGCCGTAGGCGGCGTAGAGCCCCAGTCTGAGACGGTGTGGCGTCAGGCCGACAAATATAACGTCCCCCGTATAGGCTACGTGAATAAGATGGACCGCTCCGGCGCCAACTTCTTTGAAGTATGCCGTCAGCTTAAGGATGTACTTGGTGCAAACCCTTGTGCCATCCAGATTCCCATCGGTGCCGAGGAGACTTTCAAGGGCGTAGTTGACCTTATAACCATGAAGGCTCTCTTCTGGCACGATGAGACTATGGGCGCTGACTACTCCGCTGAGGAGATCCCCGCTTCACTTCGTGCCGAGGCCGAGGAATATCGCGACAAGATGCTCGAGAAGGTTGCCGAGTTTGACGATGCCGTTATGGAGAAATATTTCGACGACCCCTCCACTATCACTGAGGAGGAGATTCGTCGCGCCCTCCGCAAGGGTACTCTCAAGATGGAGATTGTCCCCATGATATGCGGCTCATCGTTCAAAAATAAGGGTGTGCAGTGTCTCCTTGACGCTGTCTGCGCCTACCTTCCCTCGCCCCTCGACTCCGGTGCCGTTGAAGGCCACTCCATCGACGACCCCGACAAGATTGAGACCCGCGAGCCCTCAAGCGAAGCTCCCATGTGTGCCCTCGCATTCAAGATTGCAACCGACCCCTATGTGGGTCGTCTCACCTTCTTCCGCGTCTACTCAGGCGACGTCGTTGCCGGGTCTTATGTCCTCAACGCTCGCTCATCCAAGAAGGAGCGCGTGAGCCGTCTGTTCCAGATGCACTCCAACAAGCAAAACCCCATGGAGAAGATCGGCTGCGGCGATATAGGCGCAGGCGTCGGCTTCAAGGATATCCGCACCGGCGACACCCTCTGCGACGAAAACGCTCCCATCGTTCTCGAGGCTATGGAGTTCCCCGATCCCGTTATCGGTATCGCCGTTGAGCCCAAGACTCAAAAAGACCTTGACAAGCTCGGCGTTGGCCTCCAGAAGCTCGCCGAGGAGGATCCCACCTTCCGCGTAGAGACCAACGAGGAGACCGGCCAGACCGTTATCTCCGGCATGGGTGAGCTTCACCTTGATATTATCATCGACCGCCTCAAGCGCGAGTTTAAGGTTGAATGTAATCAGGGCCGTCCCCAGGTTACCTACAAAGAGGCTATCACCAAGCCTGTTGAGCTTCGCGAGGTGTTCAAGAAGCAGACCGGTGGTCGAGGCAAGTTTGCTGACATCATTGTCCGCGTAGAGCCCGCCGACGAGGCTTTTGATGGCAACCTCGAGTTTGTCGACGAGGTTAAGGGCGGTAACATCCCCAAGGAGTTTATTCCCGCCATCCAGAAGGGCTTCACCAACGCTATGAAGAATGGCGTCCTCGCCGGTTATCCCGTGGAGCATCTCAAAGTTACCGTCATCGACGGCTCCTTCCACCCCGTCGACTCCGATCAGCTCTCCTTTGAGCTTTGCGCCATCCAGGCCTTTAAGAAGGCGTCTGAAAAGGCCGGCCCCGTCCTCCTCGAGCCCATCATGAAAATCGAGGTTGTGACCCCCGAAGAGTCAATGGGCGACGTGATCTCTGACCTTAACAAGCGCCGCGGACAGGTAGAGGGTATGGAGACATCCCGCTCCGGCGCTCGTGTAGTCAAGGCTAAGGCCCCTCTGGCCGAGATGTTTGGCTATGTGACCGCCCTCCGCACCATTACTTCCGGTCGCGCTACTTCCACTATGACTTTCAGCCACTATGCCGAGGTGAGCAACTCTATTGCTCGCAACGTGCTGACCGAGTGTCAGGGCCGAGTTGACCTTCTCTAATGAGAGGGCCAACTCCCCTTTTTTCTTAGCTTAAAGAATATTACAGTAACCCACAATATGAGCCAGAAAATCAGAATCAAACTCAAATCTTACGATCACAACCTGGTCGACAAGTCGGCTGAGAAGATTGTAAAGACTGTGAAGGCTACCGGCGCGGTGATCAGCGGCCCCATACCCCTGCCCACCCACAAGCGTATCTTTACCGTCAACCGCTCGACCTTCGTCAACAAGAAGAGCCGCGAGCAGTTCCAGCTCTCTTCGTTCAAGCGCCTCATCGACATCTACAACTCCACCGCCAAGACCATCGACGCCCTCATGAAGCTCGAGCTCCCCTCTGGCGTAGAGGTTGAGATCAAGGTGTGATGACCCTCAGACGTAAGACATCAGACACAGACAAAAATAACAAAGAATAACCCACCCCAACTACAAAAGAAATGCCAGGATTAATTGGAAAGAAAATCGGAATGACATCCGTTTTCAGTGCCGACGGCAAGAACGTGCCGTGCACTGTTATCGAAGTTGGCCCCTGCGTAGTTACCCAGATCAAAACCGCTGCCACCGACGGTTATGATGCCCTCCAGCTCGGCTTCGTCGAGAAGAAGGAGAAGCACACCACCGCCCCCATGGCCGGCCACTTCAAGAAAGCTGGAGTAGCTCCTCAGCGCCACTTGGCCGAGTTCAAGGGATTTGAGGGAGAGTATAAGCTCGGCGACACTATCAGCGTCGACGCTCTCTTCTCCGACACCGACTTTGTCGACATTCAGGGCACCAGCAAAGGTAAAGGCTACCAGGGCGTAGTTAAGCGCCACGGTTTCGGCGGCGTTGGTCAGAGCACCCATGGCCAGCACAACCGTCTTCGTGCCCCCGGCTCCGTAGGTGCTTGCTCTTATCCCGCTAAAGTGTTCAAAGGTATGCGTATGGCCGGACAGATGGGCAACCAGAATGTCACCGTCCAGAACCTTCAGGTTCTCCGCGTGATGCCCGAGCACAACATTCTCCTCATCAAGGGTTCTATCCCCGGCAGTAAAGGTTCAATCGTAATAGTTGAGAAATAATGGAACTCGCAGTATACAACATCAATGGCCAGGACACCGGCCGCAAGGCGCAGCTCAACGATGAGGTGTTTGCTATCGAAGCCAACGAGCATGCCGTTTATCTCGACGTGAAGCAATTTCTGGCTAACCAGCGTCAGGGAACCCACAAATCAAAGGAGCGCAGCGAAGTGAGCGGCTCCACACGCAAGCTCCACAAGCAGAAGGGCGGCGGCGGCTCACGTATCGGCGACATCAACTCCCCCGTCCTCGTAGGTGGCGGCCGCGTCTTTGGCCCCCGTCCCCGCGACTATCGCTTCAAGCTCAATAAGAAAGTGAAGCAGCTCGCCCGCAAGAGCGCCCTGACCTACAAGGTCCAGGACAATGCCATCAAGGTGATTGAAAACTTCACCTTTGACGCACCCAAGACCAAGGCATTCGTGGCCATGGCCAAGGCTCTCGAGGTGGAAGGCAAGAAGATTCTCCTTGTCCTTAACGACCGCGACGAAAACGTGCTCCTCTCAGTGCGCAACGTGCCCAATGCACGCATCATCACCGCCTCTGACGTGAACACCTACGCCATCATGCGCTCCAATGCCATCCTTCTCACCGAGGACTCGCTCAACGTGATCAACAATCTCTAATCCCCAGGCGACTACACAGACAATGGATATCAAGATTCAACCCATCGTTACCGAAAAGGCCAATCGCATCTCAGAGAAGCTCGGCCATTACACATTCCGCGTGTCGCCCGAGGCCAACAAGTATCAGATCAAGATGCTTGTCGAGAAGACCTATGGCGTAAAGGTCGTGAAGGTCAATACCACCATCCAGCGTGCCAAGAACCGCAATCGCTGGACCAAGAGTGGCCTCCAGCGCGGCAAGACCACCGCTTACAAGAAGGCTTTCGTCACCCTTGCCGACGGCCAGTCAATCGACTTCTACAGCAACATCTAATCATACAATGGCAGTAAGAAAATTCAAGCCCACCACACCGGGGCAGCGACACAAAGTTATTGGCGTATTCAAAGGAACCATCACTGCTACTACGCCAGAGAAGTCTCTTACAGTCGGTAAAAAATCTACCGGCGGTCGCAACGCTGAGGGCCACTTGACCAACCGCTATATGGGCGGCGGCCACAAGCGTAAATACCGCATCATCGACTTCAAGAGAAACAAAGACGGTGTGCCCGCCGTAGTAAAGAGCATCGAGTATGATCCTAATCGTTCTGCTCGCATCGCCCTCCTTTACTATGTCGACGGCGCTAAGGCATATATCATTGCCCCCAACGGCCTCGAAGTTGGCGCAACCGTCATGAGCGGCGCTGATGCCGCCCCTGAGGTTGGCAATGCCCTTCCCCTCGGGTCAATCCCCGTGGGTACACTCATCCACTGCATCGAGCTCCGTCCCGGCCAGGGTGCCTTCATGGCTCGTTCCGCCGGCACTTTTGCCCAGCTCGTCTCCCGCGAGGGCGACTACGCTATCATCAAGCTCCCTTCAGGCGAGACTCGCAAGGTGCTCTGCGCCTGCAAGGCCACTGTAGGAGTTGTGGGCAACTCAGAGCACTCCCTTGAGCGCTCCGGCAAGGCCGGCCGCTCTCGCTGGCTCGGTCGTCGTCCGCGCAACCGCGGCGTTGTCATGAACCCTGTCGACCACCCAATGGGCGGCGGCGAAGGTCGCGCTTCCGGCGGCCATCCCCGCTCACGCAAGGGTCTCTACTCAAAGGGCCTCAAGACACGCGCCCCGAAAAAACACTCGTCGAAGTATATCATCGAGCGTCGTAAGAAGTAAACCGATAAATTTAGCACCAACACAACCCATCATATATGAGTCGTTCATTAAAAAAGGGCCCCTTCATCTCGGTCAAGCTCGACAAGAAAGTAGCTGCCATGGAGGCTTCGGGCAAGAAGGCCGTCATCAAGACCTGGAGCCGCGCCTCCATGATTGCCCCCGAGTTTGTCGGTCATACCTTCGCCGTGCATAACGGCAACAAGTTCATCCCCGTCTATGTGACCGAAAACATGGTAGGCCACAAGCTTGGTGAATTTGCCCCCACCCGCAACTTCCGCGGCCACTCCGGCAACAAGAAGTAAACTCCCTCGCGGGCAACATCTAATCAAACTACAGACCATCCTATAGATCATTATACTTCACAATGGGTGTAAGAAAGAAAAATTATGCCGACGCCATCAAGGAGGAGCGCAAGCAAATCGCTTTCGCTAAGCTGACCAACGTCCCCTCCTCCCCCCGCAAGATGCGTCTCGTTGCCGACCTCGTGCGCGGCATGGAGGTGTATCGTGCCCTTGGCGTCCTCAAATTCAATAACAAGGCGGCTGCTGCCGACCTTGAGAAGCTTCTCCGCTCGGCTATCGCCAACTGGGAGGCCAAGAACGAGCGCAAGGCTGAAGCCGGAGAGCTCTGCATCTCCACCATCTTCGTCAACCCCGCTCCCATGCTGAAGCGCCTCCGCCCCGCTCCCCAGGGCCGCGGCTACCGCATCCGCAAGCGCTCCAACCATGTCACTCTGATCGTTGACACCATCGAAAAAGCTAAATAATCAAGGACACACCAAATGGGACAGAAAGTTAACCCTATCTCAAATCGCCTCGGCGTTATCCGCGGCTGGGACTCTAACTGGTATGGCGGCAAGAAATATGGCGACACCATCCTCGAGGACTCCAAGCTCCGCAACTATCTCAATGTGCGCCTTGCCAAGTTTAGCGTATCGCGCATCGTCATAGAGCGTACCCTCAAGCTCATCACCATCACCGTCTGCACCTCACGTCCCGGCCTTATCATCGGCAAGGGCGGTCAGGAAGTGGACAAGCTCAAGGAAGAGCTCAAGAAGATCACCGACAAGGATGTTCAGATCAACATCTTTGAGGTGAAGCGTCCCGAGCTCGACGCCCAGATTGTGGCTGCATCCATTGCCCGCCAGATCGAAGGCAAGATTGCCTATCGTCGTGCCGTAAAGATGGCTATACAGTCGTCAATGCGTGCCGGCGCCGAAGGCATCAAGGTGCAGGTATCAGGCCGTCTCAACGGCGCTGAGATTGCCCGCAGCGAGATGTTTAAGGAAGGCCGCACTCCTCTCCACACTCTCCGCGCCGACATCGACTATGCCCTCGTCGAGGCTCACACCAAGGTAGGTGTCATCGGCGTAAAGGTTTGGATCTGCCGCGGCGAAGTGTATGGCAAGCGCGACCTCGCACCCTCCTTCACCAACACCGGCAAGGACCAGCGTCAGGGCGGCTCATCGGCCGGACGCGACGGCAACGGTCGCCGTGGCGGCTTCCGCAAGCCCCGTTCTTCTCAGAATGGCAACAGCAATCGTTAATCATAGCCTCAATCTATCAACATAACAGACAATGTTACAGCCTAAGAAAACCAAGTTTCGCCGCGCCCAAAAAGGCCGGATGAAGGGCCTGGCCCAGCGAGGCAATCAGCTCGCCTTCGGCTCATTCGGCATTAAGACCCTTGAGTCGAAATGGATTACCGGCCGTCAGATTGAGGCCGCCCGTATCGCCGTGACCCGTTACATGCAGCGCCAGGGACAGATATGGATCCGCATATTCCCCGATAAGCCCATCACCAAGAAGCCTGCCGAAGTCCGCATGGGTAAAGGTAAAGGTAACCCCGAGGGCTTCGTTGCGCCAGTCACCCCAGGCCGCATCATCATCGAGGTCGAGGGCGTCAGCTATGACATAGCCAAGGAGGCCCTCCGACTGGCTGCCCAGAAGCTCCCTGTGACCACCAAGTTTGTCGTGGCACGCGATTACGATCCCACCCAAAACGTGTAAACAGTCATGAAGAAAGAAGAAATAAAGGAGATGTCGACTGCCGACCTCCGCGAGCGTCTGGAGCAGATGGAGCAGGACTATCGCCAGCTCACCATCAACCATGCTATCTCGCCCATCGACTCCCCGGCCAAGATCACTGCCGACCGTCGCATGATAGCCCGTGTTAAGACCGAGCTCCGCGCTCGTGAGCTCGCAGGCAAATAAACAATCAACCCCTAATATACATAAGCCATCAAAATGGAAGAAACACGTAACCTTCGCAAAGAGCGCATCGGGGTTGTCTCCAGCAACAAGGGTGACAAGAGCATCACCGTAACCGTCAAGTGGAAGGAAAAGCACCCCATCTACGGCAAGTTTGTCAACAAGACAAAGAAATATCATGCCCATGACGAGAACAACGAGTGCAGTGTCGGCGACACCGTCCGCCTGATGGAGACGCGCCCCCTCTCCAAGACCAAGCGCTGGAGATTAGTAGAAATCATAGAAAAAGTTAAGTAAACAATGATACAGACTGAAAGCCGTCTTACCGTAGCCGACAACTCCGGAGCCAAGGAAGCCCTGTGCATCCATGTCCTCGGCGGCACTGGCCGCCGCTACGCCACCGTGGGCGACATCATCGTTGTCTCCGTCAAGAACGTCATCCCCTCTTCCGACGTAAAGAAGGGCACTGTATCCAAGGCCGTAGTCGTTCGCACCAAGAAGGAGATCCGTCGCCCCGACGGCTCTTACATCCGCTTCGACGACAATGCCTGCGTGCTCCTCAATAATGCCGGTGAGCTCCGCGGGACTCGTATCTTCGGCCCCGTTGCCCGCGAGCTTCGCGCCACCAACATGAAGATCGTTTCCCTCGCTCCTGAGGTACTCTAATAATGTAACACCCCCATCATATTTAACCGACTATGATCAAGTTAAACATAAAGAAAGGCGACATGGTGGCCGTCTTGGCCGGCGATGACCGTGGCAAGCAGGGCCGTGTCCTCAAGGTTGAGGTGTCTAAGCAGCGCGCCTTTGTCGAGGGTGTCAACATCTGCACCAAGGCCACAAAGCCCAGCGCGCAACACCCGCAGGGCGGCCTCATCAAGAAGGAGGCTCCCATTCATATCTCCAATCTTGCCCTGATCGACCCCAAGTCTGGCAAGCCCACTCGCGTAGGCCGCCGCAAGGACGAAAATGGCAAGTCAGTTCGTTACGCTAAAAAATCAGGCGAAGCCATCAAATAATGAGCACCACGACTTTAAAGAAAGACTACACTGAGCGCATCGTGCCCGCCCTGGAGAAGGAGTTTGGCTACACCTCCGTCATGCAGGTGCCCGTCCTCAAGAAGATTGTCATCAACCAGGGACTCGGCGAGGCCACTCAAGACAAGAAAGTCATTGAGACCGCCATCAACGAGCTCACAGCCATCACTGGCCAGAAGGCCGTGGCCACCCTCTCACGCAAGGATATCTCTAACTTCAAGGTCCGCAAGAAGATGCCCATCGGTGTGATGGTAACCCTCCGCCGCGAGCGCATGTATGAGTTCCTTGAGCGTCTGATCCGTGTGGCCCTCCCCCGCATCCGCGACTTCAAGGGCATCGAGGGCAAGCTCGACGGCCGAGGCAACTACACCCTTGGCATCACCGAGCAGATCATCTTCCCCGAGATCAATATCGACTCCATATCGAAGCTCATGGGTATGAACATCACCTTCGTCACATCTGCTCAGACCGATGAGGAAGGATATGCCCTGCTCCGCGAGTTTGGCCTCCCCTTCAAGAACGCCAAGAAGTAATTGACAGAAACCACTCCAAATAAGCTATGGCAAAAGAATCAATGAAGGCACGCGAGGTGAAGCGAGCCAAGCTCGTGGCCAAGTATGCCGCCAAGAAGGCTGCCATGAAGGAAGCCGGCGACTATGAAGGGCTCCAGAGCTTGCCCAAGAACGCCTCAAGCGTCCGTCTCCACAACCGTTGCTCTATCACGGGCCGTCCAAAGGGATATATGCGCCAGTTTGGCCTCTCCCGTATACAGTTCCGTGAGATGGCATCGGCCGGTCTCATCCCCGGTGTAAAAAAAGCCAGCTGGTAAGCCCCCACACAGCCTGCCGCCCCCTCTGGGGCGGCAGGCTCAGGGCCGCCAGGGCCACGCTCCCTCCAGTATCTGCCGCCTCTACCCTCAACAATCCCCCTCTTCCCCTTCCCCCCTTTCCCGACAAGAGAGTATCTCTCTGAAATAGAGTATTAAATATTGTTCGGAAAAGCCGAATCAATTTAACCCCTAATCAACAATGACAGATCCAATAGCAGATTATCTGACAAGATTGAGGAACGCCATTAAGGCCAACCACCGCGTGGTGGAGATCCCCGCCTCAAACTTGAAAAAAGAAATCACGAAGATCCTCTTCGAGCAAGGCTATATCCTCAACTACAAGTTTATCGACGGCGAGACTCCCGCCGGCCTCATCAAGATAGCCCTCAAGTATGACCCCGTAGACAAGGTCAACGCTATCAAAGATCTCAAGCGTGTATCGCGTCCCGGCCTGCGTCAGTACACAGGCTACAAGGACATGCCCCGTGTCCTCAACGGACTGGGCATCGCCATTCTCTCCACCTCGCGCGGAGTCATGACCAACAAGAAAGCCCTCGACCTCAAGGTGGGCGGCGAAGTGCTCTGCTACGTATATTAATCCTTTAACACCCCTACATCGAAACATGTCACGTATAGGTAAAGCACCCATCGAAATACCGCAGGGCGTAACAGTCAAGGTAGACAACAACGTTGTAACCGTTAAAGGCCCCAAAGGCGAGCTCTCTCAGACCGTCAATCCCGACCTCGGCATCAAGATTGAGGACGGACACATCACCATCAGCCGTCCCAGCGACGACCGCGAACATCGCGCCCAGCATGGCCTCTATCGCGCCCTGATCCACAACATGGTCGTTGGCGTTTCCACCGGCTACCGCAAAGAGATGGAGCTCGTAGGCGTGGGCTATCGTGCCTCTGCCACCGGACAGGTGCTCGAGCTCTCGCTGGGCTACTCCCATGCCATATATATCAAGCTCCCGCCCGAGGTAAAAGTCGAGGCCAAGTCGGAGCGCAACAAAAACCCCCTCATCATCTTGGAGAGCGACGACAAGCAGCTCCTCGGCCAGGTTTGCGCCAAGATACGCTCCCTCCGCAAGCCAGAGCCTTACAAGGGTAAAGGCATCAAGTTTGTCGGCGAAGTCATCCGTCGCAAGAGCGGCAAGAGCGCCAGCGCCAAATAATTTAGTTAACCCATCTGAGAATTTCATCTATCATGATCTCCAAGATACAGCGTCGCAACAAAATCAAGGCCCGCATCCGTGGCAAGATTTCCGGTACTGCCGCACGTCCCCGCATGTCGGTGTTCCGTTCCAACAAGCAGATTTATGTCCAGGTGATCGACGACCTGGCCGGCAAGACCCTCGCCTCTGCCTCCTCAAAGGGCATCGAGCAGGGCACCAAGTCAGAGATTGCAGCAAAGGTGGGCGAGGCTATCGCCCAGAAGGCCCTTGCCGCCGGCATCACCGAAGTAGTATTCGACCGCAACGGCTATCTTTTCCATGGCCGTGTGAAATCACTCGCCGACGCAGCTCGCAACGGCGGTCTCAAATTCTAAGCTCTTACACACCATGGCTAAAAGAAACAACCGCGTAAAAACCACTGCCGACCTCGATCTCAAGGATCGTCTGGTTGCCATCAACCGTGTCACCAAGGTAACAAAGGGTGGCCGTGCCTTCACCTTTGCCGCCATTGTTGTCGTCGGTGACGAGAACGGCGTAGTAGGCTGGGGCCTGGGCAAGGCCAACGAAGTTCAGGCCGCTATCGCCAAGGGCGTGGAGGCTGCTAAGAAAAATCTTATCCGTGTGCCTGTCCACAAAGGCACCATCCCTCACGAGCAGGAAGCCAAGTTTGGCGGCTCTCGCATCATTCTCAAGCCAGCTTCCCATGGTACGGGCGTGAAGGCCGGCGGTGCCATGCGTGCCGTCCTCGAGAGCGTGGGCATCACCGACGTCCTGGCTAAGAGCAAGGGCTCGTCTAACCCCCACAACCTCGTTAAGGCCACCATCGCTGCCCTCGACGAGATGCGCTCCCCCGCCATCGTGGCTCAGAACCGCGGAGTATCCGTCGACAAAGTGTTTAACGGATAAGGCTCGGCCTCTTTTCCTTCCACCCTTTCAATATACTTATCCCTGCACATAATTCAATGGCACAGATCAAGATAACCCAGACCAAGAGCCGCATCAACGCTCCCGCCGTGCAGAAGCGCACCCTTGATGCCCTCGGCCTGAAGAAGATGAACCACAGCGTGGTCAAGGAGGACAATCCCTCCACTATGGGCATGATTAAGACCGTTCACCATCTGGTGACCGTCGAGAAGCTCTAATATCCTCGCTCCTTCTCTTCCTCTAATCATCTTATCCCATCAATCCTTTCATATAATAGATCGAAACAATGGAACTCAATACCATACGCCCAGCCGTAGGATCTGTAACCCGCTCAACACGTATTGGCCGAGGCCCAGGCTCCGGTAAGGGCGGTACATCCACCCGTGGCCACAAGGGCGCCAAGAGCCGCTCAGGCTACAAGCGCAAGATCGGCTTTGAAGGCGGTCAGATGCCTCTCCAGCGCCGTCTCCCCAAGTTTGGCTTCAAGAACCCCAACCGCGTAGAGTACAAGGCTCTCAATATCTCTGATATCGAGACTCTCGCCGCTGCCCGCAATCTCGATAAGGTGGGTCTCGACGAGCTTCGCGCAGCCGGCCTCATCAACCGCAAGCAGCTCGTAAAGATTCTTGCCAACGGCTCCATCACTCGCGCCGTTGCCGTTGAGGCCAACGCTTTCTCAAAAGCTGCCGAAGAGGCCATCGTTAAGGCTGGTGGCTCCATCAATAAAATAGGCTGACCAAATGAGATTTTTTGAAACCATAAAGAATATCTGGACAATCGAAGAGCTGCGCAACAGGATTGGAATCACCCTCCTCCTGGTGCTCGTCTACCGCCTCGGTTGCTACGTCGTCCTCCCCGGCATCTCCCCGGCCGACCTCGACGCTCTGAGCAACTTCACCAACAAGAGCGGATTGATGCAGCTTCTCGATATGTTCTCTGGCGGCGCCTTCTCCCAGGCCTCCATCTTTGCCCTCGGCATTATGCCTTACATCACGGCCTCCATCGTGATCCAACTTCTTGGCATGGTGCTCCCGAGCTTCCAGAAGATGCAGCGCGAGGGTGAGAGCGGTCGTCAGAAGCTTAATCAATACACCCGCTACCTCACCGTCCTCATCCTCCTGCTCCAGGGCCCGGCCTATCTGGTCAACCTCCGCATGCAGGTCGCTGCTGCCGGTGGCGTGTCGGCCATGGGTGGATGGACCATTGCCTTCCTGACAGTGATCCTTGCCGCCGGCTCCATGTTTATCATGTGGCTCGGCGAGCGTATCACCGATCGCGGCATTGGCAACGGCATCTCCTTCATCATCCTTGTGGGCATCATTGCCCGCCTGCCCGAGGCCCTCGGCTTCGAGTTTATGTCGCGCCTGCCCGGCTCCACCGGCTCTCAGGGCGGCCTGGTGATGTTTGTTGTGGAGCTCATCCTCCTCTTTGCTGTTACCGTGGGCGCTGTCCTTCTCGTGCAAGGCACTCGTAAGGTGCCCGTGCAGTATGCCAAGCGCATGGTGGGCAACCGCCAGTATGGCGGCGCACGCCAGTATATTCCCCTCAAGGTGAATGCTGCCGGTGTGATGCCCATCATCTTCGCCCAGGCCATCATGTTTATCCCTATCACCCTCGCCGGCTTTGGCGCTGAGGGTGCCAGTGGATTTGTCGCTGCGTTCTCTGACATCAACGGTTTCTGGTATAACTTTGTCTACTTTATCCTTATCGTAGCATTTACCTATTTCTACACCGCCGTCACTGTTCGCCCCAACGACATTGCCGATAACATTAAAAACAACAATGGCTTCATCCCCGGCGTCAAGCCCGGCAAGAAGACAGCCGAATACCTTGACTCTATCCTGTCACGCATCACACTGCCCGGATCTATCTTCCTTGGCATCGTGGCCATCCTCCCGGCTTTCGCTCGCTTCTTTGGCGTGAGCCAGAACTTCGCCCAGTTCTTTGGCGGCACTTCGCTGCTCATCCTCGTGGGCGTGGTCCTTGACACACTTCAGCAGATCGAGAGCCACCTGATGATGCACCACTACGATTCTTTGATGCGCGACGGCAAGATCAAGGGCCGCACAACAGGCAGCGCCTATTGACCCTCGGCATTGACCATTGACAGGAACAAACATCATCCCACCCTTTTCGAGACGGTATAAAAGATGATATACCTCAAGACACCCGAAGAGCTTGAACTTATGCGCAGAGCCGCCACCCTGGTGAGCCAGACGCTTGGCGAAATCGCCAAGTGGGCTCAGCCCGGGGTGACGACCCGCAAGGTCGATTCCATTGCCCGCGAATTTATCCAAGACAATGGAGGGCGCCCTGCATGTTTGGGCTACGAGGGCTTCCCTGGCACAGTGTGCTGCGAGGTCAACGAGACCGTGGTCCACGGCTTTCCCTCACAGTATGTCCTCCGCGAGGGAGACATCTTTGGCGCCGACACCGTCGTGGAGCTAAATGGATATTGCGGCGATATGTGCTACACTTTCCCCATAGGCGAAGTGGACGACAAAGTGATGGCTCTCCTTAAGGCCACCAAAGAGTCGCTCTATGTTGGCATCGAGGCCTGCCGCCCCGGGCGTCGCATAGGCGACATCTCCAACGCCGTCCAGACCTACGTCGAGCAGCGCGGCTACTCCGTGGTCCGCGAGATGTGTGGCCATGGCATTGGGCGCAAGATGCATGAAGACCCCGAGGTGCCCAACTATGGTCGCCGCGGCATTGGCCCCGTTATCCGCAACGGCATGTGCATCTGCATTGAGCCAATGGTCAACATGGGCTCTCGTAATATTGTCATTGAGCGCGATGGCTGGCAGTGCCGCACTCGCGACCGCAAGCCATCAGCTCACTATGAGCACACTCTCGCCGTCCATGATGACATGACGGAGGTGCTCACCACCTTCGACTACGTTGCCGAGGCCCTTGGCGACCGATTCATCTGACCATATCTCTCATTTTTCCCCTGTCAAAAATCATCGACCCAATATGGCAAAGCAAGCAGCAATAGAACAAGACGGAGTGATCGTCGAGGCCTTAAGCAACGCAATGTTCCGCGTCGAGCTTGAAAACGGACATGAGCTCACAGCCCACATCTCAGGCAAAATGCGCATGCACTACATCAAGATTCTCCCCGGCGACCGCGTAAAAGTAGAGATGTCGCCCTACGACCTCTCCAAAGGGCGCATCGCATTCCGTTACAAATAAGATAATTAAGCATCAAATAACGAAAAAATAGCATACATATCATGAAAGTCAGAGCTTCAATCAAGAAGCGCACCCCCGACTCAAAGATAGTCCGTCGCAAGGGGCGCCTCTACGTCATCAACAAGAAAAATCCCAAGTTGAAGCAGCGTCAAGGGTAAAAAATTACTACTTTTGCAAAAAATTCAGTCAATAGCAAAATATGGCAGTACGCATAGTGGGAGTTGACCTCCCCCAAAACAAGAGAGGTGAGATAGCCTTGACCTACATCTTCGGCATCGGCAGGAGCGCTGCAAAGAGCATCCTCGACAAGGCCGGAGTGGACCGCGACATCAAAGTAAAAGACTGGACTGACGACCAGGCTGCAAAGGTGCGCGAGGTGATTCAGACCGAGCACAAGGTTGAGGGCGACCTCCGCAGCGAGATCCAGCTCAACATCAAGCGCCTGATGGATATCGGCTGCTACCGCGGCATCCGTCACCGCAACGGCCTCCCCGTCCGCGGCCAGAGCACCAAAAACAACGCTCGCACCCGCAAGGGCCGTAAGAAAACAGTCGCCAACAAGAAGAAAGCTACAAAATAATCATATCCATATATGGCTAAAAAGACAGTCGCAGCAAAGAAGAGAAACGTCAAGGTTGATGCCAATGGCCAGCTTCACGTCCACTCTTCCTTCAACAACATCATCGTTTGCCTGGCCAACTCTGAGGGTCAGGTCATTTCCTGGTCAAGCGCAGGCAAGATGGGCTTCCGTGGCTCTAAGAAAAACACGCCTTACGCCGCCCAGATGGCAGCCCAAGATTGCGCCAAGACAGCCTTTGACCTCGGCCTTCGCAAAGTGAAGGCATATGTCAAGGGCCCCGGCAATGGCCGTGAATCGGCTATCCGTACCATCCACGGCGCCGGCATCGAAGTGACCGAGATTATCGACGTCACACCACTGCCCCACAATGGCTGCCGTCCTCCCAAGCGCAGAAGAGTCTAATCCTTAGGCTGCCGGGTCTGTGTCGCTCTTGTCACCGGCCACGGCTCCCGGAGGCGTCCCACTCCAACATATCGGGGGCACCGTCTGCCCAGGCGGCTTGGATACGGAGCCGGCTACTCCCTTCCAAAAGCTTATTTTTTCGATAACTAGCGGGGGCTTTCCCCCCCCCAAATCCTCTTGACGCTCCGGTCTTCTTGACCATGGCAATCATGAGGCCGCCGGAAAGCAGACACCACCTTCCTCCTCCCCGGATGCCCGAGGCAATGGCGTCAAATGACCATACTTTATTATCACCTCTCTATGGTCGCGGCTGCACGCTAACCCTCATCCCCCCGGCATCTGTCGCCTCCTCCCTTAAGCCATCCCGGCGCTCGGCGCCCATAGCTTGGCAAAGCCAAAGGACATCCCCTCCTCCCAACTCCTCCTCTAACCCCTCATACACAACTCTCAGCACTTTAACAACTACAACAACTAATGGCAAGATATACAGGTCCCAAGACCAAAATCGCCCGTAAGTTTGGTGAGCCCATCTTCGGTCCCGACAAAGTCCTCTCGAAGAAGAACTATGCTCCGGGCCAACATGGCCTCAACAAGCGCCGCAAGACATCGGAGTATGGCGTTCAGCTCCGCGAGAAGCAGAAAGCCAAGTATACCTACGGAGTCCTCGAGCGTCAGTTCCATAACCTCTTCGAGAAGGCTTCACGCATCAAGGGTATCACCGGTGAGATTCTTCTCCAGCTCCTTGAGAGCCGCCTCGACAATGTCGTTTATCGTCTCGGCATTGGCAAGACCCGTGCCGCCGCCCGTCAGATAGTCCTCCATCGCCACATCACCGTCAACGGACAGGTTGTCAACATCCCTTCCTATCAGGTGAAGCCCGGCGACGTCGTAGGCGTCCGCGAGAAGGCCAAGTCGCTTGAGGTTATTGCCGACTCACTGGCCGGCTTCAACCACAGCAAATATCCCTGGATTGAATGGGACGAGACATCGAAGAGTGGCAAGTTTCTCCATGTCCCCGCCCGCGAGGATATCCCCGAGACCATCAAGGAGCAGCTCATTGTCGAGTTGTATTCTAAGTAATAAATAATCCGATCCAAATGGCCATCTTAGCATTCCAAAAACCCGACAAGGTGATCATGCTCGAGGCCGATAGCTCCTTTGGCAAGTTTGAATTCAAGCCCCTGGAGCCCGGCTACGGCATCACGATAGGCAACGCCCTTCGCCGCATTCTTCTCTCTTCCCTCGAGGGCTTTGCCATCTCCTCTATTCGCATCGATGGCGTCCTCCACGAGTTTGACACCATAGAGGGTGTTGAGGAAGATGTGACCAATATCATCCTCAACCTCAAGAAGGTTGACCTCCGTCAGAGCGTTGACGACGTCGACTTTGAGCGTGTCCTCATCAATGTGTCGGACAAGGACGTATTCCGTGCCGGCGACATTGGGGCTGCCCTCAATGGCTTCGAGGTGCTCAACCCCGACCTTGTCATCTGTCATTTGGCTCCCGGAGCATCTTTCTCGATTGAGCTCACCGTTAACAAAGGTCGCGGATGGGTGCCTGCTGAGGAAAACCGCAACCCCAACGACGACATCCACGTCATTGCCATCGACTCTATTTACACTCCCATCAAGAATGTAAAATATACCGTCGAAAACTTCCGTGTCGACCAAAAGACCGACTACGATAAGCTCACTATCGAGATTACTACCAACGGCTCCATCCTTCCCAAAGATGCGCTCAAGGAAGCCGCTAAAATCCTCATCTATCACTTCATGCTCTTCTCCGACGAGAAGATTACCCTTGAGACCACCGAGACCGAGGGCGTCGAAGAATTTGACGAGGAGGCTCTCCGTATGCGCCAGCTCTTGAAGACAAAGCTTGTTGACATGGATCTCTCTGTCCGTGCCCTCAATTGCCTCAAGAGCGCCGAGGTTGAGACCCTCGGCGAGCTCGTGCGCTTCAACCGTACCGACCTGCTCAAGTTCCGCAACTTTGGTCGCAAGTCGCTCACCGAGCTTGACGACCTCCTCAACAATCTCAACCTCCAGTTTGGGATGGATATATCAAGATACAAACTCGATAACGACAACAACAAGTAATGAGACACAATAAAAAATTCAATCACCTCAGCCGCAAAAAGGCCCACCGTGATTCTCTGCTTGCCAACATGACCATCTCCCTGATCATGCACAAGCGCATATATACCACCCTGGCTAAGGCTAAGGCCCTGCGCGTTTACGCCGAGCCCCTGATCAACCGTGCCAAGGAGGACTCTATGGCCAACCGTCGTCTCGTCTTCTCATACCTCCAGAACAAGGAGGCTGTCACCGAGCTCTTCCGCGAGGTGGCTCAGAAGATTGCCGAGCGCAACGGCGGCTACACCCGCATCCTCAAGACCGGCTTCCGTCTCGGCGACAACGCCCAGACATGCTTCATTGAGCTCGTTGACTACAACGAGGCTATGCTCAAGACCTCAGGCGAAGGCAAGAAGAAGACCACTCGCCGCTCACGCCGCAAGTCTGCTGCTCCCGCAGCAGAGGCTCCCGCAGCAGAGGCTCCCGCAGCAGAGGCTCCCGCAGCCGAGACACCTGCCGCTGAATAAAACCTCAAGGTCGACATATCCATAACTTATCTTCCGGCCCAGACTCTTCTATCGTGTCTGAGCCGGAATTTTTTATCTCCCATGAACCTCAATCCTCCAAAAATTATTATCTTTGCAACGGCTACCATGCCACGGCGCATGGCTGCCGTGTAAACGAACCTCTAACCAAACAATAACATATCCGATTATGAAAATCGAAAAGATTATCGGTCGCGAAGTGCTTGACTCACGTGGCAACCCCACCGTTGAAGTTGACGTAATCCTCGAATCCGGCGCCTTTGGCCGCGCCTCTGTTCCCTCCGGTGCCTCCACCGGTGTCAATGAGGCTCTCGAGCTCCGCGACGGCGACAAGTCACGCTATATGGGCAAGGGCGTCCAAAAAGCCGTTGCCAACGTTAACGGCCCCATTGCTCAGGCCCTCATCGGCATGAGCGCCCTCGACCAGATTAAGATTGACGAGACCATGCTCGCCCTTGATGGCACCGACACCAAGAGCAACCTTGGCGCCAACGCCATCCTCGGCGTCTCCCTGGCCGTGGCCAAGGCCGCTGCCGACTATCTCGACCTCCCCCTCTACAAATATATCGGCGGGTGCAACACCTACGTGCTCCCCGTGCCCATGATGAACATCATCAACGGCGGCGCACACTCCGACGCCCCCATCTGCTTCCAGGAGTTCATGATCCGTCCCGTCGGCGCCCCCTCCTTCAAGGAAGGCATCCGCATGGGCACCGAGGTGTTCCACAACCTCAAGAAGGTGCTCAAAGAGCGCGGCCTCTCCACCGCCGTTGGTGACGAAGGCGGCTTTGCTCCCACCCTCGACGGTACTGAAGATGCCCTCAACGTAATCATTAAAGCCATAGAGCTTGCCGGCTACGTACCCGGCAAGGATGTAACTATCGGCCTCGACTGCGCCTCATCCGAGTTCTATAAAGATGGCGTATACGACTACACCTGGAAACAGGGCGACAACGCTCCCAAACTCACCTCTGAGCAGCAGGCTCAGTTCCTCAAGGAACTCGTAGAGAAATATCCCATCGACTCCATCGAAGACGGCATGGCCGAAAACGATTGGGAAGGCTGGAAAATCCTCACCGATCTCATCGGCAAGCAATGCCAGCTCGTGGGCGACGACCTCTTCGTTACCAACGTGAAATATCTCCAGCGAGGCATCAACGAGGGTTGCGCCAACTCCATCCTCGTCAAAGTCAACCAGATTGGCTCCCTTACTGAGACACTCCGCGCCGTTGAGCTCGCCCAGCGTAATGGCTACACCGCCGTCATCTCCCACCGCTCCGGTGAGACCGAAGACGCTACTATCGCTGACATCGCTGTTGCCACCAACGCCGGCCAGATTAAGACCGGCTCAGCCTCTCGCTCGGATCGCATGGCCAAGTACAACCAGCTTCTCCGCATCGAAGAGCAGCTTGGCGACGCTGCTGTCTACGGTTATGGCCGCAAGAGCCGCCGCGACATCTGATTGGCCATAAGGTCATAGACATAGACTTTGACCACACCCTATATGCTCCACGCCGTCTGTATTGCCGACGGCGTGGAGCATTATTTTTGCCGATTGAGCAGAAATCATTAAATTCGCATCGCAAATACCTTCTACATTTACTCTTCCAGTCACCCAAACGTCCATCATATGTCGCTCAAGCCAGTCATTATAGTCATCACCCTTCTTCTCTCAGCTACAACCGTCACAGCCCAAGTGGCCGGCAACGCCACCTTCTGTAACGAAGCCGCCGACACCGCTCGCCTCACCTCCATGCTCATCGACGCTGTGGCTGCTCATCCCGCGGCCTCATCTCAATCAGTGGTTCTCCCCATGGCCGAGCTCTTTATCGGCACCCCATATAAAGCCGGTACCCTCGACCAGAGCGATGACCTCCGAGTGGCCATATGCCTCGATGGCATGGACTGCACCACCTTCGTCGACAACGTCATGGCTCTGGCCATCACCGTAGGGGAGGGAAGAAGCTCCTGGCGCGACTTTGCCTACAACCTTGAACGCCTCCGCTACCGGGGTGGAAAAGCTTACGGCTATCCTTCGCGTCTCCACTATGTCTCCGATTGGGTGATAGACAACACCAACCGCGGCCTTATCACCGAAGTCACCGACCGCATAGGCCGTGCCGACCATAGCATTAAGAGCCTCAACTGGATGACAACCCATCGCGGCGACTATCCTGCCCTTTCCGACTCTGCCACCTTCGCCGCCATCAAAGGCGTAGAGAGTGGCTACCACAGCCATAAGACCCCCTATATCAAGACCGCCAATGTGATGGGCGCAAACCTTCGCGACGGCGACATCGTTGCCATAACCACCAAGAAGCCCGGCCTCGACATCTCCCATCTTGGCATCATCAAGATAGTCAAAGGAAAGCCCACGCTGCTCCACGCATCATCAGCCACCGGAGCTGTTACCCTCGAGAAGATGCCGCTCGACTCCTACCTACGCCGACAGAAAGATGCCACCGGTATCCGTGTCTTCCGCCTCACCCCCCGCTAATCCTCCCCGCAAAAGCAGCGTAGACAAATGCAAGTATATAAAAGCCGGTGTCGAGACGGACGTGCGGCGGGGCAGGGGGTGAGCCTGTCCCGCCGCAGCGGTGTTAGTGCCTTTTTAGGTTCGCGGCGAGATTCCGTCACCGCCGGGACCATCTTTACTTGCTCTGGCAGCCGCAGCCGGCACCCTTGAGCTTGTGCTTGAAGTCATCGAGCTGAGCAAGGAAAGCGGCGAAGTCGGCATTGCCGGGATATTTCTTAAGGGCATGGTGGAGCAGACGCATGCCGACAACGAGCTGGCGTGCGTGTTTCTCGGTGAGGCCCTCTTTCTGCTCGGCGAGCTGGGCAAGTGCGGCGAGGTCGTGATGGCCGCCGAAGTTGAAGCTCATCACATCCTTGATTTTGCCGTCAACCACTTCGGTGATATTGAAATGGTAAGAACGTTTTTCTTTGTTGCAGTCCATAGTAATTATGAATTTTGGTTGATTTCTGTTTTCTGAAAGATAAACGCCGGCTTGAGTGTCGGCGTTCAATCTTTTAAGAATTTTAACAGTGGGAGGGTGTCAGAGGATGAGCTGGTAGTCGACGACGTCGAGGAGGCGGCCATGTTTGTAGCCCACCTGGCTGAAGTGGCTCACTCGGCTGAAGCCGAGGCGCTCGTGGAGGCGGTAAGAGGGGATGTTGCCCTCGGTGATGCAGGCGATGAGGGAGTGGGTGCCGCTGCGGCGGCAGGCATCGATGAGGGCTTGCATCAGAGCCAGGCCTATGCCGCGGTGGGCGTAGGCGGGGGAGATGTAGATGGTGGTCTCGAGGGTGGGATTGTAGGCGGCTTTGACTTTCCAGTGGTGGGCATAGCAGTAGCCGGCAATCTGCCCGTCGGGCTCTTGCCACAGGAGGCCGGGGAAGTCGGCACATATCTCTTCAAGACGTGCCCTCATCTCCGGGGGAGATGGGGCAGTGGTCTCAAAGGTGATGTCGGTGTCGGTGACGAAGGGGGCATATATGCGGGCTATGGCCTCAGCGTCATCGGCCGGGATGATGGGGCGTATCATAGGCCGAGGTCGCGGAAGGTGCGGGGTGAGGGTACTGGGGGGAGCGGCTTGCGGTCTTTGAGCTGCTCGAGGGCGGTCTCAATGGCTTTGGTGAGCTGCTGGTCGTCTCCGGCTTCTTCGCGCAGGGGGTCGTTGTCGATGAGGATGTCGGGGTCTACGCCATGGTTTTCTACGATCCATTCGCCGGTGGCGGCGTCGTAGTTGGTGAAGAAGGGGACGCGGACGTCGGTGCCGTCCATGTAAGGCAAGGGGCCTGAGATGCCTATGATGCCGCCCCAGGTGCGGGTGCCTATGACGGTGCCGAGGTTGTTGGCTTTGAAGCTCCAGGGGAAGAGGTCGCCGTCAGAGGCCGAGTATTTGTTGATAAGGAGCACTTTGGGGCCCACGTGGGTGGCGTCGGGGGTGGTGCCCACCTGCGAGGAGGTGCGGCTCATGGTCAGGCGATAGGGCTTGCGCATGAGCCGCTCTATGATCATGGGAGAGATGTTGCCGCCGCCGTTGGCGCGGTCGTCGATGATGAGGGCTTCTTTGTCGAGCTGGGGATAGAAGTAGCGGGCAAATTCGTTGAGGCCTTCGGGGCCCATGTCGGGGATGTAGATGTAGCCCACTCGGCCGTCGGTGGCTTCTTCGACTTTGCGTATGTTGCCGGTCACCCAGTTGTAGTGGCGCAGGGGCTCTTCGTTGGCAATAGGCTTGATAACTATCTTTTTAGAGCCGTCGGCTGAGGGTTTGGAGTTGACGGTTAGCTCGGTGAGGACGCCGGCCTTGCCGGTCAAGAGGGAGTAGATGTTGTCGGTCGACGAGGTGGGTACACCGTCGATGGCCACTATGTAGGTGCCTTCGCCAACGCCGAGGCCGGGCTCGGTGAGGGGCGAGCGGAGTGTCTCGGAGTAGGGTGCTCCGGGGATGATGTAGTCTATGCGGTAGAAGCCGGTCTTGGCGTCGCGTGAGAGCTCAGCGCCGAGGAGACCCATGTTTACCCGCTCTATCTGCTTGACCTCGCCGGGGTTAACGTAGGCATGGCCGCATGCGAGCTCGGCTATCATCTCGCCGATGATATAGTTGAGGTCATAGCGAGTGGCGCAGTAGGGGAGCAGGGGAGCATATTTTTCGCGGATGGCTTTCCAGTCAACACCGTGCATGTTTTCGAGGTAGAAGCCGTCGCGGAAGGCGCGCCATGTCTCGTCAAATATCTGTGGCCATTCCTCCTGATAGTCAACGATGGCCACCATGTCGGAGAGGTTTACTCCCTTGGTCAGGGATGCTTTGGAGGTGGGGAGGGGGGTGACGTAAATTTCACCGCTGCCGTTGCGGAAGATGGCTTTCTTGCCGGTGGGGTCTACGCTCATGCTCCCGCGAGCTATCTCGGTCTCCTCGCCGTCTGCAAGGGTAAACATCTTGACGCCGCCGCGGGTGGAATACCATACATGACCTTTGTCGTCGGCATAGATGGGGCGATAATATCCGGCACCGTCAGTGACGGGGAGGATGCGGCCAATGAGCCCATCGGTGTCGATGTTCACTGTGGCAGAGGCGGGGGCCTCCTCCGGGGCGGCTTCGCCGTCGGTGGGGATGAAGGGGGAGGGTGTCGAGGCTGAGAGGAGGGTCATGTATAGGCCTCCGAGGCTGTTATAGACATGGTTCCACTCCAGGGAACCATAGGTTGGGTTGAAGTCGCGGTCGGAGTTGAAGTAGAGATACTTGCCGTCGGCCGAAAATATGGGGCTTGAGGAATTATACCATTTCTCTGTTGCGGGATACTCTTTGCCTGTTGTGCGGTCGAGGAGGTAGACCACTGAGAAGGTGTTTTTCTCTGGTCGGGTGTAGGCGATCCATCGGCTGTCGGGGGAGACGGCAAAGGAGCGTATCTCGCTCTCGGGGCATGTCACGAGGGTCTTCTTGGCGCCGGTCGTGGGGTTGACCTCTACCATGCGGTTTCGGCGGTCGGTGTAGATGATGGCTTTGGAGTCGGGAGTCCAGTCGAGCCGACGGATGTATGTGTCGTTGGCGTCGGTGAGCTTACGTGGCTCGGCGTTGGAGTCGGCGCCTTTAAGCCATATCTCGGTCTCGCCTGAGAGATCGCTGATATAAGCCACTTTAGTGCCGTCGGGACTCCATGCGGCTCCGCGGTCGTTGGCTCCGGGGGTGTGGGTGAGCAGGCGGGTCACACCGGCCTTGACCGGGACGTCAAACACCTCGCCGCGAGCTGTTATTGCCAGACGGGTGGCACCCGGATTGGCAGAGATTGCGGTCACATGGTCTTTTACCATCTTGCGCTCGGCACGAGCTATGGGACGGTCAGAACCGAGGGTGATGTCAATCTGCGAGGCCTGCTGTGTGGCGGGGTCGAAGCGGAAGATGTAGCCTCCTTTCTCAAAGACTATTGTCTTCCCGTCGGTCGACGGGAATTTGATGTCATAGTCGGTGAAGTCGGTCACCTTGCGGGTCTTCCCTGTCGTGGTGTCATAGGCAAAGAGATTCATGGTCATATCTCGGTCAGAGATGAAGTAAATCTCGTTGCCTATCCACATGGGGATGATGTCTTGTGCAGGATTGTCGGTGATGTTGGTTATGGTCTGAGCCTTAGGGTCGTAGATCCATATGTCGTCGGCCATGCCGCCTCGATAGTATTTCCAGTTGCGAAACTCGCGCATCACTCGGTTGTAGGCCAGACGCTGCCCGTCGGGGCTCCATGAGGCAAATCCTCCCTCGGGGAGGGGAAGGCGTGTGGGCATCCCGCCGGTGGGCTCCACTTGCCAGAGCTTTCCGTCAAAGCCGTCGCCGGTGCGATTGCGGTAGAGGATTTCCTTGCCGTCGGTGCTCCAGGCGATGACTATGTTGTTGGGGCCCATGCGGTCGCCTAAGTCGTCGCGCGAGTTGGTGGCGGTGAAGGTGAGTCGGGTGGGCTCGCCGCCGGTGATGGGCATTGAGTAGACCTCGGTGTTACCATCATACTGCCCTGTGAAGGCTATTGAGGCACCGTCGGGGCTGATGCGAGGAAATATCTCGTTGCCCTCGTGGGAGGTCAAGCGGCTGGCACGGCCGCCGGTGACGGGGACGGAATAGAGGTCGCCGCCATAGCTGAAGACTATGGTTGAGCCGTTGATGGCCGGGAAGCGGAGCAGCCGCGCCTGGCTGTCGGCTGCGGTGGGGGCTGCCAAGGCGGCTGAGGCGAGGCAGAGTGCTGCTGCCAGTGATGCGTGTCTGATTGACATATTGAATATGGGGGGTGGATTAGCGTATGAGTGTCTTGCGGCCGTCGATGATGTAAAGGCCGGGGACGGTGGCATCCTGGAGGCGACGCCCCTGGAGGTCAAAGATGCCTTTGTGGGCTGAGGCGGGGCTCACTGCCACTTCCTCTATGCCGGTGGGGGTGAGGTCGTCCCAGGTCAGGGCAGCTATCTCGGCGGCTGTGAGTTCGCGGTTGTATAGGCGCAGGGAGTGGATCTCGCCGGAGAGGGAGGCCTTGTTTGAGTCGGCGCGGGAGGTGGCGGGGATGCCTCCGAGGTAGATGGCCTCGGCGTCGGCGAAGTTGCCGAAGGTCTTGAAGGTCCATGCCGCGTTGGTGCCCACGTTTATGTCGCCGGCATGCTGGCCGTTGACATAGAATGTGTAGAGATTGTTGCTCATGGTCACCACGAGCTTCGTCCGCCCGTCGCCTACGCCGGGCGCCTTGGTGAAGAAGCCGTCAGTGCCGTCGGCCATGGAGTAGAGCACTCCCCCTTTGGAGTTGTCGGCAAAGACGGAGAAGAACTCGCCGTCGGAGCCGGAGCCTTTGGCAGCGGCCACGATGATCTGCCGCTTGCCGTTGCCTTGCTTGGTGAAGTCTACGGCCACGGTCTGTGCGCCGCTGAAGGTGGTGAACTGCTTGCCCTGGGAGTCGGGGAGGCGCACCGGGCCGGCCGAGAGGTCAATGGAGGTGAGGGTAAGGTCGGGATTGCTGGTGTCCTCGCCGGGTGTCGGGGGCTCTATGGCCTCTACTTCGGTGAATATATACTGGCATCCGGTGTCGGAGGTGTTGTTGCCGCTGCCCCAGTTGTAGACCTTATAGCCGAGCGAACCGTTTGTAGTGTTAAACTGGGCAGTGCCATTGACGATGATGAGATAGCCGGGCTCGTCGGAGGGGAGGAGCTGCCATCCACTCGCGGGGGCGTCGGCATCGAGGGTGAGCTGGGTGTTGTATGCAGCCGATGAGGAGATATAGAGGCCTGAACCATGGTTGACAATGTCCCATGTGCCGTCCTGGCGCTTGAGAAGGTTCCATTGGGCCAGGGGGGTGGAAGCCGATGTCTCGCCCATCACCTTGCCGTCGGAGTCGGTGCAGAAGCGGCTTGAGCGGCGGTCTTTGATGGTATAATATTTTCCTTCTCCTCCCTCAGGCATTGAGGCGCCTGTGAGGGCCTCGGTCAGGGGCGTGGCGAGGGCATTGACCTCGGCAAGGGTGGGGGTGCCGGCGAGGGTCTTCAGAGCGTTGGCGGCCACTTCGTTGGCGGGGTCGCGGTCAAGGAGTGCCTGGACGAGCTTGCCGGCGGCGGTGCGAGCGTTGATGAGGGCATAGTGGGCCTCAAACTCGGCGTCGGTCATGGCCTTGCCGCCTGTGAGGGGTGCCAACACTTGGGCCACCTTGTTGTAGCCCTTGCCGTATAGATAGTTGTTGGTGATGCATGTGGCATCGGCCTGGTTGACCCCTGATGTGAGGGGAGTGTAGATGTCGACGAAGTTGACGCCCTCCATCTCGGCGCAGAGAGCCTTCAGACGGTCGTTGGCGGGCACTATACGGTTTTCATTGTCGGCGTTACTTGAGCGAGGGATGTATGAGAGGATGTTAATCTCGGTGGTGGGTGCCAACTTCTTTATCTTGTCGATTACAGCAGTGTAGTTGTTGATGATTACGGAGAAGTTGGTCTTGGTGTCGTTCACGTCGGGGATGCCCATGTAGAGAAACACCTTCTTGGGGGCCGACTTGAGCGAGGGGTTGTCGGTGAGGATGGCGGGTATGAGCTCGCCCCACTTGGTGAGGGGTTGGCCGCCGTAGCCCCAGCCTATGCCGCGGCTCTTGACGTCGGGGTTGTGGAGCAGCTCATGCCACTCGCCGCCATGTATCATCTCGTCGCCGATGATGAGGATGTCGGTGGGCTTCACCGTGGAGGCACTCCATTGTGTGACGCGCATGCCGTTGGAGTTGTGCATCCCGCCTGATGAATAGGTGGCAGTAGCGGGATCGGGATATGTACACTTCTCACCCACATACTTCTCTATTGCGCGACACCAAAGGGTATAGCCATGGGCAGTGACATGGAGGCAGTCAAAAGAGATAGGGTCGCCGTTAGGTATGCCGGCGAGGGTGTCGAAAAGATCGATGTAGGTTGCTCCCTTCTTTTCACACATATCTTTGAGCAGGGTATTGGTGGCGCGGGTCTTGGCCTCGGTGCGGAGACCGTTCCATGAGGGGAGGATGCTCTGCACAAAGACCTGTGTCTTTGGGCTCTCGGCCTTGAAGCGCTCCACAAGTTTCTGGATATATCCGGCCACGACGGTGGGGTCATCTTGTCCAGAAGTGCCTAAGTCATTGGTGCCTATGCCGATAAACACCTTTGCCGGCTTACCCTGAATTACGCTCTCAATGTTGTCGAGTAGCTCATAAGAGTAGCCGCCTGAATTGCCGCGGTTTATGATATTGGGATTATCGCCAAAGGCTTCGCGCCACTCATGCATATTGGTGATTGAGTTGCCGAAGAAGACGATGCTTTGGTTGTTGACCTCCGCGGCGCGGAAGGAGTCGTAGCGATGGAGGCGGAAAGGCACATCGGCCCATGCCGCTGAGGCTACGGTCAGGGCCAGTAAGGCCATGAGGAGGGGTAGACGTTTGATCATGGATTATGATATGATTGGTGAGATTTACACTGGTGTGCCCGGGCCTGACGTACCCAAGGCGACAACAAAGATAGTAATTTTTCTCCCATTCCGGCCTATGATATGCCTATAATTGGCTGATGAAACCTAAAATGTGTAACTTTGTCGCCGAAATGACCTCTACACCCATCTCTGCCGGCTGCAAAGGATGGCCGGCCCTCATCCCCGTGGTTGCCTTTTTGGCCATCTATCTCGTGGCCTCGCTCCTTACCGGCAGCTTCTACTCCATGCCTGTCGCTGTGGCACTTGCGGCGGCCTCGGCACTTTCCATTGCCATGTATAAGGGTCACTCCCTGACGGCCCGCGTGGCTCTCTTCTCTAAGTCGGCCGCCCACCCTGATATTATCTACATGATATGGATCTTTATTCTGGCCGGCGCCTTTGCCGCTGCTGCCAAAGGGATTGGAGCCATTGATGCCACTGTGGCGATGGCGCTTCGTTTCTTCCCGGGCGAGTGGGTCATGCCCGGTCTTTTTCTCTCTGCCTGCCTTATCTCTCTGTCAATAGGCACTTCGGTGGGCACCGTAGTGGCCATCACTCCGCTGGCCGTTGAGATGGCTCACACGTCGGTCGACCCCTCAGGAGCTACCGCCATGTATGTGGCTGCGGTGGTCGGCGGTGCCTTCTTTGGCGACAACCTCAGCTTTATCTCCGACACCACCATCGCGGCCACGCGCTCACAAGGTTGTTCTATGGCCGATAAGTTCCAAGCCAACGTGTGGATTGTGGTCCCGGCCGCCGTAGTAACTCTCCTGGTCTATATCTTCGTGGGCTATACTGCCTCCGTAATGGCTCCCCAGACTGAGGTTAACCCTTGGCTCACTGTTCCTTATCTGCTTGTGCTCGCCACTGCTATCGCCGGCCTTAATGTCGTGGCTGTCCTTGCGCTCGGCATTGCCTCGGCCATCATCACCGGCCTTTGCGCCTCCACAGTCACTCTTCCTCAGCTCTGCGCGGCCATGGGCGAGGGTATCGACTCTATGGGTAATCTCATCGTCGTCACCCTCTTAGCCGCCGGAATGGTGGGCATGGTCAAGGAGATGGGTGGCATCGAATGGCTTATCGATGCGCTGAGCCGCCGAGTCACTGGTCGGCGTGGTGCACAAGCCTCCATAGCTCTTCTGGCTGCCTCGGTCGATGTCTGCACTGCCAACAACACTGTGGCCATCATCACCGTCGGCTCTATCTCGGCCTCCATTGCTCGCCGATTTGGTGTCGATCCACGCAAGAGTGCCTCGCTCCTCGACACGGCCTCATGCATTGCTCAATGCCTGATACCATATGGCGCTCAGATGCTTATGGCCTCATCCTTGGCCAACATTTCCCCGGCTGCCCCATGGCCTTACCTCTATTATCCCTGGGCTCTTACACTGTTCACCATCCTCTCCATCATCTTCCTATTTCCGCGACGGCTGAAGGGCTCCCACCCCTCCGCCGCATAAATAACATAGCATGAAAATGGCCGACGGAACTTTCCGTCGGCCTTGGTGGCGGGGGCAGGACTCGAACCTACGACCTTTGGGTTATGAGCCCAACGAGCTACCACTGCTCCACCCCGCGATGTTTTACGAGTGCAAAGGTAGTCGCTTTATCCCTCGATGTCAAATTTTTTTGTGTTAAAATTTACTAAAAGCACTTTCAATCTATAGCTTGATGAAGATGCCTCGCTTATACATTAGTCTCAATATTAGGAAGATAATGAGAAAGTTGGCAAATGTTATCCATGCACCATACCATTCGTCGCCTATCAACGGCTTCAGCCCATAGCTAATCGACTGTGGTATGCTCCTAAAGCTCACCACCTCGCCAAGCACATATGCCGTTATCGAGTTCATGCCATATACCTTAAGCCACATCAGCCCTCGGCGCCACTTACACATATCTATTACATAATAAAATAGGGCCATGAGCAAGAAACACCATCCACCGGCAAAGAGAGTCATTGACGATGTCCACAGCCGCTTGATGATCGGCATTTGAACGCCCCAAAGCAGGCCGCCGGCCACAAGCGCTCCTCCAATCACGAGCAGCCGCCGCAGTGTGGCCTGTGGATTGCTTCGCCCCGAGCGTATCACCGTCCCGGCCATTGCTCCGAGCATCACCGTCGCCCCAAAGGCGAGCGACGACCATATCCAAGTATAAGTATACCACTCAGAGAAATGCCACTCCCCGGCTTCATCCCACCACACTCCGTCGCGGAACCGACCTAATATAGTCCTGTCAACCGCCTCCGCAAAGTTGCCTTCCGGCGTGAAATCCCCCATGAAGGTCATTGGCACCCAATATATTGCCAACAGTGCCGCAGTAGCTGCTATCTGCCATCGCAGCTTGAGATTGAGTATAATCACAGCCGAGATAAGATAACCAACCGCTATGGCCTGGAGCGTGTTGGAGTAAAGACGCAGCTGTCCCATGTCGAGGCTTAGCAGATTACCCTGAACCACCATTCCTAACAGAAACAGCAGCACCGTACGCCGCAAGATTGCCGGCCACAGGTTCTTATCCCCCCCAGTCGACAACCGCTTCGCAAACGCAAATGGCATAGATGTCCCGGTCATAAACAAAAAGAGAGGCATCACCAAGTCCCAGAACCGAAACCCTGCCCAGCGCTCATGATCAAGCTGACGTGCCACAGCATCCAGCCATGGCCAGTCGAGACAGCCCGCAACAGCCAAAAACACCGGCTGAAAAAAAACGAGCAAAAACATATCGAAGCCCCGCAGGGTGTCAAGCGACTCCAGACGGCCCTCAGCAGCGGACCTTGGCTCATCGGTGATTTGTTGCATAATGACAATCGGTTGTTAAAAATTAGTGCATGAAAATTATGTTATAAGGCATATGTATTTCTTTGATTTTAAGCTAAATATGTGCTCAAGAAAATATGTGCTCAAAAAAATGGTCAAGTGGAGAAATTTTTTTCGTAACTTTATAGTTGAACTCTCAATGAGCTATAAATAAAATTCAGCCTCTTGACCACGTGAGTTTGATTGTCGCCTATGCGCTCAATCACACCGCTAAAGTACGAAAAACTTTGAAAATTTCTTCATTCTGACAATGAAATCAGGGCAACCGCATCAGAATATATAAAAATCAGGCGCGATTTGTCGTTTTGGCCACATAAAAATGTCATGTACTATGCAAAAACGCCCATTCGGTGCCCGTTCATAAAAAAAATCACAAAATAATCACAAAAAAATTTGCAGAACCAAAAAAAAGCCATACCTTTGCAGTGCAAAAGCGAAAGAGACACCGCTAAGCAACATAAACCCATGACTCCGTAGCTCAGTTGGTAGAGCAAATGACTCTTAATCATTGGGTCGAGAGTTCGAGCCTCTCCGGGGTCACAAAGCAAAACATCAAAATGCTGGAAAACGCTGAAAATCGCATGATTTTCAGCGTTTTCTGCTTGTTCGCCCGACATGGGCATAATCTAAAGGGTGCAAGTCCCTAACGCGGCCTAA
>JAMPIE010000020.1 GCA_023663135.1 Alloprevotella sp.
CCTCAAGGTGGAGAAGGCCGAAGACGGCTCGCAGGTTGTGACTCTCGCCTTCAACGCCACCGGCAAGAAGAACAGTGACCTCACCGTTGCCCTCCCCCACGCTGAGAAAGGCGTCGTGGCCGAGCACTATGAGATTGAATATACGGATGACCTCACAGAGGTGGCTGTCGCCGAGATTGACGCCGAGAAGGGCACTCTCAACGTCACCGCCCACGACAATGCCGCCATTGGCCAATCTGTCACCATCTCCGTCTACAAAAAAGCCGCTCAGAGCGAAGAGACCGAAGTCGCCGAGGAAGAGCCCACAGTAGCTCCCGCAGCCCTGATGAGCCGCGCCGATGATGGACGCACCCTCGTGATGACCATCACCGTGACCATCAACGGTCTGAAGATCGATGTCGCCAACAAGGAGTTGAAGGCCGGCGAGGCCGTGGAGATGACGGCTACCGTCAGCCCCGAGGCCAAAGTGACCTACACCTGCGATGGCGCCACCGTCAACGGCAACAAGATCACCTTCCCCGCCGCCGGCAGTTATACCGTGACGGCCACCGCAACCAAGGATGGCAATGAGCTCTACACCGACACCCTGGAGCTCACAGTAGCCGCCAAGCCCGACGACTCCGGCAACCAAGGCGGATATGTAGTGGTGGGCATCGAGCAGGTGAACGCCGACGCCGCCAACGGCCAAGTTGCCGTCTACGACCTCTCAGGCCGTCGCCTGACCCGCATCGCCCGCGGCGGTATCTATATCGTCAACGGCGTGAAGACCCTTGTGAGATAATTCATAAACTTAGATAGATTGAGGGGCGGCCTCCCGCGACGGGATGCCGCCCCTCTCCTTTTGCGCGAAATCGGGCAGGCCGGATTTCACGGATTTTTTGTAAGCAATCGTAAAAAAATAAGTTGGTAAAGAATTCCGCAGGATTTTTTGCGCAGATTTTTTAGCGAAAGTGCAGGAGTGTAGCGAGCTACATGACTAAACTGAGTTGAAAAAGATGCCAAAAAAGACAAGAAAGTCTACCAAGTTATTTTTTGAAGATTACTAACTTTGCCGAATGATGAGAAAAAGCCTTGCTTCCGCCCTTATCTTAGCTGCGGCCACCGCAGCCGGAGGCCAGACACCGGCCGACAGCCTGAGCCTCAAGATGGAGTCCGCGGGGATGGTTGACGTGGCGGCGCTGGAGCCGGCGCTTGCCGTCAGCCTGATGTATGCCCGCGACGACAACTTCACGGGCGCGGCGATGTATCCCGAAGCGTTCAACCGGGCTTATCTCCACCCCGAGGCCGCCGCCGCGCTGGCCAAGGCACAGGCCACGCTGACAGAGACCCATCCCGGCCTGAGGATACTGATAGCCGACGCGGCGCGCCCCATGAGCGTCCAGCGCAAGATGTATCAGACTGTAAGAGGCACTCCGCAGGCCCCCTACGTGAGCAATCCGGCCAATGGCGGCGGCCTCCACAACTATGGGCTGGCCGTAGATGTGACGATAGTCGACGCCTTAGGGCGCCCGCTCCCAATGGGCACTAAGGTTGACCACCTCGGGCCGGAGGCCCACATTGACAGCGAGGAGGCCATGGTGAAAGCCGGGACTATCACGGCCGCCGAACTGGAGAACCGCAAGCTCCTGCGGCGTGTTATGAAAGCGGGCGGATTCATGCCGCTACGCAGCGAGTGGTGGCACTTCAACCTGCGCTCGCGCGCCGAGGCCCGCCGCCGCTATCCCCTCCTCGATTTCTAACAAGACCCTCACAACCAAAAAGACTTACCTACACAAACATCCACACACGTTTCCAATATGGACAAAAAGGAGCATATAGTCATCGTCGGAGGCGGCTTTGCCGGCCTCAACCTCACTAAGTATCTCGACAAAAAACGCTATGAGGTAACATTGGTGGACCGCAACAATTTCCATTCCTTTCCCCCGCTCTTCTATCAGATTGCGTCGGGAGGCCTTGACCCCGGCAACATATCATTCCCTTTCCGCCGCGAGCTCCGCAAGCTGGGCCATGAGGGAATGAACTATCATATGGGCGACGTCCACACGATCGACGTGCTCCGCAAGGAGGTGAGGACCCAGTTTGAGACCATCGAGTATGACAAGCTCGTGATCTGCGCCGGCACCACCAACAACTTCTTCGGCAACCCCGACCTGATCAAGAGCGTCTTTACGATGAAGAGCGCAGCCGAAGCCACCCGTTGCCGCAACGAAATCCTCGACCGACTGGAGAGAGCCTCGCTCTGCCCCGACGACCCCGAGCGCCGCCGCAGGCTGCTGAGCTTTGTGGTGGTGGGCGGCGGCCCTACCGGGGTGGAGATTGCCGGAGCAATAGGCGAGCTTAAGCGCTTCATCCTTGAGCGAGAGTATCCGCAGATCAATCGCGACGACCTCCAGATAATCCTCCTCGAGGGAACCGATCGAGTGCTTGGCCCGATGAGCAAAGAAGCCTCGGCCAACGCGCTGACCTATCTTAAAGACCTCTTGGTCGACGTCCGGCTCAACCATCTGATGAAGGAGTATAAAGACAATATGTTGACGCTCGACGATGGCTCGACGATATATTCCGAGATGGTGATATGGACCGCCGGCGTGACGGGAGAGAGCTTCCTCTTTGAAGGAACCGACTACCGCCCCGGACGCGGCAACCGCTTTGCCGTCGACGAGCAAAACCGAGTGATCGGCCTGGAGGATGTCTTTGCCCTCGGCGACATAGCCATGATGGCCACCGAGAAATATCCCAAGGGGCATCCGCAGCTGGCCCAGCCGGCCATACAGCAGGCCCGTCACCTGGCCAAAGCCCTCAACACAGGCGACTGGTCAAAGCCCTTTATATATAACGACAAGGGGTCGATGGCCACCGTAGGGCGCAATCTCGCCGTAGCCGACCTCAACAACGTCCATCTCAAGGGGATGTTTGCATGGTTTGCCTGGATGTTTGTCCACCTTATCTCGCTCCTCGGGATGCGCAATAAGCTCACGGTGTTGATCAACTGGACATGGGCTTACTTCACCTACTCAACGTCGCTCCGCATGCTGCTCCACTCAACTAAATACCCATTGCGCACTCGTTGGGGCGAACGTTAGAAATCCCTGAACCTAAACATTTACACTATCATAATGAAACCAATCTTATTACTTATTCTTGGAGCATTGACAGGCACCGCGCCGACACTGATGGCCGACGTGGCGGCAGACAACGACCAAGTGATTGAAAAAATCATCGAGATGGGCACCACCGACAATAAGACGATGGAGCACCTCGACATACTCACCAACCGCTTCGGCGGCCGCCTCGTAGGCTCCGATGCCTATGAGAACGCAGCCGACTGGATGATACGCGAATATGGCAAGTGGGGCATCAAGGCTTGGAAGGAAGAGGCCGGGCAAGTGCCGGTGGGCTTCAACCGCGGCCCCTGGTTTGGACGCCTCCTCGGAGCCGACGAGCCGATGCAGCTCCACTTCGTCACCCCATCCTACACCTCAGGCACGCGCGGCATCCAGCGCGGCCACGTCGTGATGGAGCCGAAGAGCAAGGCTCAGCTCGACAGGATGAAACATCGCCTCAAAGGGGCATGGGTGCTCCTGCCGGAGCTGTCAAAGGGGTGGCCCATCGACAAGAGTGCCAAGGGCGACTCTATCCGCGCCGCCGTAAAGGCCGAAAACGAAGCCATAGCCCATCGCAACGACTCCATCAGCCGCCTCAACTGGAAGAACGGCACGTCGCTCCCCTTAGAGCCGCTGAAGACCGAGGCCGGCCTCTTCTATCGCGAGATGCTCGACGCCGGAGTGCTCGGATTTGTGCGCCGCGCGTCGGTGCCCCTTCGCGCCCTCTATGACCGCCCGCTGGTCAACGACACCACCACCGAGTTTGACAGCCTACCGACACAGGCCGAGATTTTTCTTGACGAGCACCAGTTTGACAAGATAGCTCAAATGGTTGCCGAACGCCGCGACATAGAGCTCGAGTTTGACATACGCAATCATTTCAAGCTCGGCCCCATCACCTACCACTCGGTCATTGCCGAGATACCGGGCACCGAGTTTCCCGACGAGTATGTGATAATCAGCGGCCACCTCGATGCCTACGACGTGGCCACCGGAGGCGTTGACTGCGGAGTGGGCATCACCCCGATGATGGAGGCCGCCCGCCTGCTGGCCCTCTCAGGAGCCAAGCCCCGGCGCACCATCCGCTTCGTGGCCTTTGCCGCCGAGGAGTTTGGCCTCTTAGGCGCCCACGCCTATGCCAAGGCCCACGCCGACGAGCTGCCTCGCATCTCAATGCTCTTCAACCGCGACGGCGGCCCTACTCCCCCGGTAGCCATGCGCGTGCCCGCCGCTATGGTGGAAGACATCAAGATAGCCACCGGTCCTATTGCCCGCATCAACGCCGAATATCCCTTTGAGGTACTGACGGCCGAGCCCACCGAGAAACCCACCAAGACCGGCGGCACTGACGCCACCGTGTTTGCCGTGGAGGGTGTACCCACCTATGGCTTCGTCTTGCGCGACTTCAAGGGTTATGACTTTGACTATGGCGAGATATGGCACACCGAGCGCGACACCTACAACAAGGAGATACCAGAATATCAGGAGTATACTGCCACGGCAACGGCCCTGGCCGCCCTTGGTATAGCTAACCTCGACCACCTGCTCTCACGCGAGGGGATGTTCAAGGCCCCGACCGACGCCAAGAAGAAAAAGAAGAAGTAACGCCCCACGAAATTACACCTTACAGCGGGCGACCCGCTCAGACTCATCTGAGCGGGCCGCCCGCTCGCTTATCGGAGACAGTCCATCGCCGGGCGATGGTGCCCGGAAGTGTCAACAAGAGCGTGAGGAGAGAAAGGTGTCGAGATCGGTGTCGGGGCCTGATGAGTGCTTCTTGCGGATTCGATAGCGCGCACCGGCCGCTAAATCTATTATTATAGCCATAAGAGAATCGAAACAGACAAATCCGATACCTTTGCATACTTTCAATCACGACGGATATCCCACCCCCATATTTTTTCTTTGCTTTATGAGACAACGGCTACTCCATTTTGTTTATTGCCCATGTCGGGCGAACACGGAAAGCGGCCCGGTTGCATCACGCATCGGGCCGCCTGAATTTCTTAATCTATCTAATCTAATCTATCTTTCTAATCATGTATGAGGTGGAGAGGGTCGTGTGTCCTTAACAGCAAAGATTATTGTCGTTTCGTTTCGACTGCAAAATTATGTCGGATATGAAAGATGCAAGAGACAGATATGTTAATGAGTGTTAAATCTGCAACAAGCTTGTTACAAACCTAATTTAGAGCCCGGGATGACAGCCGGGCGAGGTGTACGGATGCGGGGCTTGAGTTCGCCTCCGAGGATTAGTGCATCAGACGAGGGGAGAATAAGGAGTGAGGCACCGGCGCGGGCGGTGTCGGGGCTGGGGATGAGGCTCCAGGTGGCCGTGGCGGGGTCGAAGATGCACGCGTAGGGATTGAAGCGATACCAATCGATGGGGTGGGAAAGATAGTCGGGAGCTTGGTCGATGAGTGCAGCAAGGAAAACCTCAGCGTTCACGCCACCAACGGCGAGGATGCGGCCATCGGGAAGAGTGGCAGCCGCGCCGCCGCCAAGGCTGAGGGGAGTGCCTGAGGGCTCAATGGGGCCGGCGAGAGGTTTCCAGCGATTTTTAGTGGGGTCATAGCAGAGGCCATCGGTAGAGAGTGATGGTTCAGCCTGTGGAGTCCGCCCGGCAAAGCCCCCGAAGAGATAGAGCTTGCCTCCGGAGGCGGCCATGACGGGCTGAGTGCGTGGTGCTCCGGGGATTGGTTTGAGCAGCTGCCAACCTTTGTCGAGGTGGTCGAGATCGAGGCTGAGGAGGGTGTTGGCTTGAGCAAGGTAGACCTTGTGGCCTATTACTGCGGCCGCGCCATTGTCAATCCCCTTGGGGAGCGAGGGCATGGGGGTGAGGGTGATGCCGTCAAAGGCCCACACTTTGTCGGAGAGACCGGAGGCATTGCTGCCGCCGATGAAAAGGGTAGAGCCGGAGGGGAGAGAGGCTGTGGCGCCATAGGCCATAGGCTCCGGGAGGGAGGCTATGCGTGTGAAGCTTATCTCGCTGCCGGAGGGGACACCTTTATATATGCCCTCGTAGAATTTCTTCTGTGCATCGGGTGCGAGGGGGGTATCGGTGGGGAAGTTGCAGCCGCCGGCAAGGATGATTGAGCCGTCGGGGAGAGTGGAGGCAAAGGAGCCGGAGAGGCCGCGCTCTATCCCCTCCTCGGGGGCGGGAGATGTGTCGGGGGCAGAGATGACAAAGGTGGAGGCGGGGAGGGAGGCTGAGTTGACAAGGTTGGCCCGAGTGAAGGGCTGCCAGGCATATCGAGCTGTGGTGGGATTGGGTTCTTGCATGGAAGTAAGGGTGATATAAGAGCCATCGACACGAGCCGAGGCGGGATAGAAGGGGCCGAGGGGCGATGAAGCCACCTCAAAGCCTATGATGGCGTCGCCGGTGGCTGGACCCATGCCGTCGGCATGAGACATGAGGATACGGATGGAGCCGGGCAGGGCCTCAGCACTCAGTGGCTCAGGGCCTGAGGCCTCGACACCAATGTTGCCGTAGATGTTGCGAAGGGCGAGGCGGGCGAGACGAGAGGCCACAGGCACCTTCTGCCTTGGGTGGACATCGAGGGAGTCGCCCACATCAGAGCTGACGGCCATCCACACTCCCGGCATTGCCTGAGCGAGGCGGCGCTGGCTGTCGCGGAACTGAGGCCATGACGGGCGGTTGAGGCTCGAGAGCTGGACGGTGAGAAACGGCAAGGAGGGTGAGCCAAGGGACTGGCGCCAACTCTCCACAACGCGAGGAAACATGCGCTCGTGTACCTCTATATTATGAGCGTTACTCTCGCCTTGATACCATATCACACCGGCCACAGGGAGCTCGCCGAGGGGCCTGATGCCGGCTGCAAAGAGATAAGAAGGCTCGTAGGGGTGGCGATGGCCGGGGGCATTCAGCTTGGCGCGACCCTGTGCCCAAGGCTGGATATAGTCGTTGGTGCGCCAATTGACCAAAGCCGCCGGCTCTTCGCGCTTAAGCATCTCGATGTCAATCCAACTCTCGGCTGTAGAGCCGCCGACGGCGTTGGCTATGATGCCGATGGGCACCCGGAGGGAGTCGCGTAGCTGACGACCAAAGAAGTAGGCGATGGCCGAGAGGGAGGGGGCATTGGAGGGATTGACATTCTCCCAGCGGGCAGGGAGGCTATAATAGTCAAGTGAGTCAACGCGGGCCATGTCGGCGGGGCTCCAAGCATGATTATCGGTAGGAGGGGAAGGCTTCATGGTGAAGAAGCGGAGCAGAGAGTCGCCGGCAGCAGCAATGACTTCTTCAGCACCTGTGGCCGAGCGAAGGGGAAACTCCATATTGCTCTGTCCTGAGGCAATCCATACCTCACCAACGGCCACATCGGGGAGAGTGATGACAGTATCGGGGGCGGAGACAGTGAGGGCAAGGCCGGTCTGCTCGGCGCGCGGGGGGAGTGTCACAGCCCACTCGCCGTAGAGGGGAGTGATGGTTGAAACGGAGTCAGAGCCAAGGGAGACAGTGACAGGGGTGCCTGCCGAGGCATAACCGGCAATGCGGATGGGGCGGTAGCGCTGGACCACCATGCCCGGGGCATAGATGGGGCGTAGGCGCGTCGGGCCGCGATGGCCGGTGATGGAGGCAGCGGCTTCGCGAGCCATGATAATGGCGCCGGTAGTGTCGGGGTGGATGGCATCGTGGATGAGGTCGGGGCGGTCAGTGAGGCCACGACCAAGGTCGATGAGGGTGGCACCGGAGAGGGCTGCCACTCGCTCAATAGCCTTGTTGATGGTGTCGCGCCACAGGCAAGTACCGGTAGGAAAGCGATGATGGGCTGCGCCGAGTGGAGTGAGGCGCGAGATGAGAACCCTTGCCTCAGGGTTGGACTGCCGATAGGAGTCGATGAGGGCGAGATAGTCGGTGATAAATTCATCGCCATAGTCGGGCCAGTCGCGGGGGTCGGTATCGTTTACGCCGAGGTGGATGATGGCAATGTCGGGCGCAAAGTCGATTGAGGCCTTGTAGGCGGCCTGGTTGACATAGGGGCGATGGCCGCGGCGCAGTAGAGTAGCTCCGGAGTGTCCAAAATTGGCCACTTCATAGCCCGGGCCAAGGATGCGGCCAAGGATGGCGGGATAGGCTTGCGAGGCGGGATCGGGCAGGAGGTAACCGTAGGTGATGGAATTGCCCACGCAAGCCACTTTGACAGGCTTATCGTCAGCGAGGGCACATAAGGCGAGGGCGGCGGCCAGTGCAATGGCCGCCAGTCTAAGGAGCTTCATGGCAGAAGTAAGGAGGGAGAGTGAGTTACATGCGAGGGGCAACGATGGGGAAGGGGATGTCGAAGCGACTGCGGATATATTCGGCGGTGAGGTCAACGAGCTTATCCATCGGCATGCGAGAGGTGTTGAAGGTGAGGTCGTAGGAGTTGGCTGCTCCCCAGGTCTTATCGGTATAAAAGTTATAGTAGGCAGCGCGGACACGGTTGACGCGATTCATGCGCGAGCGCACCTTGTCGGGGGTCATCTCAGGGTCGCGGTCGAGGATGCGGCGCATGCAGTCGTCGTCGTCGGCATGAACAAAGATGGAGACAAGGCGCGGATCGTTGCGAAGGACATAGTCGGCCGAGCGCCCCACGATGACACAGTTGCCCTCGGCGGCGAGCTGTCGGATGAAGTCGCTCTGAGCGCGATAGATAGAGTCGTCGCCTATGGCCGTGGAGCCCTGGAAGTAGCTCATGGGGTTGAGGCCGGCTGCAAAAGAGAAAAGGCCGTCGATAAAGGAAGGCACTTTCTCGTCGCTCTTCTCAAAAAATTCGCGCGAAAGGCCTGAGCGGCGCGCAGCCTCAGAGAGGAGTTCCTTGTCGTAGTAGCGAAGGCCAAAGCGATCGGCGAGCAGACGACCGAATACACGGCCGCCGCTGCCAAACTGACGGCCTACGGTCACCACCACCCTATGGTCGGGGGGCGGCAGCAGTGTGCTGTCCATGGGAGGAGACGGTTATATCAGACGGTGAGTATTTCCTTCTCCTTGGCAGCAAATAGGTCGTCGATCTGCTTGAGGAAGCGATCGTGTATCTTCTGCACTTCGCCCTCGGCATCCTTCTCGACATCTTCGGGCATGCCTTGCTTGACAGCTTTCTTGAGGGCGTCGATGGCATCGCGACGGGCAGAGCGCACGCTCACCTTGGCCTGCTCGGCCTCGGCTTTGCACTGCTTGACCAGGGCCTTGCGGCGCTCCTCGGTCAGTGGGGGAATGCCCAGGCGTATCACCTCGCCATTGTTCTCGGGGGTGATGCCCACCTCTGAGTTTATGATGGCCTTCTCAATCTCGCGAAACATCGACTTCTCCCAGGGGGTGATGGTGATGGTGCGGGCGTCGGGAGTAGCCACATTGGCCACATTGGAGATGGGCACCTGCGAGCCGTAATAGTCAACTCTCACTCCGTCGAGAATCTTGGGATTGGCCTTACCGGCGCGGATGCGAGCAAGGGCTTCGTCGAGATAAGCGACGGCCAGCTCCATCTTTTCGCTTGCGCCGTCGAGATAAGGTTTCGTTTCCATGGGGGGGGTATGAGGTAAGTATGAAGTGTTAGTGAAGAGGCAAGAGGGGGATTATGCCTTGTAGACAATAGTGCCTATGGGGTCACCGGCGAGCACCTTGGCGAGATTGCCGGGGGTGTCCATGTCAAACACCACTATGGGCAGCGAATTTTCCATGCAGAGGGCTGTGGCCGTGAGGTCCATCACCTTGAGTCCTCGGGAGTAGACCTCATCGTAGGTGATGCGGTCAAACTTAGTGGCCGAGGGGTCTTTCTCCGGGTCGGCAGTATAGATGCCGTCGACGCGAGTGCCCTTAAGCATTGCGTCGGCCTTAATCTCTACGCCGCGGAGGGCTGCGCCGGTATCGGTAGTGAAGAAGGGGCAGCCGGTGCCACCGGCCAGGATGGCCACCTCGCCGCCCTCTAATGCCTCCACGGCGCGGCGCGGGGAATATTGCTCTCCGATGGGAAACATGTTGACGGCGGTGAACACGCGTGCCTTGCAGCCGATCGACTCAAGAGCCGAGCAGAGCGCCAGGGAGTTGATGACGGTGGCGAGCATGCCCATCTGGTCGCCCTTGACGCGGTCAAAGCCCTGAGCGGCGCCGGAGAGGCCGCGGAAAATGTTGCCGCCGCCAATGACGACAGCAATCTGGATGCCCGAAGCTGCCTGAGCGGCAATTTGGAAGGCATACTGGCTTAGGCGATCGGGGTCGATACCATACTTGCGGGCGCCCATGAGGCTCTCGCCGCTGAGTTTAAGGAGGATGCGGCTATAAGGATTAGTATCTGGAGCAGACATATGATAGACGGGTTATCAATAGAGTGAGGGCAAAGATAACACATTCCACTCACCCCTGCAAAAATCAGCGGCATAACTGAAACTAAGTAATCGTAAAAAAATAAGTTGGTAAAGAATTTCGCAGGATTTTTTTGCGCAGATTTTTTGGTGAAAGTGCAGGAGTGTAGCGAGCTACATGACTAAACTTAGCTGAAAAAGATGCCAAAAAAGACAAGAAATTCCACCAAGTTATTTTTTGAAGATTACTAAAATAGGCCGAGGGTTGCGATGAGATGGATAGATACTCTCTAAAATTTACGTTAATGATTGGCTGCGGGGGCAGGGATGTGAGGATTTTTATGTAATTTTGCGGCTTGATGCGACTAATCACTCCCGACATAGCCCTCGAAAAGCTCTCCTCGGCCTGCGCCCGAGCCGAGATATGCCCGGCCGATGCGCTGAAGCGCTTGGCCCGATGGGGCATCTCGTCATCCGACGCCTGCCACATCGTAGACCGTCTGATTGACGAGGGATTTATTTCCGAAGAGCGTTATGCACTCGCTTATGCGCGCGACAAGATGCGCTTTGCCGGATGGGGACGTCGGAAAATCACCATGGGGCTGAAAGCCAGGCGGCTCCCCCCCTTTGCCATTGCCCAGGCCGTGGATCGCCTCGATTCCACCGAATATAAGGCGAAGTTGGTGGCGGTGATGCGCTCCAAGGCCCGCTCGCTTAAAGAGGAGCTCACCCCCTATGAGCGCCGACAAAAGGTCTATGCCTTTGCGCTCGGGCGTGGATATGAGAGCTCGCTCATCTCAGAGCTTTTGTCATCATCACAAGAAGAGATATGGCCCTCCTCCTCCTCCGACGACTGACTCGGCTGGCCCATGCCGTCGCCGGATGGATATTGCCACCGGCGTGTGAGGTGTGTGGATGTGCGCTCACCGACACTGAGCGCTTCCTCTGCCTCGGATGTCTGGCGGCTCTGCCCCGGACTCGTTATCACCTGATGGCCGACGAAAACGACATCCACCACCGATTGAGCGACAACCATATACTGGTAGAGCGAGCCGCCTCGATGTTTCATTACTACCGAGGCTCAGCAGAGTCAAACCTCATCTTGTCGGCCAAGTATCGGCGGCGCCCGTCGGTGCTCACCGTGCTCGGACAAGCATATGCCGCCGAGATAGCTCCCTCGGGCTTCTTTGCGGGGATTGATGCCATAGTGCCGGTGCCGGTCCACTGGACTCGTCGCATGGCCCGCGGATATAACCAGACCGACTATCTGGCGCGTGGCCTGAGCCTCGAGAGCGGAGTGACGGTGGCCCATGACATCCTCTCGCTGCCCCACCGACACTCGACGCAGACGCGCCGCTCGGCTATGAGTCGCGCCGCCAACGTCAAGGGTGCCTACCGCGCCCGAGCCGAGGCTCGCTCGCTGCGAGGACGCCCCGACCCCCACCTCTTGGTGGTTGACGACATAATCACCACCGGGGCCACGATGCGCGACTGCCTCCGCGCCCTCCACGAGGCCATCCCCCGAGCCAAGCTCAGCGTCCTCTCCATTGGCCTGGCCCATTGCCACAGCTAATCCGACACCTCCTCCCCTTCTACTATACCAATCTATCTATCACCCCCATCCGTCACTTCAATGAAATCAATCATCATCCCCTCACTTTTCCTGGCCGCCGCCCTCCCCATGGCTGCTGCCGAGACTGAGTCGAAGACCCCTGCCCCTAAGGAGTCGATTGCCACCCTGAGGGTGGAGACCCGCCTTGACTATCAACGCAACTGGCAGTCGGGGCTCGATGGCGGCAGCACCGTCATCAAAGACAACACCGGCTTTGAGGGTAAATTCCTTAACATACGCCTCGACGGCAACATCACCGACAATCTCTCCTACTCATGGCGCCAGCGCCTCAACAAGGGCCACAACGACCGCTCTTTCTTTGACGCTACCGACTGGGTCTATCTTCAGTGGAACACCGGCCGCTTCTCCATCGCCGGCGGCAAACAAGTAGTGGCCATTGGCGGATGGGAGTATGACCGCGCCCCTATCGACCTCTATTCCTGCTCCGTGTTCTGGAACAACATTCCTTGCTACCAGATTGGCGGCTCCGTGGCCTATAACTTCACCGGCAACGACAAGCTGATGTTCCAATGGTGTGAGAGCCCCTTCTTCACCCCCGACAACCGCAACATGTATGCCTACAACCTCTACTGGAGCGGCACCCACGGCATCTTCTCACCCCTTTGGTCGGTCAACCTGCTGGAGTATGCGCCCGGCCACTATATCAACTACATAGCCCTTGGCAACAAGGTGAGCTTAGGCAAATGGGCCATTGAGCTCGACCTGATGAACCGCGCCTCGTCTCATCAAGCCTTCCTCTTCAAAGACTGCTCCATCATGGGCGAAATATCAGTGAAGCCCACGGCGCTCTGGCGCATCCACGCCAAGATGACCTACGACGTAAACAAGAGCGGCACTGCAGCCGATGCCCTTGTCTTGGACGGCACTGAGCTGAAGATGATCGGCGGCGGTGTGGAGTTTTACCCCTTCTCCAAGAGCCTCGGCACTCTCCGCTTCCACGCCAACGCCTACCACTCCTGGGGCCACAACGCCAATCGCGCCGACGTGATGCAGCGAGGATCGGCCATCCTCGACTTTGGCGTGAAATGGGATATGAACCTCCTCTCTATCAAGCGATAATCGCCTTAAAATATTCTTTACTCCTCAACCTTAAAATCTCTCAGATTCATAAATGGAACTCGAAAAATCGCCGGCCGCAGCCATTGACGCCAAGCCTCGCCGCCGCTCCATCACCTCCATCATCCCCTCAGGCATCATTTGCCTCGCCGTGGTCTTTGGCCTCTTCTACGGAATAGGCGTGAAAATGGGGGTAGCTAACATGCTCAACACCATCATGCACACGGCCCACGACCTGCTGCTCAACACCGTATTCTACCTCATGGGCATATGCGTCGTCACAGGCGCTCTTGGCCGCCTCTTTGTGGAGTTTGGCGTCGTAAGCCTCATCGAAAAGATGCTTAGGCCGCTTATGGGGCCTCTGTTCCGTCTGCCCGGCGTAGCCGCCCTCGGCGCCGTCATGACATTCCTCTCCGACAATCCGGCCATCATCTCGCTGGCCCAAGATAAGCGCTTCGGCTCTTACTTCAAGAAGTTTCAATATATCTCGCTCACCAATTTCGGCACAGCCTTCGGCATGGGTCTCCTGGTGATGGTCTTCATGGTGGGCCAAGGCTATTTCCTGGCCCCGCTCATCGGCCTGATAGGCGCCTTCTTTGGCTGCGTAGTGTCTACTCGCATCATGCAACACTTTGTCATTAAGCAATATCCCGCTTACTTGCAAGAGAATGCCGTGATTGCCGCCAAGACTGCCGACAACCCCCTTGGCAACACTCCCCAAGATGCCGAAGTGGCCGAGAAGGAGGCCCCGGCCGAGAAGAGCCTCTTCATCCGCATCCTCAACTCGCTCCTCGACGGCGGCCGCACCGGCGTCGACGTGGGCATAGCCATCATCCCCGGCGTGCTTATCATCTCCACCTTAGTGATGATCCTCACCTTTGGCCCCTCGGCCTCAGGCGATTATACCGGCGCTGCTTATGAGGGCGTAGAGGTGCTCCCCTGGCTCGCCGGCAAGATCAACTTTATCTTTGAATGGCTCTTTGGCTTCCACGACCCCCACTTGGTGGCCTTCCCCATCACCGCCCTCGGCGCCGTCGGCGCAGCTCTGAGCCTCGTGCCCAATTTCATCGCCCAGGGATGGGCCGACGGCAACGCCATTGCCGTCTTCACCGCCATCGGCATGTGCTGGAGCGGCTACCTCTCCACCCACACCGCCATGCTCGACTCGCTCGGCTATCGCGACCTCACCCCCAAGGCCATCCTGGCCCACACCATAGGCGGTATCTTTGCCGCACTCGTGGCCCACGGCCTGTATGTCCTCGTAACTCTCTTCCTCTAAATCAGATGAAGCGATATAAGCGAATTGCCATCCTTGCCGCCATGGACAAGGAGGTGGCTCTGTTGCGCGACTTTGCCGGCAAGCTCGGCGGCGCTGATGTTATCGTGACCAAGAGCGGAATAGGAAAGGTCAACGCTGCCCTCGCCACCCGCAACATCATCGACTCCTTCCGGCCCGGCCTGGTGATCTCCACCGGCGTGGCCGGGGGCACCGGCCACCAAGCAGGCATCCTCGACGTGGTGGTGGCCAATCGACTGGCCTACCACGACGTGTGGTGTGGACCCGGAACGGAGCCATGTGTGCCCGACGGCTTCCCCCCCTATTTCACTCCCTCCCTCGAGCTGCTCGCCCTCCCCTCCCTTGCCCCGCGCCCGGGAGTGATGCACGGCCTGATTTGCTCCGGCGACAGCTTCATCTCCCGCCCCGAGGAGGTGGCCGAGATCTGCCGCAAGCAGCCCGACGTGATGGCCGTCGAAATGGAGTCTACCGCAATTGCCCACGCGTGTGCCGCCGCCGGTGTCCCCATGATAGCCGTGCGCGTGGTGAGCGACACTCCCGGAGCCCACGATGACAATGCCTCGCAATATGAAAACTTCTGGGAGGCAGCGCCGCAGCGCACCTTTGCCGTAATCTCAGCCCTCCTCTCCGACCTCACCTCACAGGAATGAAAGACCTCAGGGCTGTCCGCGGTGCCTTCTACATAGCCGGCCTCATAGCCCAGGGGGAGCATGAGCATCAAGACTTTAAGTATGCCATCTCCGACGCGCGCAAGATAGCCCGCTCAATCAGCGCATTTGCCAACAACGACGGCGGCCGCCTCCTCATTGGAGTGAAAGACAATGGGGTGATAGCCGGGGTGCGCAATGAGGAGGACATCTTCGTGGTGGAACAGGCCGCCTCGCTCTATTGCCGTCCCGAGGTGGTGCTCCGCTTCACTGCCTTCCGCTGCGAGGGTGGACTCAACGTGATCCGCGCCGAGATTTCCCCCGCCGGGCCGCTTAGGCCGGTCATGGCTCAGGAGAGCGACGGTCGCTGGCGAGCCTACTACCGCGTGGCCGATGAAAACATCGCCGCGCCGGAGCTGATGGTCCGCTCATGGATCGACTCCGGTGCCTCCCTACTCGACGCACCACTGATAGCCACAGCCATAGATCATATGCGTCGGCGAGGCCACGCCTCGCCACATACATTGGCCGCCTCTCTGGCCGTCACCGAGGCTCGCAGTGAAGAGATTATCCTTGCATTGATGCGCATGGGCCTCGCACGAATGGTCTACCGCGACGGCGCCTTCCGTGTCGTGGCCGCCAACTGAATTTTTTACCAAGATAAAAAAACACAATGAGACCAATCAAAATTGCCATCATAGGGGTGGGAGCCATGGGCGGCGCCATTGTCGACGGGCTGCTCCGCTCGGGCTTCCAAGCAACCGACCTCTTCCTCGCCAATCCCCACACCGAGCGCTTAGCTCCCTACCGCGAGATGGGGGCCACGGTCACCGACGACAACAGCTATGCGGCGCGTCGGGCCGATGTCATAATCCTCGCCGTGAAACCATGGCTCATAGCCCAGGTGGCCGGCGAGATTGCCCAATCCATATGCTTCAAGGAAAAAACAATAATATCGGTGGCCGCCACCGTTACCGGTAAAGCTCTATGTGATTTGTTTCCCGATGCAGATGAGATTGCCATCGCCATCCCCAACACTGCTGCTGCGCTCTGCTCGTCAATGACTTTTGTCACGCCGGTGAAAGGCACCGCCAGCGAGGCCACCGGGCTGTTTATGCGCGTGGGAGCAGTCGAGCATATCGATGAAGCCCACCTACCGGCTGCTATGACCGTAGCCTCATGCGGCATTGCTTTTGCCATGCGCTATGTGCGCGCGGCAATGGAAGGAGCCGTCGAGATAGGGCTCAAGGCTTCCATGGCGCAGAAAATCATTTGCCACACCATTGAGGGTGCGGCCGACCTGCTGCTGCGCCCGGGCTCTCACCCCGAGGCTGAGATAGATAAGGTGACCACTCCCGGAGGTCTCACCATACGCGGACTCAACGCCATGGAGGCCGAGGGCTTCACCCCGGCAGTGATAGCAGCCCATCGCGCTGCCATGCCCAAATGACCGTCAGCGCCTCCGGGTATCATATCAATACCCTTATTTGAGGATGCGCCAGGCGGCGCGGTGGAGGTTGTTGGCGCGGTTGCCGAGGTTTTTGACGAAGCCGAGGGGGAGGCCGGCATGGCTGAGGAGGATGACTCCCTTGGGCGCGTCGGGGAGGGTCATGGCCTGGTGGCGCAGGAAGGTCAAGGCGTCGCATAGCTCCACCTCATGACGCGGGAAGGTCTCAGTGTCGAGGGCCATCGACCATGCGAGCGACGAATCGGGGATAAGGTCGCGCCCTTTGACTATACCGAGGGTCACGACGGGCTTTACCAGGGGGAGGATTCCCTCAGGGAGAGGCGGGAGGAGGTCGATGGTCTGCCCATCCTGGCGCGTGACAAACGAAAATCTATCGGGCTCATCTATTAGCCGCGAGAGGTCGGGGCCCTTGGCGCTTGGGGCAATGCGCTTGGCCATCTTGGGAGGTCGCCGAGCATCGCCTGGCTTTTTGATGAGCGAGGCAAAGAGCCCCTCGCCTCTGATGTGTCCGGGGATAAACCGCAAGGCGGAATAGGGGCCCTTGATGGAGCTGTCTATGCCCCATGAGGGGTCTGTCTCAATCTCCACCGGATGGCCACCAAGCTCGCGGGCAATGAAGAGGAGATTATCCTCGTTCTCGGCTGTGTTGAAGGTGCAAGTGGAGTAGATGAGGAAACCGCCGGGGCGGAGAGCCTGCCAGGCAGCGGTGAGGATCTCGCGCTGGAGAGTGGCGCAGGAGGCAATGAGACCGGGGCTCCACTGGCGACGAGCGTCGGCATCCTTGCGCATCATCCCCTCGCCGGAGCATGGGGCATCGACGGCCACTATGTCAAAGGTTGCCGGGGCTGCTTTGGCGAGGCGATCGACAGCCACTGAGGTGGCCACGGCATAGGGTGAGCCCCAGCGCGCAAGGTTTTCGCGCAGAGGGCCCAGACGCGAGGGGGTAAACTCGTTGGCCACCACGATGCTCCCCTCGGGGAGGGCAGCGATAGCGGCAGTAGTCTTCCCGCCGGGGGCAGCGCAGGCATCGAGATAGAGCAGCGGCCCGCCGGATGTCTGGATGGTTGGGAGTATCTGCCTGATGATGTGGCCTATAATCATCGACGAGGGATCCTGGACATAATAGAGTCCTTGATGAAGGAGAGGGTCGAGAGTAAAGGAGGGGCGCTCTTTGAGGTAATGCCCCATCGGCTCCCACGGCACAAGGCCGTCGGTCGCCCATGGGAGCTGGAGCTCGGGGCGATGCTTGGCTGGGTTGAGGCGGATGGCCACAGACGGGGCCTCCCCGTCGAGGGCGGCGGGGAGGTCACGGAGGATGTCACATCCCGGCTCCCGAGTCATGGCAATGAAGCCGGCGGGGAGGGGGGGCATGGGGGTGGCGGGTGAGGGCATCAGATAGAGAGACGGCGGAGGGTGTCGAGCAGGGCTCTGTTGATGGGCTTATCGTTTTTAATGGCCTTGGAGAAGGGCACGTAGACTATCTCGTCGTTGGTGATGCCAATCATTACGTTGCGCTGATCTTCGAGCAGTGCATCGATGGCTGCGGCACCCATGCGAGAGGCGAGGATACGGTCGTGGGCCGAAGGGGAGCCGCCGCGCTGGAGGTGTCCAAGGATAGAGACGCGGACATCATATCCGGGATATTCATTCTTGACGCGCTCGGCGAGGGCCATGGCGCCACCGGTGACGGGGCTCTCGGCCACAAGCACTATGGATGAGTTTTTTGACTTGCGGAAGCCGTTCTGGATGAGCTCGGCCAGCTGGTCCACCTCGGTTGAGATCTCAGGGATGATGGCTGCCTCGGCACCGGTGGCAATCGCACCGTTGAGGGCGAGGAAACCGGCGTCGCGTCCCATCACCTCTATAAAGAAGAGACGCTCATGGGAGGTGGCCGTGTCGCGTATCTTGTCGACACACTCCATGATGGTGTTGAGGGCGGTGTCGTAGCCTATGGTGGTGTCGGTGCCAAAGAGATCGTTATCAATGGTGCCGGGGAGGCCTATGCAGGGGAAGTTAAATTCGTTGGCAAAGATGCGCGCGCCGGTGAGAGAGCCGTCGCCGCCGATGACGACGAGAGCATCAATGCCGTGGCGGCGTATGTTGTCGTAGGCGAGCTGACGTCCCTCCGGGGTGGTAAACTCGGGGCAACGGGCTGTCTTAAGTATGGTGCCTCCCATCTGGATGATGTTGGAGACATTTTGGGTCTTGAACTCGGATATTTCGTCGGAGATAAGACCCTTATAGCCACGGTAGATGCCGTAGACACGGAGGTCTGAGAAGATGGCGGCGCGGGTCACGGCGCGTATGGCGGCGTTCATGCCGGGGGCGTCGCCGCCTGATGTAAGAATACCGATGCTCTTTATTTCAGACATGGGAGTGGAGCGAGAATGGAGTGAGGTTATTAAAAGGGAGACTCCCTCCCGTTGGCCGGCCAACGTCTTTGACCGTATGCTCGGGAGGGAGTCTCTTGTATCAGTGAGTTGCCTTGCGGGAGCCGGGATTTACTTATCCTCAGCTACGCAGATGCAGACGCGGTTCTTGTAATATTCGGTGCCGGGGAAGGGTTGTACGGTGTCGCCCTTGTAAGCCTTGGTGATGCGGTCGGCAGCGATGCCGGCTTTCTCGATGGCGTTGCAAACGGCAGTGGCACGGCGATCTGAGAGGGCCATGTTGTAGGCGGGATAGCCGGTCTCCTTATCAGCATAGCCGGTAACCTCTACGCGAGCCTTGGGGTTGGCCTTGAGATACTCGACGAGCTTGTCAATCTTCACCTGCTCAGCCTCGCGAATCACGGAGCTGTCGATGAGGAAGAATACATTCTGAGTCATAGGCTCGGCCTTCTTGGGAGCGGGAGCGGGCTTGGGTGCGGGGGCAGGAGCGGGAGCGGGTTCGGGCTCTGGCTCGATGATAATCTCCTCATAGACGGCGGGGATGGTCTTGTAGCCCTTACCAAACTTGATGGTCAGACCTACGAGGCCGTTAAACTGCCAGTCGATGTTGGAGTCCTTGCCATGCTTTGAATTGAAGTGGTCGGTAAGGCCATTGGCATTGGCTTCAACGTTGAGGGCAACGATGTCGCTCAGGCGGATGTTAACACCGAGACCGGCGCGGCCGGTGAAGGCCCATTTGTGGGTATCCCAGAGATAACGGAAGGGGAAGCCGTAGTTGGCAGCAAGGTCGATGGCTTCGTCGTTGTGGAAACGGTCGTTAGCGCCCACGCCGGCAAAGAGATAGAAGTCGAGTGTGCGCTTGGGGTTCCAACCGCAGAATAGGTTGGTCAGGCTCAACATAGCATCGAGGTTGGCCTGGATGTAGTTGAACTTGTAGATGTGATTGTCAAAGTCAAAGTGTGCTGCACCCTTAGCCTGCCAGCCACTTGCGCCGGCACGGAGTGAGAACACGGGGCTGAAACGATAGCCGATGTTGAGGGCAGCGGTCGGGGAGATGAGGTCGCCGAATGATGCCTCGCCGAGGGTGTATGCACCACCGCCTTGGGCCTGCATAAACCAATGGGGAGCGAAGACGGTCTTTTCCGGCTCAATGAGACGACGCTCTATCGTCTGAGCAGAGGCGGCAAATGTGCTGAATAGCACTGCGCCGGCCAAAATGAGAGACTTAAACTTCTTCATTTCGTTGAATAATGGTTTGTTTACAATAATATCCGCTCAGTGGTTATGAATGGGGCGAGCGGCGTGGTTAATAGTTTCGCGTGAGGTGAAAAAGGGGTCGACCCCGACCCTCTTTTCATATTATTTTACAAAGGTAACAATTAATAACGGAAAAATATCTAATTTTTCTTATTTTTTTGTGAAAAAAATTTTATCACCACTCTCATCGTCTAATCAGGCCTCGTCTCTATAAATATATATAGACACCTGATCAACAATGCTTTGCCCTATATTTTGACTCTTTCACACCTCGAAACTTCGACTCCCCTACTGAATGCAACATATCATTCTCCCGTCATGATAAACATTCCGGCCCCGATGCGCATTATATAAAAGCACACATATCCACCAACTCCCCCCCCCCACACCTTTTACTATGAAGCAGATCATGGACGGCTGCACCGCAGCCACTCATGTAGCCTATGCCCTAAGCGACATCGCTACTATATACCCCATAACCCCTGTGGCATCAATGGGCTCCACCGCCGACAAATGGGCTCTCCATGGACGCCTGAACATCTTTGGCAACACTATGGAGGTGAAGGAGATGGAAAGCGAGCTTGGCGCGGCAGGCGCCACCCACGGCGCCCTCGCTGCCGGCGCCCTCGCCACCACCTTCACAGCCTCGCAGGGGCTGTTGCTCATGATCCCAAATATGTATAAGATTGCGGGAGAGATGCTCCCGGCGGTGTTTCATGTGGGGAGCCGCTCAATTGCCGCGCAGGCGCTGAGCATCTTTGGCGACCATCAGGATGTGATGGCCTGCCGCGCCACCGGCTTCACCATGCTGGCATCGGCCTCTGTGCAAGAGGCTATGGACCTGGCATTAGTGGCCCACTTAGCGGCAATTGACGGGAGCCTGCCGGTGCTCCATTTCATGGATGGCTGGCGGACAAGCAATGAGATGGCCACCATCGACGTGTTATCTTACGACGACATGGCCTCACTCGTGGACATGGACAAGGTGAAGGCCTTCAGAGCCAAGGGGATGAACCCCATGACACCCGACTTGAGAGGCTCGGCCCAAAACCCCGATGTCTACTTCCAGACCCGCGAGGCCGCCAACCGATTTTACGACGCGTTCCCTCAGGCAGTCCAGACGGCGATGGACCGTGTGGCTAAGCTCACCGGGCGTCAATATCATCTCTTTGACTACACCGGCGCCCCCGATGCCACAGAGGTGATTGTCACCATGGGCTCATCGGCAAAGGTGGCCGAGGCTGCCGTGGAGAGCCTCGCCAAGGCGGGGCGTAAGGTGGGTGTGGTGTCGGTCCATATGTTCAATCCTTTCAGCGCAGACCATCTCTTGGCGGCACTCCCCGCGACGGTGAAGACCATCGCCGTACTCGACCGCACCAAAGAGCCCGGCTCGCAGGGGGAGCCGCTGCTGCTCAACGCGCTGGCGGCGGTGCAAGAGAGCGGCCGCGCCATCCGCGTCATCGGCGGCCGCTATGGCTTGTCGAGCAAGGAGTTTGACCCGGCCATGGCCATCGCCGTCTACGATGAAACGGCCAAGGAGGAGCCTAAGCGGCGCTTTACGGTGGGCATCATCGACGACGTGACCCACCTGTCGCTCACGCCCGGCCCGGCTCCGGCTTCGGTGATACCCGACGATGTCAAACAGTGTGTCTTCTACGGCATGGGGTCTGACGGCACTGTCGGCGCCACGCGACAAGCCGCAGCAGTGCTCACGTCGGTGGCTCCGCTCTGGGCTCAGGCCTACTTTGAGTACTCGGCCAAGAAGAGCGACGGCTACACCATCTCTCAGCTGCGCTTAGCCCCCCATCCCATCGAGGCCGCCTACTCCATCGAGGAGGCCGACTATATAGGCTGCAACAAGGATATTTACATCCACAAATTTCCGCTGGCCGACAATCTCAAGGAAGGAGGCATCTTTGTGCTCAATACCCCCCTCTCCCCCTCCGAGCTGGCAAAGGTGATGCCTCAGCCACTCGCTATGAAGCTCAAGGAGCGCAAGGCCCGCGTCTACATCATCGATGCCGGGATGGTGGCTGCCGCAAATAATCTCGGCGTGAGGGTCAATATGATAATGGAGACCATCTTCTTGAAGCTCATTGGGAGCGTCAACCTCGACTCGGCCATTACAGCCTTAAAGGAGAAGGTGTCTGAGACTTATATGCACGAAGGGGGCGACGTGGTGAAAAACAACATCGCGGCCATCGACGCTGCCCCCGCGCACCTGATAGAGGTGGATGTCAACTCTCTCATGGGCGCTCTCCCGTCGCAGCCCAAGGGGCCGAGGCCCGAGTTTGTGGCCAAGATTGCCGACCCTTGCAATCGCCGCCAGGGCAACGCCCTGCCCGTGAGCCTTTTTAGCCCCGACGGCACTATGCCCATGGGCACCACCGCCTATGAGAAGCGCGGCATAGCAGTGAATGTCCCGCAATGGGACCCCGACAAGTGTGTCGAGTGCTGCGAGTGCTCGCTCGTCTGCTCCCACGCCTCCATCCGCCCATGGCTGCTCACTCCCGAGGAGAAAGCCAAGGCACCGGCCGGTCTTGCCACCAAGGGCTCGCATATCCCCGGCCACTCCGACCTGCAATTCCGCATCCAGATCTATCCGTTAGACTGCGTAGGGTGTGGCTCCTGCGCAGAAGTCTGCCCGGGCAAGGCTCTGACTATGGTGCCGCTTGCCTCTCAGCTGCCCCTCCAGGAGGAGCTGATGGAGTGGTGTCGGGCCAACGTGATGGAAAAAGACACTCTTATGTCCCCAACGACGGTGGCGGGCACCCAGCTGCAGCGCCCTCTGATGGAGTTTTCGGGTGCCTGCGGTGGCTGTGGCGAGACCCCCTACGTCAAGCTTCTCACCCAGCTTTTCGGCCCGCGGATGGTTGTGGCCAACGCCACCGGCTGCTCCTCGATATGGAGCGCCGACTATCCCTCCAATGCATATTGCACCGACCGTCACGGCCATGGCCCGGCATGGGGCAACTCCCTCTTTGAGGACAATGCCGAATATGGCTTCGGCATTGCCACGGCCATTGCCCATCGCCGCAGGGCTCTGCTGGAGAAGGGCAAGACGCTGCTTGCCGACCCTTCGCTCCCACCCGAGGTGAAGACCGCCCTGCAGGGATGGGTTGACTCCTATACCGACGGCCAAAGGTCGCAAGCCGCCGCCGACGCTCTGCTCCAGGCCCTTAAAGCCTCGCCCGTGTCTGCCGCACAGCCGCTCATCGACGATGCCTCCCTCCTCGGCAAGAAGAGCGTCTGGGCCATCGGCGGCGACGGCTGGGCCTACGACATTGGCTTTGCCGGCCTTGACCATGTGCTGGCCCAAGACATTGACATCAATCTTCTGGTGATGGACACCGAGTGTTACTCCAACACCGGCGGCCAGATGTCTAAGGCCACTCCCATCAGCGCCGTGGTCAAGTATGCCGCCGCAGGCAAGCGCACCTTCCGCAAAGATCTCGGCCGCATGATGATGACCTACGGTAATATCTATGTGGCCCAAGTGTCGCTCGGCGGCTCGTTCCAGCAGACCATCGAGGCTCTGACCGAGGCCGACTCCTACCCCGGCCCCGCCATCGTGATTGCCTATTGCCCTTGCATCAATCATGGCATCCGCGCCGGCATGGGACACGCCATCCTGGAAGAGCGCGAGGCCACGCGCTCGGGCTATTGGCCTATCTATCGCTACGACCCGCGTCGACGCGCAAAGGGAATGGAGCCGCTCCAACTCGACACACCCCAGCCCGACGGACAGATCATCCCCTTCATCAACGGCGAAGACCGCTATGCCGACCTCAAGATGGTATCCCCAAAGGAGGCACCGGTGCTCCAACACAAGCTCGCCACAAGAGCCGCAGCCATCTATTCCATCCTGAAACGCGGCGCCTCGGGCCCCGGCCCCTCCGCCCGATAGCCCGACAGCGTATGCTCCTCTCCGCGGGGAGACGACCTCATGGCCGCCTCCCCGCGGCTTTTTTGATTGTATCATAATTTTTCCATATCTTTGCTGACCCTTGCATAACTATCAAGCATGAACTATTGCTTCTATGATGCAGTTACGAAACTTTTGTACTTCCGCAGCGACTCTTGTCGCCATGAGTGCTATGGCTCAAGACCGTCCTAACGTGATGGTCTTTCTCGTTGATGACATGGGGCTTATGGATACTTCGCTCGAGTTTGACGCCGACAAGCAGGGTAATCCGATCCATCATCCGCTCAACGACTGGTATCACACGCCTAATATGGAGCGATTGGCTCGTCAGGGCGTGCGGTTCTCCACCTTCTATGCCCAAAGTGTCAGCTCCCCCTCGCGCACCTCGATAATGACGGGGCAGAACGCGGCCCGTCACCGCACTACCAACTGGATTAATGCCGAAAGCGACAACCGCTGTGAATACGGGCCTTATGATTGGAACTGGAATGGCATCTCCGACACTGTCATGACCTACCCTCGCGCGCTCTCCGATGCCGGATACCGCACTATCCATGTCGGCAAGGCCCACTTCTCCAATCAGTTTGCCCCGGGGGCCGATCCTCGCAACATAGGCTTTGATGTCAACATTGCCGGCTCAGCCATCGGTGAACCCGGCAGTTATCACGGCGAAAACGGTTATGGGTGGATTAGAGGGTATCGCCCCAGAGCTGTGCCCGACCTGGAGAAATATCATAACACCAATACCTTTTTGACTGATGCCCTCACGCTCGAGGCACAAGCCGAGGTGAAGAAGGCCGTCGACGATGGCAAGCCTTTCTATCTCAATCTGGCCCATTACGCCGTCCATCAGCCCTTTGAGACTGATGAGCGCTTCATTGCCAATTATCCTGCATATGAGGGCATGCCGCCCCGGGCCGACGCGTTCGCCACTCTTATCGAGGGGCAAGACAAGAGTCTTGGCGAAATGCTCGACTATCTCGACTCAATAGGCGTGGCCGAAAACACTCTGGTCATCTTCCTTGGCGATAATGGCGGCGACGCTCCGCTGGGCGACAAGTTTGGCCACGCCTCTGCGGCTCCGTTCCGAGGAAAGAAAGGCACTGAATATGAGGGCGGAATGCGCGTGCCATTTATCATGGCCTGGGCTAAGCCCGACTCCTCCAACGTCTTGCAGCAGCGCTACCCAATCAGCCAAAATTCAGTACAGACTCAGATGGCTACCATCATGGACATCTACCCCACCGTCCTCTCAGCTGCCGGTGTAAACTTGCCTCAAGGCCACATTCTCGATGGCTCTGACCTTAAGACCCTCGCAGCAGGGGAAAAAGACCCGGCCCACCGCGACTTTTTCCTCATGCACTTTCCTCACGAAAACAACGGATACTATCACACCGTCTACCGCAAGGGCGACTGGAAACTGATTTACTACTACCACCCCGAAAACCCTCAACACCCGGAATATAAGCTATTCAATCTGGCCTCCGACCCTTATGAGAACCACGATTTGGCAAGCATCGAGAAGGCCCGACTCCGCGAGATGGTTGCTCTTATGGTGGCTCAGCTTGAGCGCGAGAATGCCACATATCCTGTTGACATAGACGGCTTTCAGCTTCGCCCCATTGCGCCTTGACCGCTTTATTACTCATCTACAAATGCCACCGGGTTGCAAAAAGATGTGGCTACCTTTGGGCAACCAATCTACACATTGAGATGAAAATATTGCGATATATCACTGTGGCTCTGACCATTGCAGCCCTCTCAAGCTGCGGCGGCCGAGGCCACGAGGGTCATGACGACCACGAGGGCCACGAAGCCCACGAGCATAGCGACGAGCATGACCATGACCACGAAGGCCATGCCGACCACGAGGGTCACGACGACCACGACCACGAAGGCCATGCCGCCGACGAGATTATCCTCTCACCCGAGAAGGCCCGAGCTGCCGGAGTGACGATTGACACCGCCGCAGCCGCCCGATTTACTGATGTCATCAAGTGCGCCGGCCGCGTGATGCCCGCCTCCGGCGCCGAGGGCACTGTCTCAGCCACGGTGGGTGGCATTGTCCGCCTCGCCCGCGGATGGAGCGAGGGGATGCCGATAAGCCGCGGCGCGGCCGTGGCCACTCTCACCACCGCTTCGCTCCCGGGCGGCGATGTCAGCGCTTTGGCTCGCTCGGAGTATGAGCGCGCCAAAGAGGCCTGGGAGCGCGCCCAAGCTCTCATCGACGACCGCATCATCACTCGCGATGAATATCAGGCCGCCAAGGCCGAATATGACCGTGCCCGCCTGGCCGTCGAGGCCGTAGGCAAGGGGGGCGGTCGCGGTGTCACCGTCACTGCCCCCACCGGCGGATATGTAAAGCAGCTCCTTGTCACCGACGGCGAGTATGCCGAGGTGGGGCGCCCCCTGATGACCATCACCCAAAACCGCCATCTCTACCTCCGCGCCGACGTCCCGGAGCGTTATTACCGACGTCTCCCTCAGGTGAGCGGGGCGCGCTTCTCCACCGCCGCCTCCGATGAGGTCTACGACATCGACGAGCTCGGAGGGCGCGTCGTGGCCCGCGGTCGCAACGGCTCGGCTGAGTCCTCGGCCTTCGTCCCCATCACCTTTGAGTTTGACAATCGCGCCGACATCCTCCCCGACAGCTACGCCGAGGTCTACCTCCTCTCATCCCCACGCGAGGGGGTGGTGTCGGTGCCTCTGACAGCCTTGACCGAGGAGCAGGGGGTCAATTACGTCTATATCCGCGTAGACGAGGAGGGTTACACCCGGCGCGAGGTGAAGACCGGCGCCTCCGACGGCCGCCGCGTGGAGATTATCTCCGGTCTACGCCCCGGGGAGGAATATGTTTCTTCCGGCGCCATCCATGTGAAGCTCGCCGGCGCCGGCAAGGCCATCCCGGGCCACACCCACAATCATTGACCCATCCCCCATTCATCCGCTTGCCATGCTTAATAAGATAATAGCCTTTGCGTTGCGCAATCGCCTGCTCATCCTGGCCGCCGCAGTAATCCTCACCGTGGCCGGCATCTGGGCCGCGCGACATGCCGAGATAGATGTGTTTCCCGACCTCAACGCTCCGACGGTGGTGGTGATGACAGAGGCTCCGGGGATGGCTCCGGAGGAGGTGGAGCAGCTTGTCACCTTCCCCATCGAGACTGCCGTCAACGGCGCCACGGGGGTACGCCGTGTCCGCTCCTCTTCCACCACCGGCTTCTCTGTCGTGTGGGTGGAATTTGACTGGGGCACTGACATCTACCTCGACCGCCAGATTGTGTCGGAGAAGCTTGCTGCCATTGGCGAGTCACTTCCCCCGACAGTGGGTGTTCCAACCCTCGGCCCACAGTCGTCGATTCTTGGCGAGCTGCTCATAGTGGGCCTCACGGCCGACTCTACCTCGATGCTCGACCTGCGCACTCTCGCCGACTGGACCATCCGCCCCCGCCTGCTCTCGACGGGCGGCGTGGCTCAGGTGAGCGTCATCGGCGGCGATCTCAAGGAATATCAGATACTCCTCTCCCCCGAGCGTATGCGCCATTACGGGGTGAGCCTCTCTGAGGCGATGGAGGCCACCCGAGGCATGAACCGCAACACCTCCGGCGGCGTAATATATGAGTATGGCAATGAATATATTGTCCGTGGCGTGGCCTCTCCCGATGCCATTGGCCGCATCTCGAGCGGCGTAGTAAAGTCGGGTCCCGAGGGGATTGTCACCATTGCCGACATTGCCGAAGTCTCCGTCGGGGCACAGACACCCAAGCTCGGCGTGGCCTCTGAGAGAGGCAAGGATGCAGTGCTCCTCACCGTCACCAAGCAGCCCCGGACCGGCACTATTGAGCTCACCGAGGATATCGAAGCCGCCCTCTCCGACCTCCAAAAGAGCCTCCCGGCCGACGTCCATGTCTCTACCGATATCTTCCGCCAGTCAACCTTCATCGAGAGCTCGGTGAGCAATGTCAAGACCTCGCTCCTCGAGGGTGCCGTCTTTGTGGTGATTGTGCTCTTCCTCTTCCTGGCCAATGTGCGGACCACCGTCATCTCCCTCGTCACCATCCCGCTCTCGCTCCTGGTGAGCATCATCGTGCTCCATCTCTTTGGCCAAAGCCTCAACACCATGAGCCTCGGCGGCATGGCCATAGCCATAGGCTCACTCGTCGACGATGCCATTGTCGATGTGGAGAATGTCTGGCGGCGGATGCGCGAAAATCGCCTCCGCCCCGAGGGGGAGCGCGACACGACTCTCCGCGTGGTCTACGATGCCTCGCGCGAGGTGAGGATGCCTATCCTCAATTCCACTCTCATCATCATTGTCTCTTTCCTCCCCCTCTTCTTCCTCAGCGGCATGGAGGGGCGCATGCTCATCCCCTTGGGCGTGGCCTTCATCGTGGCTCTGCTGGCCTCCACCGCCGTGGCTCTCACTCTCACTCCCGTGCTCTGCTCTTATCTCCTCGGCCGCGAGGCTAAGGGGAAGCAATCCGAGACAATGGACCCCGACGGCATTCTCCCCAAGGAGGCTTTTGTCACTCGCTGGCTCCGCAAGCGCTATTCTCGCGCCCTGTCATGGGCCATTGGCCATGGCCGTGCCATCATCATCGTGGCTGTGGCTCTCTTCATTGGCGCCCTGGGTCTCTTCTTCACCCTTGGCCACTCTTTCCTCCCCCCCTTCAACGAGGGTTCGTTTACCATCAACGTGAGCTCCATGCCCGGCATCTCGCTCGAGGAGAGCGAGCGCATCGGCCGCCACGCCGAGGAGCTGCTGCTCCAGGTGCCTGAGATCCAGACGGTGGCGCGCAAGACCGGCCGTGCCGAGCTCGACGAGCATGCCTTGGGGGTCAATGTCTCTGAGATTGAGGCTCCCTTTGTGCTCAATGGCCGTAGCCATGAGCAGCTGCTCGCCGACGTCCGCTCCCGTCTCTCTTCCATCGTCGGGGCCAACATTGAGATTGGACAGCCCATCTCCCACCGCATCGACGCCATGCTCTCGGGCACTCAGGCCGCCATCGCCATCAAGATCTTTGGCGACGACCTCAACCGACTCTTTTCCATCGGCAACAAGGTCAAGGATGCCATTGCGGGCATCGACGGGGTGGCCGACCTCAATGTGGAGCAGCAGATTGAGCGCCCCGAGCTGAAAATTGTGCCCAAGCCTGAGCTCATGGCCCGCTATGGCGTCAGCGAGCCGGCCCTCAACGAGGCCATCTCCGTGCTCCTTGCCGGCGAGGCGGTGAGCCAGGTCTATGAGGGAAACCGCAGCTTCAACTTAGTGGTACGCGCCGCCCCCGATAGCCGCGCATCGGCCGAGGCGCTACGCAATCTCCTTATCGACACGCCATCCGATGGCAAGGTGCCGCTGAGCAATCTGGCCGAGGTGGTCTCTTCGTCCGGGCCCAACACTATCAACCGCGAAAACGTTGGGCGCAAGATTGTGGTGAGCGCCAATGCCTCAGGACGCGACATCCGCTCGGTGGTCAACGACATCCGCGACCGCATCGACCGGACTGTCGACCTCCCCGAAGGCTATCACATCGAGTATGGCGGCCAGTTTGAGAGCGAACAAGCTGCCTCGCGCATCCTGCTCCTGACCTCCCTGGCCTCCATCCTGGTCATCTTCCTGCTGCTCTACATGCAGTTTCGCAACGCTGTGGAGAGCGGTGTGATTCTGCTCAATCTCCCCTTTGCTCTCATCGGCGGTGTCATTGTGCTCGCGTGTGGCAGTGGGGTGGTGTCAATCCCGGCAATCATCGGCTTCATCTCGCTCTTCGGCATCGCCACACGCAACGGCATGCTGCTCATCACCCGCTACAACAACCTCCGGCTCGACGAAGGCCTTTCGCTCGACGAGGCCGTGGCCAAGGGCTCCGTTGACCGTCTCAACCCCATCTTGATGACGGCTCTCACCTCGGCCTTGGCACTGGTGCCACTGGTGATGCGCGGACACCTTCCCGGCAACGAGATCCAGAGCCCCATGGCTGCGGTGATTCTCGGCGGACTCGTCTCCTCGACGCTCCTCAACGCCTTCATCATCCCCATCGTATACCTCTACATCAACCGCCGCAAGCCCCACAAGCACACTCTCTCCCACGATGAATAACAGCGACTCTCTACCATGCGACAAAAAAGTCCATAAGCTGTCCTAAATTTCAGGACAATATTTACTATTTTTGTCCCCAAATTTAGGACAATATGGATAAGCTATATATAAAATCACAGATAGCGATGCGTCAGTCAGAGTTTCCGGCCGACTTAATAAGACGTGAGCACCCTTTGCCAGTCGGCGGAAATAAGATTGTAACCATTCCGGGGGTAAGGCGCTGTGGCAAGTCTTCCAAAATGGAAATTGTGGTGAATGACCTTATGATGCAAGGTGTTGACAGAGAACACATCCTATGGGTCAGCTTTGATGATGAGCGTCTGGCAAGAATGAAATCAGACGAACTCAACCATATAATAGAGGCATATCGAGAGATGTACCCTGACATTGTAATCTCTGATGTGTATATGTTCTTTGATGAGATACAACTTATCGAAGGATGGGAATATTTTGTTATGCGACTTTACAAGCACTATTCCAAAAACATATACATAAGCGGCAGCAACGCGACAATGCTCAGTTCTGAGCTCAAGTCTGCTCTGCGAGGCTGGCCGGTAGAAGAGGAGACGTTACCTCTATCATTTCGTGAATACTGCGAATTTAAGGGTGTCAACGCCGATAGTTGGCTGGAACCCGACCTTGCATTAATGCGCAATGCCTTTTTCTCCTATAATAATGAGGGCGGCTTTCCCGAAGTGGTGCTGACAGATAATCCCCTACATAAAGCCAAAATCCTGCAAGGCTATTTCGACACAATGCTCCTTAAAGATTTAGTAGAGCATTATAATTTGTCAAACATAGAGGCGCTGCGCTACTTTCTGAAACGTATTATGGCAAATCTCACAAAGCCGACATCAATACGGGCAATTCATGGAGATATAAAATCACGCGGAGTGAAAGTAAGTAAAGACAATCTCTATGATTGGGCCGGCTATGCGTGTGACATATTCATTTTTATGCGCATTCTCAATTACAGCAAGTCTCTCCAAAAAACGGAAAACTCGCAACCAAAATATTATTGTATCGACAATGGGCTGAGAGATGCAGTGCTTTTGCCACAAGCCAATGATGACGGCAAAAAGCTTGAAAATACGGTTTTTCTACAGCTTTATCGCCAGCGTACACCCATTGATAAGATATATTATTACCAAGGCAAAGGCGAATGTGATTTTGTTGTTCAGCGAGGTTCTGAAATCGTCCAACTTATACAGGTCTCATGGGATATGAGCGATGAGGATACACGTAAAAGGGAAATCAATGGCATTTTAGAAGCTTCTGCCGTTACAAACTGCGATAATCTTCTGATAATTACCGCTGACCGCCTTGAAGATATATCTACAGACACAGGCAAGACAATACACGTGATTCCTGCATGGCGATGGCTTCTAAAGAAATAGTTGGTAAACAAATACGACGCATTTGCTCGCAAGTTTCGCAAAATTTTTCAGTTTTGCCTCTATTTTTGCGTAATTGGGCGGAATTGATTACCTTTGCGTGGCTCGGTGTCTACCATCGCTTCCATTACACAAAATTATTATTCAAACAAATACCTTAACTATCTTTCCATGAAGAAATTTTACTCCGCATTGACGGCGTTGATTGTCTGCATCCTCGCGGCTATCCCCGCGGCTCTCGTCGCCGCCGCCGGCGGCGACGGCGCAGTGACCATCGATGCCAATCAGTCAACCGGCTCTCTCTCCGGCACGGGAAATTACCATGGCACATGGACTTCAACCCAGACCTCCCCACAGTTTACCATCAAGTCCGGCGACGGCTCGGTTAACAATATGCAGTTTGGCAACGGCCATATCCTCTGCTTTGTAGGCAAAAATGCCTCCGGCAAGACTTATACTGTCGCCGCCGGGAACACCCATTATGTGAGCCACGTAAAGCTCGTCATCAAGGATCACAACTCCAACGGCGCTATCACCATTGAGATGGGCGGCAAGAAAGTAACACCCTCCGCTGAAGAGCAGACTCTTGAAGCCGACTTCACCGAAAACGCCGCCGCCACTTTCAAGCTCGACGGCTCAAACACCGGCCTGGAGCTCGTGAAGTGTGAAATCACCGCCAAGCCCAAGAGCAACAGCGGCCCCTCCAATCCCTCTACTCCCATCACCGAGGAGACCACCTTCTCCATCAACCGCGCCGACTGCGAGACAAACGGCCTCAACGGCAACAAGTCGTTCTGCCAGACCTACACCTCCTCCACAAACCCCGTAGTGACTCTCGCCTCCAACGGCAAGGCCAACGGCGGCACCTCCAACAACGGATACTTTGACCTCCGCTCCGGCGGCACTTCCATCACTTGGACCATATCCGTACCCGACGGATATGCCATCACCGCCGTCTCTTTTGACTACGCCAACAACGGCTCCGCCTCCACCCTTGAATGTGGCGGCAAGACCTACACCGGCGCCGACGCCGCACAGGCCATCTCAATGACCGGCCTGAGCACCACCTCCGTTGCACTGAAAATCACCGAGAGCAACAAGGGAGTGCGCATATCCAACCTCAAGGTGACCGTGAAGCCCGGCCAGGCCGCCGACGAGCCGGAGACAGGCGGCTACAAGGCCCCGGCAATCCCCGATGAGCTCAAGGTGACCACCCCCGAGCCCGTGGCCTTCGCCACCACCGGCGCAGTCAACGGCTCTTTCCCCGCCGACGCCAAATGGTTTGTCGTGGCTCTCAATGGTCGCTCCGTCCCCTACAAGGCCGGCTCTGACCGCATCACCCTCAACGGCGAGACCCTCGACTGGACTGACTCCCAGCTCTATTGCATCACCGGCAGTGAGTCTACCGGCTACACCATCTATAACAAAGCCGCCGGCCCCGGGATGCAGCTCGCATCGCCCAAGACCATGACCGGCGACGGCAAGAACACCTACGCCATCCTCAAGGCTCCCGGCGACGACTCCTACTCCTATCTCTGGGACATCACCCCCTCCGACAAAATCTCGGGCAAGACCGGCTACTTCATCAGCCAGCACGGCGCCCCCGGCAACGCCATGAACAACAATGCCGGCCAAAACATCCTCTCCTTCTGGACTGGAGGCAAGGATGCCGGCTCCACTTTCCTCTTCTACGACAAAGCGCCCAAGGCTCAGACCGCCGAGTATCTCCACGCTCCATATATCTTCCCCAACATTGGTCAGGCTCCTTACAATGTTGAATACCGCATCCCCGCCATAGGCGTTGTGGGCGGCGGCCAGCACAAGGGACGCCTCGTGGCCTTCATCGACCTCCGCAAGAGCGGCGGCGACATCTCTGCCTCCTCCAACACCGACCTCCACTACTCCTACTCCGACGACGGCGGCGTGACCTGGAAACACCCCGACTGGATGCGCGACGCCAACGGCACCCCCGTGTCGCTCTGCAAGCAGGGCGAACGCCTTGAGGATCCTGAGTCGATACGCGACCACTCCTTCTCCGACCCCTGCTGCGTGGCCGACCGCGAGAGCGGCGAAATCATTGTCATGAGCTGCGCCGGCCGCCCCGAGTCAGGCTTCGGCTTCTGGGGTTCCCGCTACCCCGGCAAGTATCGCCAGGAGATTGCCCGATGGTTCTCCCACGACGGCGGCGACACCTGGACCAAGACCGACTATGACCTCACCGAGCGTGTCTACGGCGAACTCCTCGCAGGTGCTTACGACGGCCAAGGCATCGACGGCATGTTTATCGGCTCCGGCAAGATCCATCAGAGCCGCCACGTGAAGGTGGGCAAGTACTGGCGTCTCTATGCCGCCCTCTCCACTCAGATTAACGGCGGACGTCCCACCCTCAACTATGTCATATACTCCGACGACTTCGGTCGCACCTGGGATCTTCTTGGTCACGACGCCACCAAGCCCGCTGTCAGCACCAACGCTGACGAGCCCAAGGTTGAAGAGCTCCCCGATGGCTCCGTTACTCTCATTGCCCGCGGAAACGGCGGCAACCGCAACTACAACATCTTCACCTTCACCGATGTGAAGGGTGGCTACGGCTCATGGGGCGAGGTTGCCAACCGCAACATCCTCGGTCAGTTCATCAACGCCTGCAACGGCGAGCCTCTGATGGTGCCCGCCATCCAGAAGTCGACCGGCGAGAAGTGCTATGTCCTCCTCCAGTCCATCCCCTTCAGCGGCTCTCGCGAGAATGTGTCTATCGCCTACAAGAAGATTGGAGCTCCCGGCGAATGGGACACCCCCGCCAAGCTCGGCGAAAATTGGGAGGGTCGCTACCAGGTGTCTTACACCTCCTCAACCTACTCAACAATGGCACAGATGCCCGACGGCCACATCGCATTCTTCTTCGAGGAAAGCCCCTGGGGCAGGATTTGCGGCGTGTTCTACAACTTCACCCTCTCCCAGATCACCGACGGCGCTTATGAGTATACCCCCGACACCGACGGGGCCATCTCCAAGGCTCTCGTTGGCGATTACGACGCTCTCTTTGAGAGCCGAAAGGAGCTCTTTGACGCTCTCCTCGCCTCTGACTGCAAGTATGTGGGTCAGCTCGCCCCCTCGACCCTCAACGCCCTCAAGCCTCTCATCAACGAGTATTACTCCACCCGCTCCATCGAGACCCTCAAGCAGATCGACAAGATGATCTCCGGCACCCGCGACATGATCGGCATCGCCGACGGCGCCGTCTACCGCATGGTCAACACTGAGCGCGGCAATCAGGGCGCGACACCATACTATATGTCGCTCGACGACAAGAACCAGCTCAACGCCACCACCACCGCCTCCGACGCTTGCGACTGGACTTTCGTGCCCACCTCCCCCGCCGGTCGCGGCGCCACACATATGGAACAGTTCTACATCAAGCATGTGAAGACCGGACGCTATGTATGCGCCACCGGCGCCAATGAGACCCGCATCGCCACTGCCGAGACCACCGACGAGGCCGCCATCTATGAGCTCATCACCGGCGCCGACGGCAAGAGCGCCCTGATGTGCACCACCCCCACCGGCGGCAACCGTGGCCTCCACCTGGCCGGCGACAACAACCGCGTGGTGCCCTGGACCAACTCCGGCTCCCCCGCCACCTACTGGTATATCGCCCCCGATGATGTAGAGAAGGCCACCGTGACAGGCATCAACGGCGTTGAGACCGACAACGACGCCGCCTCTGCCGCCCCCGAGCAGTTCTTCGACATCTACGGTCGTCGCGTCAACGACGATGCCCTCCGCCCCGGCAACCTTTACATCTCAAACAAGGGCCGCAAGTTTATCGCTCGCTAACCCTTATTGACAAACCCCTCATATCTCCGTGGGGAGATGGCCACATTGCCATCTCCCCACGGATTGTATTTGCAATCTGATTGCGCTCCCTTCTCCCTACCTTTGCGCCAACAAAAACAATCATTCTGCATAATTCTTATCATATGCCTATCCTTCAAGCTATCATAGCCATGCTCGCCGAGATGGCCCCCTACATCCTCCTGGGCTTCCTCATCGCCGGCCTGCTCCATGCCTTTGTCCCGACCTCCATGATGGCTCGCCACCTCTCAGGTCGAGGATGGCGCCCGGCGGTCAAGGCTGCCGCCCTCGGCATCCCCCTCCCTCTCTGCTCATGCGGAGTGCTCCCCACAGCTGTGGCCCTGCGGCGCGGCGGCGCCTCCAAGGCCGCCTCCACCTCTTTTCTCATCGCCACTCCCCAGACCGGCATCGACTCCATAGCCGCCACCGCCTCGCTCCTCGGCCCCGCCTTTGCCATCGTGCGCCCCTTTGCCGCGCTGGTCACATCTTTCTTCGGAGGCATCGCCGTTGGAGCAGCCGACAAGGATGTGCCCTCTGAGAGTGCCGACCACTGCCATATCCAAAGCCCCAATGCTCCTCGCCTTTCCTTTTGGCAAAAAATTGTTGCAGCCCTCCGCTATGGCTTCATCGACCTCGTGGGCTCCATCGGCGGATGGCTTGTGGCAGGCCTAATCATCGCCGCACTCATCACCGTCTACCTCCCGGCCGACTTCCTCGCCGCCCTCGGCCAACACCCTCTCCTGGCCATGCTCGCCGTAGTGGTCTTAGCCGTGCCTATGTATGTGTGTGCCACCGGCTCAATCCCCATCGCCATGTCGCTCATGCTCAAAGGGCTCTCCCCGGGAGCCGCCTTAGTGCTCCTCATGGCCGGCCCGGCAGCCAACTTCGCCTCCTTTGCCCTCATCTCGCGCGAGATGGGCCGCCGCACAGCCCTCGTTTACCTCGCCTCCATCGTCGTCGGCGCCATGGCCTTCGGACTGGCCATCGACTATCTGATGCCCGCCCGATGGTTTGCCCTTCCTGAAGCCATGACTACACCCTCTGCCCACATCCACATGACCCCCTTCACCATAGCGTGTGCCGCCCTGCTCGCTCTGCTCCTCCTCGTGGCCCTCATTCGCCGATATGTCCATATTGAATTCACCGTAACCAACCCCTCTGAAATGACATCAACCTTCAACATCGAGGGCATGAACTGCCCTCACTGCCAAGCCGCCGTCACCAAAGCCATCTCCGCCGTCGACGGCGTTGAGAGCGTCGAAGTGAGCCTCTCCGCCAAGAAAGCCACCATCGCCGGCGACGCCGACCCCGACGACATCATCCAAGCCGTCCGCGCCGCCGGCTTCGATGCCGCCCCCCTCCCCTAAGTAATCGTAAAAAAAATAAGTTGGGACAGATGGCGAAGTCATCATCGAACAGATTTCCATCTTGAGTGATGGAGTTATGCGGGCATAACAACTGAACGAACGATGGAAAGATGCCGATGAGGACGAGCAGAATGTCCCAAGTTACTTTTTGAAGATTACCAACTCCCTCTCCCCATTCCCTCTCCGACCACAATGCCGCTCATTGCACCCTCAACTGCCAATCTACGACGAAGCCTGCGTCACTGTTAAAGTCCCTGCCGTCACTCATTGACTGCCGGCTTTGGCGCATTGACGAAAAAGCATTACCTTTGCACCCACAGACGGGGCCGTCTCCTCGGCCCCGTCATTCTTTTTAATGATAGTCCGTAATTATACCTAAAAATATTTGGTGGAATTGGCTGAAT
>JAMPIE010000021.1 GCA_023663135.1 Alloprevotella sp.
CGGGCGAGTTTGACGGCACACTTGTCATTGAGAATCCGGTTGAGGGCGAGTTTACATCATCAGATGAGGGCTTGGCAGTCGGGTCATCATGGACACGAACCGTCTCTGGTGTTACAGTCAATATGCAATCTACAAGCCGCAATTCTCTGAATAATGATCAAAAGACTTTGTGGTATATTGATGCTGAGAGATTCATCATTGGCGGTGAAGTGAAGCTTGAAGTGCCTCGATACAAGATAAAGAAGATTACTACAGTATTTAAGGCCCCGGAAAATGGTAGCCCCTACCTGACTATAAGTGATTGGGATAATTCAAGTGACGCCAATGAAACACAGAGCTCGACAAGTGACAAAACCCTTGAGAAGGAATTCGCATCGGGTGTGACTGCCGTCAGACTGACTACGGGCGGATATGCTCGTTCTCCTTTGGTGAAGAGCATCACCCTCGAGGTCGTGGCCGATGAGGAGTTGCTTCCCGACTTTGACCTGCCGTTTGAGCCTACCACCATTGTCGATGGCGAGTTTGCCGAGGGTACAAAGTGGTATTCACTTGTAATCGATACCGGGCAAAACCTCGCAATCCACAGCCAGCAGTCAAACTATGGCTCTGAGAAAGGGTGGATTATTTTTGACGTTAACCATGATAAAAAGTTCCCAAAGAACAGCACGACTTATGAGCCGACCAACGATCATTTATGGTGTTTTGTCGGTGGCTATTCCAAGGGATACAAGATTTATAATAGAGCATATGGAACATCGATGGTGCTTGGTTGCGAATCCACATTGACAGGTACGAATGGATTAGGAACAAAGATTCTCCTTGTTTCGCCGGATGCCGAAAATTATGCAACCGAATGGAACGTAGATACAAAGGAAAATGACACTTATTACGTGTATCGCCAGGACTCAAAGGACGCTACTAATAAGTCAGACCTTAACAGGTGGAATAGTGATGATCACCGCTTGACCATACTCACCGGCCGACCTGCATCAGGTGGAGCTATCCGATTTGTGGAGTGCACAAACCTGCCGACCGAGAATCCGACGGTGACGCTGCCTTTTGATCCGACTACTGTTGACAATGGTGAGTTTGCTTCCAATACCAAGTGGTATTACATGAAGATTAAGGGCGCATACATCATAGACAATAGCGCAGCAAATGGAGGGGCAATCAAGCCCAATGGTACCAACCCTAATGGTGCGGCCAATTCACTATGGTGTGTCGAGCAAACGACAGACAATACTTTCCGGTTCTACAACTATGAAGCCGGTACATCAAAGGTGCTTGTCGGTCCTGACTCAGATAGCTCCGATGCGGTGATTGTGCTTAAGGACTTGAATTCGTCAGGTGTCACCGCTTGGGAAGTGAAGCCCCATGACCAGGGCGGGACCAAGTATCTTGTCAAGAAACCCGGCAGCAACAATTTATATTGGAATAAGCGTGACTCTGACCGAAATAATAAATTGTCGTACTGGGACACCGCTTCTTCCACCGATGACACCGGGTCAGCCGTGGAGTTCATAGAGTATACGGGCGAGCTTCCGAGCCTTGTTCCTCTTGAGGAAGTGACCATGGAGTTCAATAACTGGTATCAAGGCAATTGGGGCGACGACAAGTGGCATCCTTACTGGCAATCCACCATCGACGCTGACAACGGCAGGCCCGTCTATTTCCGCATCGAGGGCACGGGCGACGTCGTGGGTATGTCCAAGAATTATTTTTACCTCCACAATGGACAGACATCGACGCTCTCATGCGACCCTCGGTATTATATCGAGAGCATAGAGATGGACATCGTGAAGTCTGACGGCAACTCGTCAATCACTCTAAGCAATGGAGCAAGCGTGGTTTCTGAGTCCATCGCCGGCGACAAGACTGTGAAGATGGAGGGCGGCCTGATGTGGCAGCCTATTCGCACTATGACAATCGGCAGCAGCAACATCCGAGTGACAAAGATAAAGGTTCACCTTGTGCCTAAGGCGGGCCAGGAGTTTGTGCCTGATGCGGATACTTGGTATCGCCTCAATGTAGTGGGCGGCGGCAGCAACCGTCGCGGACGCTCATGGGAGGTTTACCACAACGGCTATGAGCCGGCACCGGCCACGGCAGCCAACGCCACCGGCGGCACCGGCCGTCTGCTCACCAACGAGGCCGCCGCCCCCTTCAACGACTACCAGCTCTTCAAGTTCATTGCCGGCTCCGACGGCAAGTATGCCATCCAGAGCAAGGGCAACGGCAAGTATCTCTCCGACTCCGGCAAGGACTCGGAGCAGGCCGCCTCGCGCTTTGACTTCTCGTCGGAGATCCCCGTCTACGCCTATTATATATACAGCACGCAGACCGAGGGCAACGACCTGACCAAGGCTTGCCTCTACCTGACCGACCCCAACGCGGCGGGCGACCCGAAGTTCCTCAACTGCGCCGCCGACGGGCAGGGCTATGCCGTCGACTACTTCACCAACGTCACCAACGCCGACAATGCCCACTACTTCACCTTCACCCCGATGGAGGAGAACCGCATGGCATTGATCAGTTCCACATCTAATTTCTTGACCGGAGCAGACTATGATACGGCAAATGGCTCATATTTTAATAATCTGACAACGAAAGTGACAGAAAGCTCTCCTGTAAAGATGAAGTTTACATCTGAAGGGGCCATGGGCTATTCAAGCAAGGATAACAATACACGCCGAATCATCATGTTCAATAAGAACAAGACGGCTACCTTGGTGCCTGTTGATGCCCCTGAGGGTTACTATGTAACGAAGTTGACATTTGACGTTTCGCCTCACTCAACCGGAGCAACATCATTTACAATCAATGGTGTGTCGGTTGATATACCGGCAGGTGTGGACAATCACCATATCGTATCGCTGACATCAACGCCCACTGCTCCCCAGTCGTGGACCATAGCATCGGGCAATGGAGAGTTCTTCATCTGGAACATGACCGTCGAGTTCTCGCGCCCCTTCTCGGCCCAGCTTCGCGCCGAGCAGATGGCCGACCGCATCCGCAACCTGGGCAAGCTCACCGCCCTGGGCTTCACCCAGGCCGAGGCCAACAGCCGCGCCAACGCGCTGAAGGCCCACGACTTCGGCGAGTCATCGTCGGAGGAGGTGATCGCCTACTGCAACAAGGCATTCACCGACTACCTGGCCACGGCCAAGTATGAGGGCGAGGACGCCTCCGCGGCCCCCCTCTTCCACCTCAACAACGCCTCCTTTGACGGCTCGCTGGCCCTCGACCCGGCCGACAACACCCCGACGCTGTTTGAGGCCATGAGCGCCCCGGCCCTCTGGACCCCGACGAAGAACGCCGACGACGGCTCCATCAAGCTCTACAATCCCTATGCCAAGCGCTGGCTCGCCGTCAGCGAGGTCGGAGCCTACTCGGCTGTCGAGAACGAGGCCGACGCCACATGGCTCTTCCTCGGCGGCTCGTCGCAGGAAAACCTGGCCATCCTCACCCTCTCGGCCGAGAACACCAACAGCGCCGTGACCGCCGCCACAGCCTCCACGCTGAGCCTCACCGCCGCCGGCACCGACATCTCCGGCACCGACCACTGGACTCTCAAGCGCCTCTCTTCCGACAAGGACATCTCTGACGTGATGAAGGCCACCGAGGCCCTCGTGCTTGCCGGCCTGGCCAAGTATGAGAAGGTGCCCGCCATCTGGTCAAAGGAGGACCTCGACGCCGTGAAGAAGGCTATCAACGACGTGGATGTGCCCTCAGGCGCCGACCTGGGCAACCTCATCGACAAGGTGAAGGAATATGAGGCAGGCCTCAACACGGCTGAGAATGAAGCCTACACAAAGGCCCTGAACGTAAACTTCTACCTCACGCAGAAGACCGCCCCGACCTCCGGCAGCCGCATCATCAGCGTCAACGCCGACAACGCCCTTGTGCGCGTCGATGGCCTGGACAACAACTCGCTCTTTACTTTCGCCGACGAAAAGGAGGGCAAGGTCCGCATAGCCCACAAGAACGCCGCCGGCGAGAATTGCTACGTGACCCGCAACGGCAACGGCTATGGCCTCACCCCCGCCGACGCGATAGCCGACGACAAGGGCTGGTTTGAGATTGTAGTGGAGCCCCAGGGCAACACCGGGGCCTACGGCGAGAATGAGATAGCCCTCCTCGACCCGCAGGGCGGCTTCATCAACCGCAACGGCAAGGACGGCTTTGGCCTCCAGAGCTACGGCAGCGACGACGACGGCTCGCGCTGGTATGTCACCGCCATGACCAACGCCACGCTCTCGGCCGACATCGAGGCCGCCCGCCAAAGCGCTCTCAGCGCCCTGTCCGACATGGAGCGCGTGCCCTTCTTCTGGACCGCCGACGACGTCGCCGCAGCCCGCGCCGAGGTGAACGCCCTGAAGGTGCCCGCCGGCAACTTCTCCGCCGAGGAGATACTTCAGAAAGTGGTGGAGGCCACCGCTGCCTTCAACGCCTCCGTGGCCAAGGCAGCCGCCACCGCCGTAGGCAAGGCATTTGCCGCCCACAACGCCACCGGCGAACGCTCCGGCTACCTCTCCACCAACAAGGCAGGTGCCGGCGACGAAAACGACACCTATCTGACACAGCAGAAGGAGATCTCCGGCGACACCGAGAAATGGACTCTCACGGAGGCTGACAAGACGGTGCCCACCTTCTATATCACCCATAGCGATGCTCAAGGCAACGTTGACTACATAGGCCCCAACCCCGGCAGCAACAACACCCCCTGGCGCATCAAGTCCACCCAGGAGGAGGCCGGCCAGTTTAAGGTTGTCCCCGCCGGCGCCAACGGCAAGGTGGGCTTCATGGCCTATCCCGCCGCCGACGAGTCGGTGGCCTACCTCCACCGCTGGGATGTGGCCCAGACCAACCGCATAGTGCGCTGGAGCCAGAGCGCCGACATGTCGCAATGGACAGTAATGGGCCTTGAGCCCGAGGCCCTCGACGCGCAGCGCACCGCCGACATATCCGAGGCCAACGACCAGCTCGAGAAGATGCGCCGCCTCACCGCCATCTGGGCCTCAGAGGATATCGACGCCGCCCAGGCCAAGCTCCTTGATGAGATACCCGCCATCGCCGACAACGCCGACGAGGCCCTTGAGAGCTACATCGCCGCCAAAGAGGCCATCGACAAGGTGATAGCCGAGCTCAACGAGACCATCACCGACCGCACCCTCTACTTCACCAACGTGTCAAACGCCGGCATCATAGCCGTGGGCGACGCGCAGGGTGATAACCAGGGCAAGCTCTACCGCCAGCGCACCTCCGGCCTGGTCAACGCCAACTTCTTCCGCCTCGTGCCCTCCGGCACCGGCTTCAAGCTCTTCAACGAGGCATCGGGCCGCTACATTGCCGGCCTCCCCGGAGGCGATAACCAGCAGTGGGGCACCGCCGACAACGAGGCCAACGCCGGCGTCATCTACTTTGACCCGACCTTCTGCTCCGGCACCAACGTCACCGGCCTGAGCACCACCTCCTCGCCCGGCGCCAACGGCCACTATTACCTCCATGCCAACGCCGGCGACCCCGTGCGCTGGGGAGGCGACAACGACCCCTCGCGCTGGATCGTGGCCGCAGCTTCCGAGACCCAGATAGCCGCCGCCAAGTACATAGCATGGCTTGAGGACGCCAAGGACGCCACCCCGTGGGGCGCCTACGCCCTGGCCGACGGCATCACCGCCATCCAGAACACGATGGCCAACGGCGGCGCCCTTGCCAGTGTCGAGAGCGCCTATGCCGAGGCCGTCCGCCGCGCCGAGCAGAGCATCGCCTCCTCCGGCCAGGACGCCGAGGTGGTGATAAGCCACGTGCCTTCGGGCAAGCTGCTCACCGTAGGCTCTGACAACACCCTGGTCAAGAACGCCGACGGACGCACCGACGAAGACAAGCGCAACGGCAAGTATGGCGAGACCCAGCGCTGGAAGCTCGTGGCAGTCCCCGAGACCTCCAACCGCTTCCACATCCTCTCGAGCCAGAGCGACGAAAACGGCGAGAGAAACCGCTACGTAAGCTCCTTCTCCACCTCTGAGGAGGGCGACGTTGTGGGCGCGACCACCACTGCCGACGAGCGCCTGGCCGCCGTCATCGCCCTCCATGAGGGCCACCTGGTGTTTGCCGACGGCGACGAGCCTAAGGGTCGCGCCGACGATGACCAGGCCGCTGAGAAGGACCACTGGATTATCGGGCTCTACCAGCCCAACACCATGAAGCCCGAAGTGTCGGGCTTCAACGAGACCAAGCTCTACTATATCCGCAACGTGGCCAAGATGCGCGAGAGCGAGGCCAACAAGCAGCGCCAGTATCTCACCGCCGGCGGCTCTGCCTCAGGCAGCGACCTGCGCCTCTTCAAGGAGCCTCAGGCAGCCTCGCTCTGGTATATCACTGAAACCGGCCTCCCGGGACAGTATTATATCCGCAACGCCTACTACCCCGACCTGATCATCAAGCACCCCAACAAGGTGACCACCGACGAGGCCGACGCCTCCACCCGCCTCTTCATCAACGAGAGTCGTTTCACCGACTCCAAGAAGGATGTGGGCCTCTACATCTCCACCACCGCAGAGATGACCGAGGGGAGCGGCAGCTGCCTCGACCGCGGCAGCTTCAACTCCGACAAGAATGCCACCTTTGACGGCCTCTCAGGCGGCTATGCCCCCAAGGCCAACGACTACCTTGGCACCGCATGGGTGTTCACCCCGGTGAGCGAGAACGAGGAGGTGGACTTCTTCAACCGCACCCAGAAGACCGGCTACCAAGCCTCCATGGCCATGATTGAATATCTGCGTCAGACCAACCCCTGGTGTCACGATGCCTTTGACCGTGCTGCCGGCAACATCGGAGCCACCATGTCGCCCAACGGCTCATTTGGCGAGAGCCTCAAGCAGCTCGACGAGCAGAGCGCCCTCAACGACCTGAAGGACGACTTTGCCGCAATGCTGGCCGATGAGCTCCCCGGCAAGACCTTCATAATCCACTCCCTGGCCCGCCTCAACGCCATCCCCGATGTGCCCACCGGACGCGTGGGCGTCAACGAGAACGGCGCCGTGGCCATGGCCCCGGGCGTGACCGACGACACCGACGCCTTCACCTTCATGCCGAGCGAGAAAGACGGATATTTCTATCTCTACAACGGCGAAGGCAAGTTTATGGGCGCCAGCGGCAGCCGCACCCTCGTTGACGACATCGACGATGCCGGCCGCTACACCCTCGAGCTCCACTTCGAGCTCTCAGGCGGAGTGCCCACCAACTACTGGACGGCCATCAAGCAAGACAACGGCAAGTATCTCAAGATGGCCGCCACGGGCACCGGCGATGCCGAGCTCATAGGCGACCGCGCCAACGCCAACTCCACCGAGGCCGGCTTTGAGTTTACCCTCTTCACCCCCAGCCCCACCGGCATAGAGGATGTTACCCCCGACGCTCCCGAAACCATCGGAACCCTCTCCGGCGAGGTGTATGACCTCCAAGGCCGCCGTGTCAAGGGCGCCCTCACCCCCGGCTTCTACATCATCTCAGGCCGCAAGGTGCTGGTGAAGTAATCGACCCCACTCCGGCCATTCCGGCCGCGACCATACCAACAGACAGCTCCGCGCCCCGTCGGCGCGGGGCTGTCTACTTAATTTTTTTTTGAAAACGGTGTTAAATTTTTGGCCAATTGGAAATTAGGGTGTAATTTTATAGCCAAATTTGCCGTAGTGGCTCGATCCCAACCTTAAATCAAACAAAAATTACCATAAAAACCAATCATTGAGAATGAAACAACATCTACTCGGACGCATCAGTCTGACAGCCCTTTTCGCTCTCCTGGCCATCTGCGGCCTTCGCGCCGCCGACATTGCCGACGGAAAGGTCTATCAGATTGTTAATGACCGCTACAAGCTGGCCATGTCCATCAACGGGCCCAAGGGCAACATCTCCTGCTCTTCCCTTGATGCCAAAAACCTCGACCAGCTGTGGGAGGTGAAGTCGATGGGCGCCAATAAGTGGGCCTTGCAAAACCTCACTACCGGCACCTGGCTCAAGAGCTCAGGCGCCACCTCTTCACCCTGGAAGCTGGCCGACGAGGCCGGCGACGACCTCACCATCTTTGAGTTTGCCGAGGTGACCGGCACCGGCACCATGACCATCCGCCCCTCCTCGCAGAGCAGCTGGGGCATGGCCTTTGCCCATTGCGACGCCGGCAAGACCGTCGTGTGCTGGGACGCCTCAGCCTCCACCTCACAATGGGTATTCACCGAAGCTACCATCACCGACGAGGATAAAGCCAACGCCGCCAACCGTCTCGCCTCTATGAACGCCCACATAGCCAACGCCGAGCAGTATCAGGCCGCCCTCTCCAACATCTTTGCCGACAAAGCCTGCACCACCCTCAAAGGCACCCCCTCCGACGCCGACCTGGCCGCTCTCCCCGACGTCCTTAAGGCAATGGTGAAGAAGGTGCAGAGCGGCGACTGGAGCGAGACCAACTACAACGACTCCTCCATCAAGTGGGATAGCCAGCATGCCAAGAAATTCCGCGTTCAGAGCTATGAAGTCTATTCACGCGGCGCCGAGATATGTGGCCTCACCGGCATACAGGCCTACACCAACATGAACAATCCCACCGGCATCATGGCCAACTCCTATGACTGCCTCTTCATCATGGTTGACCAGGCCCCCAAGGATGGCTCCACCCTCTACTACGGCAACGCCCCCGGACGCGGCATGTACAACGACTGGAAGACCGATACAGAGCTTCACGAGGGCCTCAACGTGGTGCCCGTATGGGGCGACCACTCCATGGGCTACATCTACTACACCGCCGACACCTACTCAGACGGCAAGCGCCAGCACAAACTCGCCGAATTCCCCGACATCAAGATTCACATCGAGGGCGGTCTGGTCAACTCGTTCTACAACTCCATCGGCGATGCCCTCTACACCCCCGACAAGCGCGAGGACTTCAACTATTACCGCGACCGCGCCCAGCACTGGATGTATGACATCATGGGCCGCCACATGATCCTCCACTTCTTCTTTGACCGCACCGAGACCGACGAGGGCAACGGCAACTACTGCGACGGCGTCAAGCAGCTCCTCGGCCCCGACTCCAAGCTCAACATCGAGACCGCCATCCACCAGTGGGATGAGCTCGGCATCACCGAGAAGCTCGTCATGGGCCTCATGAGCGACGACGACATTGACCGCGCCAACGCCGACGCCGCCAATGGCCGCGGCAACTGGTATGACCACCTCGCCGGCGACGACATCGCCCCCAGCGACCTCTGGGAATACTTCAACAACCGCCACATGGGCATCACCATGCAGGGCGGCCTCTACATGAACGCCACCTCATGGCGCACCGCCTACAACGGCAACACCATGTCATCTATCCTCGACCTCTTCAACGGCGGCTCCATCTGGGGCCCCGCCCACGAGTTTGGCCACTGCAACCAGGGCCCGATGAAGATAGCCGGCACCACCGAGATCTCCAACAACCACTTCTCCAACGTGGCCGTGTACACCCATGTGGACCGCACCATACGCGCCAACATGATCAAGGACCAGGTGGACGTGTTCAACAAGGGCCTCACCTTCCTCGAGAACGGCATCTGGGGCACCACCCGCATGTATTTCCAGCTCTGGTATTACTATCACGCCCTAGGCAAGAACAAGAAGTTCTACCCCCGCCTCTATGAGCTCCTGCGCAAGAACCCCCTCCAGAAGAGCTACTACCTCAACCCTCGCTACGACGCCCTCCACTTCGTGAAGATGTGCTGCGTGGCCGCCCAGGAGGACCTCACCGACTACTTTGAGGCATGGGGCATGTTCGTGCCCCTGGAGAACTACCATATCGGCGACTACTCCAACTTCATGGTGACCCTCACCCAGGAAGATATCGACGCAGTCAAGAAAGAAATCAAGGCATATGGCTTTAAGCCCAACCGCAGCCTCCTCTTCATCGACGAACGCGTAGGCTCCAAGAAGGATTCATGGGCCGACTATATGGCCAAGGAAGACGCCGGCGACCTCGGCAGCATCGAGTCATTCCGGGCCAACACCCAGGTGACCAAGCCCTACACCTACCTGCTCAACGGCACCAACGTGAAGATGAGCGGCGGCGAAGGGGGCGTGGGCTTCATGATCTACTCCGACGACAACAAGCTCCTCGGCTTCTCCAACAGCTATGAGTTCCCCGTCTCCACCGCCTGTGCCCAGGCCCTGCTCAACGGCACCGCCCGCGTCGTGGCCATGAGCGCCGACAACAAGGAGACCAAGGCCGAGTCGACCTTCGCCTCGCTCACTGCCGCCGACCAGGCCGCCATGCTCCAGGATATGATTGACAAGAGCGCATTCTATGTGGAGAATGTCGACTCCACCGCCACCAAGATAGGCCGCTTCAAGGTCAACTATGTGGCTCGCCTCAACGAGCTGCGCGAGCAGGCCATCGACGTCATCGCCAAGGCCGACGCCAACAAATATTCCGACGCCTACACCTCCCTGGCCAACGAATACTTTGACCTGACCCAGAACGACCTCGTCAACATCCCCTTCATCCCCGGAGGCACCTACCACCTGACCCTCCGCGGCCTCGACAGCGACTATAGCAAGGCTCTGAGTGTGTCACGCAACAATGTCCGCGCCGTGGCCATCGACATGAAAGACACCAAGCAGCACTGGGTATTCGAGCCCGCCGGCGGCAACAAGTATTACATCAAGAATGTAAGCACCGGCAACTATATCCAGATACCCCAGAAGAACGAGGCCCTTGTCACCGCCGCCAACAAGCCCGAGGCCCTCACCCTTGACTTTGTCGACGACCTCAAGAACGCCTTCATCAACGTCAACGGCTGCGCCATCAACTTCAAGACAGGCAATCAGGTGATCGGCTGGGATGCAAGTGCCCATCTTAATTCACAGTGGCTTCTCACCAAGGTGTCGACTGCTCCTCTCCAGGAGGCCATCGTAAGGCTCGAGGAGAATATCGCCACAGGCCAGCAGCTTCTTGCCAAGGCCGGCACCGTCGACGGCGAGCCCCGCCAGATCACCTTCGACCCCCAGGTATCCGACGACGTGTTCTTCTCCAACGCCAAGTGCAAGTCAACCCAGCACGGCGACCAGTTCACCTCGTTCATCGTCGTGAACGACACCACCTCCTCGACATTCTTCCACTCCGACTATTCAGGCTCTAACTCCGACGACGGCCTCGACCACTACATCGGCATCAACCTCGGCGAGAATGAGGACGGCACCCCCGTGACCGTCACCAACTTCCACATCGGTTACACCACCCGCGGCAACGGCAACGTCTGCGCCCCCTCCGAGATCACCATCCAAGGCTCGCTCGACGGCGAGAAGTGGACTGACCTCCTGAAGGTCAAGGACGGCCTGCCCAGCGGCAATGACAAGACCTATATCACCGAGGAAATCAGGGCCAAGGAACCCGTGCGCTACGTCCGCATGATGGTCCACAAGACCCACGTCGGCCAGCAGGCCGGCGGCCATCAATATTTCATCGTGAGCGAGTTCAGGATCTACAGCGCCTTCTTCTCCGGCACACCCTCCTCTGCCTATCCCGCAGTGACCGAGGATCTGCTCCACGAGACCTTCCAGGCTCTCAAGGATGCCCAGAAGACACGCGAGGAAGCCATCGCCGCCTCGCGCTACAAGGCCGAGAAAGTCGACGCCGCCAACCACGACCTCTATGTCGTCATTGAGAAGCTCGCCGCCGCCATGGGCGTCACCCTCGGCGTTGACGGCGTGATAGCCGACGACACCCTCCTGCCCCCCTCAATCAAGGGTATCTATGACCTCCAGGGCCGTCGCCTCCGTCAGGCAACAGCCCCCGGCATCTACATCATCGACGGCCGCAAGACCATCGTGAGATAAGTAGAGGCTTACCTCTTCTACGCAAGCTACGCAAACGCCGGGCCCCGGAGCATCAAGCTCCGGGGCCCTTATTGCGTCGATGGTCACGGGGTCTCACCTCATAGCGAGGCAAGCCAGTTGGTGAAGAGCCCGCGGGCGTGGGTATGCCAGCGGTCGACTGGGGGCTGCGAGGGGTCGTCGCCGGGGTAATAGTTGGCCGGGATGTGCGGGTTCAACCCCTTGGCCAAGTCCCGATGATATTCAAAGTCGAGCGTCATGGGCGCATACTCCGAATGGCCCAGGATGTAATGCTCCGGGGCATCGAGGGCACTCACCATGTAGATGCCGCTCACGGGGCTCTCTGCCGCTATGGATAGACGCGGGCATGCCTCCACCGCCTCGCGCCCGACTCCCGAGAAGCGGCTGTGGGGCACCATATACGGCTCCTCCAGCCCCGACAGCAACGGATGGCCATCCATGCGCGGATATTGTGGGAAAACGCCCGAGATTTTATCCTCATACATCTCCTTGGCGATGCCATAGTGGTGGTAAAGTGCGGCCAAAGCCCCCCAGCAAATGTAGATCACCGGTATGCGGCGTTCCCTGAGGCTGTCCATCAGCCCTGTGAGCTCCTCCCAGTAGTCGACAGCCTCAAAGGGTAGTTTTTCGACAGGAGCTCCGGTGACTATCACCCCGTCTAACTTCTCGCGCTCCAGCAGCTCCGTGGGAGACATGTAATGGCGAGAGAGATGCTCGGCCGGGGTGTTGCGGCTGCGGTGGGTGGCCGGAGCCACCAGAATGAGCCTCACGTCAAAGGGGGCCGGGGCAAGGAGGCGGCCAAAGTCGGCCTCTGTCATCTCCTTGAGCGGCATGAGATTTACGAGCGCAACGTCGAGGCGACGCATAGCCGGAGAGAGGGGAGGGGAGACGAGGCCATCGATGACAAGGCCGCGTGGGAGCGTCAGTGGCATGGGGGAGGGGGAAATGGGGTGAATCAGGGGCGCAAAGGTAGTGAAAACTTTGGCAGATAGGTATATTAGCGTTACTTTTGTGGCATTCTTAACAAAAGAGACACATGGAGACAGACAGCGACGATCATCTGAAGCAAAAGACCGCCCGGGGGCTCCTCTGGGGTGGCATAGGCTCCGGAGGCCTACAGCTGCTAAATCTCTTCTTTGGCATCTTTCTTTCGCGTCTCCTCTCCCCCTCCGACTATGGCATCATAGGCTCCCTGACCTTCTTCTCGGCCATGGCCGGCATCTTGACCGAGAGCGGCTTCATCCCCGCCATAGCCACCCGCCGCGAGGCCACCGACCGTGACTACAACTCCGTCTTCTGGTTTAACCTCGTCATGGCCTCGGCTCTCTACCTCCTCCTCTTCCTCTGCGCCCCGGCTATAGCCGACTTTTACCACCAGCCTGAGATGACGGCGCTCTCGCGTTTCCTCTTCTTGAGCTTTCTCATCGGCGGAGTCACCACCGCCCCGGCCGCCTATTTCTTCCGCAACCTGATGGTGAAGGAGCGCACACGCATCCAGCTCATTGCCATCGTCATTTCGGGCGTAATGGGAGTGGCTTGTGCGCTCAATGGCATGGGCTACTGGGGCCTGGCTATCCAGACCGTGCTCTACTCTCTGCTCAACTCCGTGATGATATGGGTCATATGCCCCTGGCGGCCGCGATGGAGCTTCTCATGGGAGGCTCTGAAGGCCATGCTTCCGTTCAGCTTCCGTCAGCTTCTCACCTCGGTCTTTGTCCATGTCAACAACAATCTCTTTGCTCTTCTTCTGGGTCGCTTTTACGGCATGAAGACAGCCGGCTTCTACAATCAAGGGAGCAAGTGGACCACGATGGGCTACACCACCGTCTCGGGTATGTTGAGCGGAGTGGCTCTACCGGTGTTCCGTCAGGCCACCGACAATCGCGAGCGGCTGGCACGCATCTTCCTCAAGATGGTGCGCTTCACTTGCTTTGTCTCCTTCCCCGCCCTCTTCGGACTGGCAATCACCGCCTCAGAAATCATAGAGATTACGGTGACGGCCAAGTGGCTCCCCGCCGTGCCGGTGATGCAGATACTCTGCGTGTGGGGTGCCTTTATGCCACTCTCCACCCTCTATGCCGGTCTTGTCAACAGCCTCTCGCGCCCCGCCATCTATATGTGGACCACCATAGGCCAGGGAGCCCTGCAGCTTATAGGTCTGTGCATCACCTATCGCTTCGGCCTGCAGACGATGCTAATTGTCTACGTTTCGGTCAATATTCTTTGGCTGCTAGTGTGGCAGCGAAGCGCCGGGCGGCTCATCGGCGTGGGGCTGTGGAGCGTAGTCAGGGCCGGTGTGCCCTACCTCTTTGTGTCGCTCGGGGTGATGGGCGTTGCGTGGGTCGCCGCCAGGCCGTTCACATACCCCGTAGTGACCCTCGCCGTGAAGATTATAGTGGCCTCCGGGCTCTACATCCTGCTCATGTGGCGGCTCAATTCAGTCGTCTTCCGCGAGAGCCTCGATTACCTGCGAGGTCGACGATATAGTTAAATTACGTTAAAATCGGGGGTTAAGAGGGGATAGTTATTTGCCTAAAAGATAGGGGTTTCCTATCTTTGGACACTTATTTTGCAAATAATATACCTTATCAATCAATATGTTAGCTAACTTATTGCATTTCAGCGTATCAAAGCGAAAAAGCTGCCTTTCGTTGGCCTCGCTTCTGTGTGCACTTATGGTGCTTTTTGCGCCACCGGCCCATGCTGCTGACGAGCAGCATACGGCCACCCTCACCTTTAACGGGTATGTGCCTGCCTCCGGCACGCCGGTCAATGGCGTAGCCATGACGCTCTCCGGCACGAGTGCCCAAAGCGGCATCTATACCGTCTCTATCAGCCAAGCTCAGGGCGAATTAGGAAATACACTTGACAGCTCTGAGAAGGGATTGATTGTAATTGGTGGGACTACCATGACCATCACCCTTGCGGACGGGAATACTTTTAAGGGTGTTCCTGACATAAGCTATCCTACAACTATTGATCGAGGGCTTGATGGCAAAACTTTTACTTCAACACCGGAATCCACCATTGTCAATGGTAATACCGCTACAATCTCATTTAGCGGCGGAGAAACCGAGGCATGCCTTGTGCAGTCGATTGAACTGACCTATACCGCTCCGGCCACTACCGGCGACGACGAAGGCGAGGGCGACGACAACACCGGCGGCGAGACTCCCGAACCGGAGCCCACGCTCTATCACGTGACCCTTGTTCAGCCCGCCAACGGCACACTCACTGCCAATCCTGAGATTCCCCAAGTGGGCGTTGAGGCCGGATTTAAGACTGTGATTACCGCAACACCGGCCCCTAAATATCGTCTTGACAAGATTATGGCCGGTGATGTCCAAATCAGCAATGGCGCAGATTATACCGTCAGCGGCGATGCGACCATTACCGCCACTTTTATTCAAGACTACTGGAACGTGACCGTCACCGAGCCATCGGCTGAGGAAGGTACGTTAAAAATCTCTCCCACTGTACCCACCACCGGCGACCTTGCAGGAACGCTCGCAAACGGCACTGTGATTACCATCACTGCCACTCCCAAGGCCGGATATTACACCCTTGAGGGAATCTATGTCAACGAAGAGAAGATTGAGGGAAACACTTATACAATCAATGGCAAGGATGTGACAATCTCGGCCAAGTTCACCCCGGTGGTGTTTGACCTCACCCTCTCCGGCTCCGACACCCCCGGCCTCACAACCACAGGCAAGGGCACCATTGACGTCTCTCCCGAGACCGGCATCAAGATTGGCACCAATCTCGATATAACCGTCACCCCCGAGGTGGGCTACTCCGCGAAGAGCCTCACTGTTAATGGTAAGCCCGTTCAGCTCACCGAGTCACGCGCCGCCGCTACCGCCGGCCCTGTTAAGTATGGCAAATATACTGTTGTGGCCGGCGACGTAAAGAGCGGCAAAGGCGAGCTCATCTTCGCTCCCGTCTACGAGGCTCAGACCTTTGAAGTGACCTGGGGCCAGGAAGGCACCGCCGCCGGCAACGTATCTGTTCAGGCCGATGGCAAATCTCTCACAGACAAGGCTAAGGTGGCTTATAACACCGTTCTCACCATCAATGTCACTCCCGAAGGGGGCAACAAGGTGAAGTCAATAACCGTTAACGGCACGTACCTCACCATCGTCGAGGGTAATACCGAATATACTTACACCGTCAAGGGCGACACGAAGATAGAAGTGACGTTTGAGAAAGATACCAGGCCCATAGCGTTGGATATTATGAGACCGACCAACGGCACAATAATCGTTACTCGCGACGGAAAGGAGCTTGATTATAGCGCCAAGGTTGACTACGGCGAGACCATCACTATCACCGCCACCGCCGACGCGGAATATAAGCTTAAGTCAATCACCGTATCTCCCGATAAGGGTCCAAAGCCAGAGACCTCCGAGACGAGTCCGATGACCTACACCGTACCCGACAAGGAGAATGTCGATATTGCATCGCTTAAAATCGATGCCCTCTTTGAGCCGATTAAGAATTGCACCGTCACCTGGTCGTCTCCCTCCAAGGGTGGCACTATGAAAGTGTATGATTCCAATGATAAGCCGCTCAAGAATGTCGATAAAGTGGCGCAAGACGATGCCATCATCGTTGTGTGCAAGCCCGAAGATGAGAACTTTGTGCCTGTCCTCACCCTCAACGGCAAGGATGTGGCCACTCCCGAAAAGGGCACAGATGGCTCATACACCTACAGCATCGAGATCAAGAACCCCGCCAACAAGCTTGCCGTGACCTTTGTTGACGGTCGACAGGTGGTGACTATAGCCACCCAGACACAGAACGGCATCACCGTGACCCTCTACTCTGACCCGGAGCGCAAGACAAAGATCAGCCAGAAGAGCAGCTCAAATCTTACTAATGCCCTCCAGCAGGATTATGAGCTGCGCGATGGTCAAGGCGTGTATGCCACCGTCACCGGAGCCACCGGCAAGACTGTCACTGTCAAGACCGGACAGAAGGGCAATGTCGACAATGAGCTTCAGGTGACTGACTATAAGTTTGAGTTTACTGCCGTGCAAGGCCTTAATGTTGTCACCACATGGAAGACAGCCCCCACGCAATATACATTCCAATATAGCGTCGACAAAGGCTCTGAGGGTCTTGGCCAGATTATCGTGAGCGCCGGCGGCGAAAGCATCGCTACCGACCAGGCCGTGAAGCTCAATGCCGGCACTGAGGTGACTGTCTCGATAAAGCCCATCGACGGCTACCGCATCAAGACCGTCACCGGCACACCAACCAAGGATGTGACCTACTCCGAAGGCTCCTCCACCTCAAAGACCACCCGTACATTCACGTTCAAGATCAGCGGCAACGTCAATATCCGCGCTTCCTTTGAAGTGATACCCGAGGGCACCGTCACCTGGACCTTCGGCGGCAAGAAGCCCGATGCTACCCCCGGTCTCGCCACTCAGTTTGCCGGCTTCGGCTCGCTGACTATGACCATCGACGGCGCCGATGTACTCGCCGACCCCACTGAGACCTATCGCGACGGCACCGAGGCCACCTATACCCTCACCGCTGCCGATGAGTATTACATCAACACACTCACCATCAACGGGGCTACTCCCGCCGACTTCAACAAGGAGCTGCGACCCTCCTCGTTTGAGTGCACTCAGCCCATCAAGGCACTGTCCACCACCAAGCCTTACACCTCAGTCAACGCCGTCAATGCCACCTTCCTCCACCACAAGTTGACCCTCAAATACAAGATCAACTCAGAGGATGTGGTGCCCTCCGGCATTGTGACAGCTTATTATCGCACCTATAAGACAGTCAACGGCAAGACCACCTACACCGACGCCAAGGTGGCCAACGGAGCCAACGTTGACACCAAGGCTCAGCTCGTGTTCAAGGCCAATCCCACTGCCGGTTACAAAGTGACAAGCATGACAGTCACCCCACCTTCCGGCGAGACTCAGACAGGTAACTTTGAACTCAACACAGCGGGCAAGCCCACCGCCGTCTATGCCGTAGGGCCCATAGAAGCTCCCGGCAATAACGATGTGGAAGGCAATGTGGCCGAGTATACCATCAACCTTCAACTGGAGCTTCTCCCCGTGGCCATCACCATCAATGCCCCCACCGGCTCCAATAGCCACGGCACTATTGAGGTGACTGATGTGACAGTCAACAAGCCTGTCGCCAGCAAGGATGAGGTGAAAGTGGGCCATGAGCTCCGCATTATCGCCAAGGCCAACACCGGCTATCAGATACAGTCAATAACCATCAACGGCAAGGCTCAGGAGCTTGAATCGCTCAACGCAGTCAATGCCACCCTCACCGGCGTGAAGGTCACCGGCCCCATGACCATTGCCGTGACATGGGAGAAGCAAAAATTCCTCGTAAGCGTAGCTCCGACCGGCTATACGCCCGGTACACCCGGCACCCCCACCGTCGGGACCACCGGCAAATCGGAGGCCAGCTTCACCAATGGCTCAAAGACGACTGTTAATGCCAACTGCGCCACCGGTTATGAGGTCAAGGCTTGGTATCTCAACGGCGACAAGATGACTCAGACCGTCGGGACAGGCGCAAATGCCACTGTCAAGGACATTGTCAGCCCAAGCATTTCAGTGACTGTGACCGACAAGGCTCAGAGCTACCTCGTAGAGTATAAGCTCATCGAGTATAATCAACACTATGTGAAATGGGATGTCAACAACGAGAACTGGAAAGAGGAGCCCGGAGTGACCACCCCAACCGTATGGGGCTCCGTGGAAATGCTCTTCCCGGACAAGAACGACATTGCCAACTGGCCTACATACAGGCCCACCCCCGCCTCGCGTGCCGGTGAGCCTGCCATCGAGAAAGATGGCATCATATTCTGGCCCTATGTGGTGACTGTCAAGGCCACTCCCACCGCGACACCCGCCGGCAAGTATTACTTTGACTACTGGTCGATAGGCGGACGCAAGGTGTCGGAAGAAACGACATATTCATATGCCGGCGACAACAACACCATAGTCACTGCCAACTTCGGTCGCTGCTGGACCGTCCAGGAAGCCGACGAGGAGGTCTATGGCGGTAAGTTTACCATCACCCTTCTCGGCACCGACGATGCTCTGCCTCCCGTGATTACCACCGCCGGCACTTATGTGCGCAACAATGGCAAGGTGGGGCTCAAGGCTATCCCCGACAAGGGCTACAAGTTTGCCTGCTTTGTTGTGAACGGCAAGGAATGGCAGCGTCTCAACACCGAGGCTACCGTTGACCGAACCCTCACCATCACAGAGGACACCAAGATTGGAGTGCGCTTCTATAACCCCGCCGGCATCGAGGATGTCATCGTAGGGGAAGGGAGCGCCGATGAGACCGTGCAGTGGTTTACCGTCCAGGGCCGTTACTTAGGCACAGAGCAGCCCACCGAGGCCGGTGTCTACATCCGCCGCATTGGCGACAAGGCCACTAAGATTCTTATCAAGTAAGTAATCTTCAAAAAAATAACTTGGTAGACTTTCTTCTCTTTTTTGGCATCTTTTTCAACTCGGTTTAGTCATGTAGCTCGCTACACTCCTGCCCTTTCGTTAAAAAATCTGCACAAAAATCCTGCGAAATTCTATACCAACTTATTTTTTTACGATTACTAAGAGCTACCTCGACACCATATAGCGGGGCCCCGGCAGAGACATCTGCCGGGGCCTCGCGCGCATATGTCGGACGGGAGGACAGGATGCTGAAAAATGAGAAAAAAGTCAAGGGTCTCTTGCCGGCGCTTGGATTTCTTTTGCCATGCGGCTAAAGGGGCTGAGGGGCTGTCGGCGCGGCATCCCGCTTATGCGCTGAAAGCTAATGAGAAATCAGGAATTTGAGACGGGATTTTTATATCCGGTGGTATCCAGGGAATTATCCGGGGATTATCCGGGCAGGGCAGGGTGCCGGTGGAGTGGATGAAGGGGGTGCGGGCAGAGTCGGGGGGAGGGAGGGGCGGAGCCGACGGACCCAACGACGGAAAGAGAAGGACCAGGGTGTATATGGCTTGAGCGTCTGAATCATAGCGGCTAAAGATAGAGGATTTTTAGGCGGAGGGTATGTCGTAGACCTATGTCAGGGCTCGATCCGGGGGGATCCAGGGGCGCGGGGCAGGGTCGCGGTGGGTGCAACCCCGCCGGGGTTGGTGGGGGTAGCGGGATGCGTCGGGCCGGGGGTAGCGGGGTGCACCGCCGTGGCGGCTTCCCCACAACCCCCGGTTATGTTGCAGTGGATGGCCTCCGGCCATCTGTCGCGGCGGGGGTCGGATGGGTCGCGGTGGGGCAGGGTCGCGGTGGAATGGACAAGGTACGAGGCATCGTCGGAGGGTTGTCAATCTGGTGGAACCGGGGCGTGACGTACCGGGATCTGCTTCCTGACCGATGGAAACCCACGCAAAAATAGCCGCCCAACTTCTGGACGGCTATTTTTTTATTGGTTACATGCTATCGCGGACGGTTGTACGCGGATGCTGTTGCCGGGGCGAAGAAAACCATCCGGCTGGGGTTAGCGGCGGGAGCGGACTCGTCGGAGGATGTTTTGGAGGTCGAAGACCACGGCGGGGTTTTCGAGGGCCACGTTTTCGGTCTCGTCGCGCCGTCCGGTCATGTCATAGAGCTGTGGGAGCGGGGCATATCCGGTCTCAACGTCGGGTCCCCATGTGATCTTGGGGCCGTAGTCGCTGGCCTCGATGTATTTCCATTGGGGAGTGCGGAGGGAGAGGACATCGCTTTGCTCCACGATCCAGTCGGCACCTTTGGGGTCAAGGCCGAGGAGGGCGTCGCGAAAGACACGGCTGTCGGGGGCGGCCCCCTTGGGGAGACGGGCGCCGATGAGATTTCCGAGCGAGGCCATCCAGTCGATGTGGCTCATCAGGGCATCGCTCTCTTTGCCTGAGGGAACTTTGCCGGGCCAGCGGACAATGGCGGGTACCATGGTGCCACCCTCAAAGGCCGAATATTTGTTGCCACGGAAGGGGCCTGTGGGGCGATGAGACCCGACGAGCTCGGCGGCGCGGTCGGCATAACCGTCGTCGAGGACGGGGCCGTTGTCGCTGGTGAGAATTACGAGAGTGTTGTCGGCTATTCCGGCTTCGTCAATGGCGTCGAGGATCTGCCCGACGGTCCAGTCAAACTGTTCGATGGCGTCGCCGCGCAGCCCCATAGGGTTTTTGCCGCGGAAGCGGTCGTGTGGGAAACGGGGCACATGGACATCGTTGGTGCAGATATAGGCAAAGAAAGGCTTGTCGGAGGCCGCTTGGGCGCGAATCCAGTCGACGGCGTGGAGGGTGATAGAGTCGGCAATGTTTTCATCTTTCCAGAGAGCCTTGCCGCCCCCCTTCATGTAGCCGATGCGACCGATACCGTTGACGATACTCATGTCGTGGCCGTGGGAGTGGCGGAGGTTGGTGAGCAGCTCGGGGTTGTTGCGTCCGGTCGGCTCGCCGGGGAAATTAGCCTTGTAGCTCACCTCGATGGGTGCCGAGGGGTCGTAGTTTGCCACCATGCCATCCTCGATGAAAACACATGGGACCCTGTCGGCCGTAGCGGCCATGATGTAGTGGTGGTCAAAGCCTATATCGGCCGGTGATGCGGGCAGGGGTGCGTTCCAGTCTTGCTCGCCGGTCTTGTCGCCGAGGCCGAGGTGCCACTTGCCGAAAGCCGCAGTGGAGTAGCCCGAATTGCGAAACATATCGGCCATAGTGTATTGCTCGGGACGGATAATCATGCCGGCATTACCGGCGGCCACGCCGGTGTCGGGGCGTCGCCAGGCATACTGGCCGGTGAGGAGGGAGTATCGGGAGGGGGTGGATGTGGAAGCCACGGCGTGGACGTTGGTAAACTTGGTGCCCTCCTCGGCGAGGCGATTGACATTGGGAGTGTGGGCGAGGGTGGCACCATACGGCTCCATGTCGCCATAACCGAGGTCGTCGGCAAGGATGACGATGACGTTGGGGCGCTGCGGATCAGTCTGCTGAGCGCGGGCAGCGAGGGAGAAAGCGCCGGCGAGAGCGAGAGCCGAGGCCAAAGCAGAAGTATTTTTCATGGGATGGGTTTATTGATAAGCCCCCGGGTTAGTCCGCTAATCCGGGGGCTTTCATTAAGGGTTTAGACAGGTTACTTAACGAGAGTCTTGACACCGTCGATGATGTAAAGACCCGGGGCAGAGATGGCGCGGAGACGACGGCCATGGAGGTCGTAGATGCCTGCGGGGCGAGCGGCGCCATCGGGGGTCACGGCCTCTATGCCGGTGGTGGGGTCGGTGGAGTAGACGAGCTTCACGGCGTGGTCTTTGAGGAGGCAGTCGAGGCCGTGGTGGCCCTCGATGCTCTTGAGGAAGAAGCCCTCATATGCGGGAGCCACGAAGATGAAATTCTCGCCGGCGGCGCCATAAGCCTTGGTGGAGCCGAGAGAGTTGCCCTGCTCATCAAAGGCCTCAGTGGCCACGAGGAAGTAAGGAGCGGCCACAAATTCATAGATAGAGTAGGGATGGCCATCGCCTGACCAGCCGTGAAGGGTGAAGTCAGGGCCGCCGTCCCAGGCAAGAGAGCCTTGCTTGATGTTCCAATGATCAGAGGCGAAGGAGAATGAATTGGCCACAGGAGCGTCAGAAAGGGGGCAGGAAGCGCCTCTGACGAGTTGACCGATATATTTGCCGGCAGACTCGTTAAAGAGGGCGTAGCCCCCCTCTACGGGCTTAAATTGCCATATGGCTTCCGGGCCGAGGGGGAGAGCACGTTTGCCGCCGACGATAGAGCCGGAGGCGACGCGATATGCGTTGCGGTCGGCGTGGTCGTCATGGATCAGATAAGAGTGTCCGGGCTTGATCTCGGTAACAGCTTGGCCAAGCTCCATAACACCGAGATGGGCCTCGGTGGAGTAGGTGGCAGAGATGGCGAGATCGGCAGAGAGGGAGAGCTTAGAGCCCTCGGTCTGCGAGCCCTTGACGAGGGTCATTGCGGGGCGAGCGGGATAAGCCACAGTGTAAGGCTCATCGGCCGGCGCCTCGACGGTGATGGAGGCGAGGGGAGTGCCATCCTCAAGTTCGCCAAGGTAGGTCACGGTATATGACGTGCGGCGATAGGTGACGGTTGCTTTCCCGGAAGCCACTGTGCCGGCGGAGACGAAGGAGTAGCCGGGGATAGCCGGGGCATTGGCAGCGGAGATGGTCTCGCCGACGGGTATGCCGATGGTGAGGGTGGCGATGGTCTGGCCGGCAGCCTGACAATTGAGCGTCACTGGGGTCACTTCAGAGGCAATCCACTCAGCGCCGAGGGCGCGAGCTCCGGGGAGGGCAGCATTGTCGCTATTGCCGGCGGTGATGGTAGAGGGATACTTGGAGGAGGTGGCGGTCAAGGGCCAGAAAGAGGCGGGGCCGATGGAGAGGGAGATGGTCTTGTCGGGCTCCACGCCATCGACAGTGACAGACACCTTCTCGGCGCCGAGGGTCACGCCCTGGCCATATCCACTCTCAAAGGGAGCGAGGAAGGAGATGGCGCGGCCGGTAGCGGTGTTGATAAGCGCGATAGACTGAGTGCCGTCGGCATTGTCGGTGACATCGGTGGCACGCCAGATGGTTGCGGCAGAGGGGTCGGATGAGAAGGCGAGGCGGTCGCCGCCGAGGTCGGCAATCATAGCGCCCTCGATCACGGCGTTGGTGAAGGTGTAGGTCTTACCCTCGACGAATTTGGCAAAGGGGGTGGCAGTCACGCCGGGGTCGGCGGGCTGAGAGGGGGTAGTCGAGCCGCCCTTTTGAGCGAGCTTCCAGATGCCGCCGTTGAGGTCGGCCGGGTCGTTCCAGCAGTTGACGGCAAATCCTTGACCGGCCTGCGAGGCGTTCATGTAAGCGCCGGAGATCTTGTCGGAGGTGATGGCTACTTGGAGAGAGCCGTCGGCGGCGTTGGAACGATATTGCTCGGGGAGGGAGAAATTATAGTGCTTGGCGGCAGGGTCGTAGTCCCATCGACCTTTGTTGTCAGTGCCGGTGGGGGTGGGGTTGACAGAGCCGTTGGGGTTGGTCTTGTTGACGAGAGCGTATAGGCCGTTTGCGCCCTTTTCAAACTGCCAGAGCTGGGCGTCAACGTCGGCGGGAGTGTTGAGCCAGAGACGGCCTGCCTGAGCGTTGTTGGTGCCGATGAGCGAGGAGCCGTCGGCGAGGAGCTCAATGGCCTTGCCATTGCGGTCGCCCGAGCCTTGGGCGATGAGCTGGTAGAAGACACCGGCTGCGGGTTCATTTCCGGCGGGGGTGGAGGGAGAGGCCGAGCCGCCCTTCTGAGCGAGCTTCCAGATGCCGCCGTTGAGGTCGGCGGGGTCGTTCCAGCAGTTGACGGCAAATCCTTGACCGGCCTGCGAGGCGTTCATGTAAGCGCCGGAGATCTTGTCGGAGGTGATGGCTACTTGGAGAGAGCCGTCGGCGGCGTTGGAACGATATTGCTCGGGGAGGGAGAAATTATAGTGCTTGGCGGCAGGGTCGTAGTCCCATCGACCTTTGTTGTCAGTGCCGGTGGGGGTGGGGTTGACAGAGCCGTTGGGGTTGGTCTTGTTGACGAGAGCGTATAGGCCGTTTGCGCCCTTTTCAAACTGCCAGAGCTGGGCGTCAACGTCGGCGGGAGTGTTGAGCCAGAGACGGCCTGCCTGGGCGTTGTTGGTGCCGATGAGCGAGGAGCCGTCGGCGAGCAGCTCGATGGCGCGGCCATTGCGGTCGCCCGAACCCTGGGCGATGAGTTGGAACCATTTCCCTTCGAGGTCGTCGCCGCCGGTAGAGGGGTCGGAGGGTTCATCCTCATTGGGGAGCTGGATGCCTGTGGGGCCGGTATAGAAATTGTAGTTCAGCAAAGAGAGAAGGGCGGCGTCGAGGGTCATGCGCGAAGAGAAGTCGGCATAGTCGCGGCGGGCCTTGGGCGTCCAGCCGTTCTCGGCGATGGCCATCAGGCGAGGCAGGAGGAGATATTCAAGATACTCGGGAGTGGCCACGCGCTCAGTCCAGAAAGTGCCCTGGACGCCGAGGCAGAGGTTGTTTCCGTCGGGGGTGTCGTGGTTGTAGATGTCGGGGGTAGATGAGTCGCCGCCACCGTTGGCGGGGATGTTGCTGCCGGGTAGACGGCGGTTGATGTAGAAAGGCACCTGTGGGGTGTAGATGTGGCGCAGGCCGGCGTTTTGGGCCTGAGTGGCAGCCTCCCAAGCGCCCACCCAGCACATCACGATGGGGTTGGCGCGCTTGATGGCGTCGATGTCAGAACCGCCGGCGGTGATGCTTTCGTTCCAGACGATGAGCTCGCGGCCATGCTCGGCGGCAAAGGCAGCCATCTGTTCGGTGAAATAGCTTTGGAGGGCGCGGAAGTTATCTTCGGGGAGCCCGAGCTGCTTGAGGAGGTTTTTGCAGTAGGCATTGGTCTTCCAGTTTCCATCGGGACACTCGTCGCCGCCGATATGGATGCGCTTGGAGGGGAACACCTCCATGAGCTCAGAGAGGACATCCTTGGCAAACTCGTAAGCGGCGGGATTGCCGATATTGAGCACATCGCCGGAGATGCCGCCCGATGTCCACACCTTGTGACTGCCATCGGGATTGCAAGAGAGGTGGGGGTAGGCAGTGATGGCGGCAGAGAAATGGCCGGGCATCTCAATCTCGGGGATGATCTCGATGTGGCGCTCGGCAGCGTAGGCCACGAGGTCGCGCAGCTCATCTTTAGTGTAGGCATAGGGGCCATATGGGCGGTTGAGCCACACCTCGGTAGCTGTGGCCATGTCGACAAACTGAGCGTTTGGGGCAGTGGCGCCGACGGTGGTGAGCAGGGGGTATTTCTCGACGGGGAAACGCCAGCCCTGGTCGTCGGTGAGGTGGAAGTGGAAGGTATTGAGCTTGTAGAAGCTCATGATGTCGAGAAGGCGCTTGATCTCCTTAGAGTCAAAGAAGTGACGGGAGACATCGAGCATATAACCACGATAGCCAAAGCGGGGCTCGTCGGCAATGTCGACAATGGGGAGCTCATAGACAGCTGAGGCAGCCGAAGGGAGGCCGGCCATGACATTGGCCGGAAGCATCTTCTTGACGCTCTGGAAGGCATAGAAGAGACCGGCGGGGGTGGAGGCGGTGATGGCCACACCCCGGGGAGAGACCTTTAGAGTATACCCTTCGGGGGCCACCTTAGAGTCGAGAGCCACGGTGAAAGCACCGGAGGAGCCTGTTGAGACCTTGCCCTGATTGCCGGTAGCGGCGGCGTAAGTCTCGACAAACTTATCGACTTCAGTGGCCATATCGGCGGGGAGACCCTGGGCGAGAGCCACGGAGAAACCGGCCGGGATGACGTAAGAACCATCGCCAATGGTCATCTTGGCCGGGGCGGGCGTGATGTTGACCGTAGGCGGGGCGGCCATCAGGCAGGGGGAGAGACCCAGCAGAGCCGTGAGGCACACCAAAAAGTGTAATAGCTTTTTCATTGGTGATTGATTGGTAAGATTTAGGGGTCAAAAAGACATATTGATTTCAAGCTTATACATTGAAGAGGAAGTGGAGGATGTCGCCATCTTTCACCACATATTCTTTCCCTTCGACACCCATTTTTCCGGCGGCGCGGACGGCGGCTTCAGAGCCGAGGGATACATAGTCGTCGTACTTGATCACCTCGGCGCGGATGAAGCCCTTCTCAAAGTCGGTGTGGATGATGCCGGCACATTTCGGGGCCTTGGAGCCGCGCAAGAAAGTCCAGGCTCGGACCTCGTCTTCGCCTGCGGTGAAGAAGGTCTGGAGGTCGAGGAGGGCATAGGCCGAGCGGATGAGGCGAGAGACACCGCTCTCCTCGAGGCCAATCTCGGCGAGAAACTCTTGTCGCTCCTCCCAGGTGTCGAGCTCGGCAATGTCGGCCTCGGTGGCGGCGGCCACGATGAGCATTTGGGCGCCCTCGCCCTCGATGGCCTTGGCGACGGCCTCGGTGTATTTGTTTCCGGAGGCAGCGGAGGCATCGTCGACATTGCAGACATAGAGGACCGGCTTGGAGGTGAGGAGGAAGAGGTCGCGGGCAAAGCGCTGTTCGTCGGGGGTGTCGTGGGTGACAGAGCGTGCGGGTAGCCCCTTGTCGAGAGCCTCCTTGATGCGGGCGAGCACCTCATATTGCATCTTGGCAGTCTTGTCGCCGCCGGTAGTGGCCTGCTTCTGAGTCTTGGCTATGCGGCTCTCGATGGTCTCGAGGTCTTTGAGCAGGAGCTCGGCATCGATGATTTCCTTGTCGCGCACGGGGTCGATGGATCCGTCGACGTGGGTGATATTGTCGTCGTCGAAGCAACGGAGCACATGAATGATGGCATCGGTCTCGCGAATGTTGGCCAAGAACTTATTACCGAGTCCCTCGCCCTTAGAGGCACCCTTGACGAGGCCGGCAATGTCGACAATCTCAACTGTGGCGGGGACCACGGAGCGAGGATTGCACATCTCGACGAGCTTGGTGAGACGGTCGTCGGGGACAGTGATGACGCCCACATTGGGCTCAATGGTGCAGAAAGGGAAGTTGGCCGACTGGGCCTTGGCGTTACTGAGGCAGTTGAAGAGGGTGGATTTGCCTACATTGGGAAGGCCTACGATGCCGCATTGGAGTGACATATGATTGGGGGATAATGGATTGAGTTAGAAAATCTGCCTTATGGCATATTGAATGTCGCGCATCAGGGCGCGCATGGGGGTGATAATCGGACGGAATGTCGGAGCTTGACGCTCCGGCGTGAAGATAGCGAGAGAGCCGGGATTGCATCGGATGTCGATGTGTGAGCCGAGCTCGCGGGGCTCGCCGTCAAGGTGAGCCGGGCCGGGACTGCTGCGCTCAATGGAGAGCTCAGAGGCGGTGAATGTCTCGATGAGCATATTGTGCTCAATCATGCCGGTGAGGAGATCCATGCCCACCAGGGCGGTAGACAGGGGGGAGCCGCTGTGGACGATGGTGACGTCGAGGAGGCCGTCGACCATGGAGGCATGGGGGGCAATGTAGGCATTGTTGCCATACTGGGAGGCATTGCAGACGGCCACGAGGAAGGCCTTGTCGCTCACTATCTTGCCGGCAGCGCGGATGGTGTATCGCTCGGGGTGGTAGCGGAGGTATTCGAGGAAAGTCTGCCTCATGTAGGTGAGGCGTCCGCGGCGCTGCTTCTTGTCAAACTTGGCAGAGACAGCCGCGTCAAAGCCCACACCGAAAGTGCAGAAGAAAGGGCGGTCGTCGGCCACGCCGGAGTCACAGCGGTCGATGTGGCCGACGGCGATGATGTCCACGGCCTCCTCGGCAATCATTGGGATGTCGAGATGGCGTGCCAGGCCGTTGCCCGAGCCGCAGGGGATGATGCCGAGGGCCACTCCGGATCCGAGCAGGGCGGAGGCGGTCTCGTTGACAGTGCCATCGCCTCCGGCGGCAATGACGGCCGAGACCCCGTCGGCTATGGCCTGACGGGTGAGGGCGGCCGCGGAGCCGCGACCGGTGGTGAAAGCCACGCGCGGCATGAAGCCGAGGCGCGCGGCCACCATGGCTTCCATCCCCTCCTTGGAGATGGTGCCGGCATGAGGGTTGATGAGCAGTAGGGTCGAGGCAGTGTCCATTGAAGATGCAAAGATAACGAAAAATGTTGTAACTTTGGCCAAAAATAGCTCACTGATGAGAAAACTGCTGACGAAAGTGATGGTATCGATGCGATGCCATCCGGTGCTTTGGGCCATGGGGCTCACAGCCATGATGCTGCTCCCTGCCGCCGCGCTCACCCCCTTCAACACCAAGGGGGAGCCGAGAGAGGCCATAGTGGCCTTGTCGATGCTGATGCAGGGCGACTGGGTGCTCCCCGTGAGCTTTGGGGGCGAGATGCCGTATAAGCCTCCCTTCTTAGCCTGGATGATAGCCCTGATTTCGTGGCCGCCGGGCCATGTCACAGAGTTCACTGCGCGCATCCCCTCCATCATAGCCGCCATGGCCTTAGCGGGGATAACCGTCTCATTTACGCGTCGCGACATAGGGTGGACCTCCGGACGCGCCCTTTGCACGGGTCTCGTGGCCGTGACGATGGTCGAGGTGTGGCGGTCGGCGGGGATTTGTCGCGTCGACATGGTGTTGACTGCCGCCATGGTGGGTGCCATCGTGCTCCTCTATCGTGTGATAGTGAGCGGCGGGTCGACCAACTTCTTCGGAGCAGTGGCGCTCATGTCGGTTGCCACGCTTACCAAAGGCCCCGTGGGGGTGATAATCCCCTCCTTAGGCGTGTGGATTTGGTTTGTCAGCTTGGGCACTAACTTCGGGCGGTTGATGAAAATCACGATGCTCATGGCAGCGGCAGCGTTGCTGAGCCTCATATTGCCCGCATTATGGTATTACTTCGCATATCAGCGGGGGGGAGATGAATTCCTCAATCTCGTGGTGGAGGAAAACTTTGGACGCATCACGGGCACCATGAGCTATGAGAGCCATGTCAACCCCTGGTGGTATAACCTCGTGACGCTCCTTGCCGGTACACTACCCTATACACTCATAGCCCTTGCCTATCCCTTTGCGTGTGGGTGGCGCAGCCGGCTACGAGTGGGTCAAGGCGCGCCTCGGTTGGCTCTGATAGTCAGCATAGTGACCCTTGTGTTTTACTCCATCCCGGCATCCAAGCGGAGCGTCTACCTCCTGCCTATGTATCCCTTCATGGCCATAGGGGTGATGGCTCTATGGACGCGGATGGTTGAGCAGGCCCCGCGATGGGCGGGAGCTTACACCACCCTTATCCGCGTCCTGGCGCTCCGGATGCCGCGGCCGGCCGGAGTGTCGGTCATAGCGTATACCGTGGGGCTCACTGTTGGCATATATACCGTAGTTGGGGCGGCCATAGTGGCCCCCATCATGCGCGCCCGCACCGACCGCGACGTGGCCGAGGCTGTCGAGGCACATGCCGGCGGGGAAGAGCCACTGTGGGAGACCATCTCTCATGACCCGCTCTTGCACTATTATACCGCCAACTTCTATCTGGGCGACCGTATCCGCCCCCTCAGCACTGCTCCCGCGAAGGTCTCGGGGTGGCTGCTTGCCTCGCCCGACGATGCCGCGAAATGGGCTGTGGATCATCCCGGAGCAAGCCTCGAGGAGGTGTGGCTCAAGAAACGCAGCTGCGACACTCGGCGCCCCGTGGGGCTCTATCGATTGGTCGACAGGCCATGAAATTTTGCCGATGTCGAGAAATAGTGTTAACTTTGTGACATAAAATCTCCCCCAACCTAAGCAATATCATTGGAAGACAACAGTAATTATATAGTGTCGGCGCGTAAATACCGCCCCGCGACATTCTCAACTGTCGTCGGGCAGGAAGCGCTTACCGCCACGCTTAAAAACTCGGTGGCTACGGGCCGCCTGGCCCACAGCTATCTCTTCTGCGGGCCGCGCGGAGTGGGCAAGACATCTTGCGCCCGCATCTTTGCCAAGACCATCAACTGCGAGAACCGCACCCCCGACGGGGAGGCGTGTAACGAATGTGAATCGTGTCGGCAGTTTAACCGCGGCACGTCGATGAACATCATAGAGCTCGATGCCGCCTCCAACAACGGCGTAGACGACATGCGCTCGCTCACCGAGCAGGTGATGATGCCCCCCTCGTCGGGGCGTTATCGCGTGTTTATCGTCGATGAGGTCCATATGCTCTCATCGGCCGCTTTCAACGCTTTCCTAAAGACCCTTGAGGAGCCCCCACACTATGCCATCTTCATCCTGGCCACCACCGAGAAGCATAAGATAATCCCCACCATCCTCTCCCGCTGCCAGATCTATGACTTCCGCCGCATCACCGTGGCCGACATAGCCTCACACCTGGCTTCAGTGGCGCAGAAGGAGGGGATTAGCGTAGAGCCACAAGCCCTCAACGTCATTGCCCGCAAGGCCGACGGTGCCATGCGCGACGCCCTCTCGATCTTTGACCAGGTGGCAGCCTCCTCGCGCGGCAACATCACCTATCAGAGTGCCATCGAAAACCTCAACGTGCTCGACTCGAGCTATTACAGCCGCTTGATGGACTGCTTCCTTGACGGACGTGTGCTCGACTCATGGATGATATTCAAAGAGGTGACCGACCATGGCTTTGACCCACAGTTTTTTATCAATGGCCTTGGAGCCTATCTGCGCGACCTTATGGTGGCTCAGAACCCCAAGACCATAGGGCTCATCGACGGCGACGACGAAGAGCGGCGCGACCGCGCCGCTATGGCTTCGCGCTGCACCCCCGGCTTCCTATGCGCCGCCATGAGCCTCTGCAACGATGCCGACCTCAGCTATCGCGAGGCCTCGTCAAAAAACTTCCTCATAGAGTTGACGCTCGCCAAGATATGCCAACTATTAAGCCCCTCCCCCGCTGACACGGGCCAGGGAGAGGGGCTCCTTACCTCGCCCGAACTCAAGCCGATAGCGCCGGAAACGGCTCAGTCACAGCCACAGCCACAGCCTCAACCTCAGGCCGCTCCGGCACCAAAAGCCGCTCCGGCTCCCAGGACAGCCTCTCCGACCCCCTCGCCGACGCCCAAGCCCGCAGCCCCCAAAGGTGCCGGCCCACGCTTCTCCATACGCCATGCCGAGCCTGAGCCTAAGGGCGCCGCGACCGCTGACGCCGAAGCCGCTGCCGCCGGGAGCCAAGGCCGTCGCAACCCCTTCACCCACGAGCAGCTCCTATCCGCATGGGAGGCATTTGCCGCCTCCCGCCCCGCCGAGCATATCTTGGTCAACACCATGAGAGCATCACTGCCCGTCGCGGCCGACGCAGCCCGGCCCGAGGCACTGACCGTCACGGTGGAAAATGAGGTGCAGACCTCTTACCTCACCGGCGTGATGGGCGAGCTGATGGCATGGCTCCATGAGCGTCTCGCCAACGACTTTGTTACTCTCAGCGTGGAGATAAACAGAGGGGAGAGTGCCTTCCAAACATGGAACGACCGCGAGCTCATTGCCCGCATGAAGGAGGAAAATCCGCGCCTGGCCTCCTTTATCAACGACTTCAAGATGATAGTGGACTGACCCACCACCGAGCAGCGCAAAAACGCCTGATAACGAAACTTACAGAAAAAGACATCACCAACCACACATATGAGACATCTCATCTACATAATGGCCCTCTTGGGGCTCTGCCTCACTGCCTGCGACGGAGGCAACACCGCCTCGCGTCTGCGCGACGTGGAGGCCTGCCTCGCTCAGGGCGACATGAGGGCAGCCCATAGCGTGGCCGACAAGCTCCTCGGCCCCGACCAGCTCGAGACTCTCTCGGCCACAGAGCTTGCACGCCTCTCCATTGCGTATATGCATATGGCCGACCAAGAGGAGGACAACTCAGCCCTGATGGCCACCGCCGCCGACCTCTTCCGTCGCGCCATGGCTGCCAACCCCGACTCGGCCCAGGCCTACTATTCCAGCCTCAACTCCGAGAATGAAGCTTTGGCCTCACAGCTATATCATATCGTGGCCGCTACCGACTCGGCCGGCGTAATCCCGCCCGATGGCGAGCCATTTGACACTATTGCCGATGGCCTCGAATAAGACCGACTGGCGCGACGCCCTCGCCGCCTTAGCTGGCCCCGAGCCGACGGCTGTAGAAACCCCTCCCGATGAGGAGACAGCCCCAACCCCGACCGACACCCTCACCATCTTCTATGAACGGAAGGGGAGGGGAGGGAAGCAGGCCACCATCATTGCCGGATTTACCTGCTCAGACGAGCAGCTCAAGACCATCGCCTCGCAGCTCAAGCAGCGACTTGGCTGCGGAGGCTCGGCCCGCGGAGGCGAGATACTCATCCAAGGCGATCGCCGCGACGAGGCGCGCGACCTGTTGCGCTCCATGGGACACAAAGTGAAGGGATAACATTCATATCGCATGATCTCGATATATAAGGCATCGGCCGGCTCGGGCAAGACCTACACCCTGGCCTACCGCTACATCAAGATGCTCCTTGGCCGACAGCTGCAGGTTTCGGGCGACTATCGCCTCAATCCCCATAAAGCCAATCGCCACCGCTCCCTCCTGGCCATCACTTTCACCAATAAGGCTACCGAGGAGATGAAACATCGCATCATTCATGAGCTGGCCGTCTTGGCCGGCGCTGAGCCCGGATGGACCGCCCCCTCACCTTATATCGACGACCTCTGCGCCGAGCTCCACGCCACCCCCTCGCAGGTGGCCGACGAGGCTCGCCGCGCCCTCTCTGAGATACTCTTTGACTATGGGCGCTTTCAGGTGTCGACCATCGACTCCTTTTTCCAGCAGGTGCTCCGCACCTTTGCACGCGAAGCCGACCAGACGGGCAACTACGAGGTGGACCTCGACGACGATGCCCTCATAGCCCTCGCCCTGGCCCGCCTCTTCCGCTCCATCTCCTACCCCTCGCCGGAGGAGCGCGAGAGTGCGCGACGAACCAAGGCATGGCTCCTGCGATATTTCCGCGAGCAGATGCGCCAGGGAAAGAGCATCGACATACTCAATCGCGGCTCAAAGGCCTTTGACACCCTGAGGGGATTTATCCGTAAGTCGCTCGACGAGAAATTTGCCTCCCACGAGGCCGAGATGACCGCCTACCTTTCCAATCCCGACAACATATCGATCTTTGCCACACGCGTTGAGGAGAGCCTCGCGGCCGCCACTGAGCGCATGACGAGCCTATGCGCCAAGGCTTATACCCTCATTGCCGACATTCCATTTGCAAAAAGCAGGGTAGTGGATGCCTTCAAAAAATATTCGGTAGTGCAGGCTGATTTTGGTAAAATAAGCACCTATATCCCCAAGGTGGCCGAGGATCCGGCCGAAGCATTTAATTCGACAAAGAAGAAGGCCGACATAGCGGCCAAGGAGGCCTTCCTTGCCGATAGCACCTTAACCTCAGCCCTTTGTGAGGCTGCCCGGGCTGTGGTGGACTACTTCTCCATTTTGCCCACAGCCAAAGCCATCCAGGATAATATCTACTTTCTTGGGCTGCTCTCCGATGTCGTGAGCCATATGGGCGAGGTGCGCCGCGAAAACAACACAATCCTCCTCTCCGACACCAATATGCTGCTACGCAAGGTGATAGGCACCGATGAGACCCCCTTCCTGTATGAGCGTATGGGAGTGAGGCTCGAACATTTTCTCATCGACGAGTTTCAGGACACTTCTCGCATGCAGTGGGAAAACCTCAAGCCGCTCCTTGCCGAAGGGCTTGCCACCGACCGCGACTCGCTCATCATCGGCGACGAGAAACAGTGTATCTACCGCTTCCGCTCCTCCGACCCCACCCTACTCCAGAGCGGCATAGCTCGCGACTTCCCCGGTCGCGCCGCCATCGACGGCAAGGGTAAAAACACCAACTGGCGCTCGTCGGCCACCGTCGTAGACTTCAACAACCGCTTCTTCCAGGCCGCCGCTTGCTCATACGACACCTCCCTCGACGGCCTCTCATGTGGCTTCGGCGAGATTTACCACAACGTGGTCCAGGAGATCTCCCCGGCTCATAAGTCACATACCGGATATATCGACATTGCCCGAGTGGCGACAAATGAGGCCGGATATGAACGCTCGGCCGATGCCATTGCCCGACAGATCACCGAGGGGGGGTATATGCCGATAGATATTGCCGTGCTTTTCCGCCGCAAGAAAGAGGCCCAAGAGTTTATACAATACCTACTGATACGGCAGGTAACCGACCCTGCCTTCCCCCGCTTCCGCATCATCTCCGACGACTCCATCACAGTAGGGTCGTCCAACTCGGTGAAGCTGGTGATAAGCAATCTTCGCTCCCTCCTGCTGCTCCGCCCGGGCGAGGAGGAGGCCGTAGAGATTGAGGAAAAACGAGCTCATTCGCATACTCTCGGCGAAGATGTCTTGGCCCGACTGGTCAACGACTTTGAGTTTTTCTCGCGCGACATGGATCGCTCCGAGGCCTTGGGCAAAGCTGTCGCACTGGCCTGCTCGGCCGAGGCCGACGACCCGGCTCATGCCCCGCTTGTCGACACCGCCATGGTGTGTCCCAGCCTCCCCTCGCTCGTCGATCGCATCATTGCCGGCATTGTCAAGGCAGACGTGATGGAGGCCGACCATGCCTTCATCGCCGCCCTTCAAGATGTGGTGAGCGAATATTCGGCCCGTCACGGCTCTGACCTCCGTGGATTCCTCGACTGGTGGGACCGTAAGGGAGCTTATACCCCGGTGTCGTCGCGCCAAGATGACAATAGCCTCCGTGTGATGACCATCCACAAGTCAAAGGGCCTGGAGTTTAAGTGTATCCACATCCCGGCGGCCAACTGGGAGCTCCACAAGTTTATCGACCCAGAGTGGTTTGACGTCCCTCCCGAGGGAGTGATGCCTGGCGTAGAGCGGGGAATCACTCCACCCATCCTCCCCCTCGTCCCGTCGAGTACGCTGACCCCCAGCGCCTTCGGCCCACAATATGAACGGCGTGTGGCCGAGAGCGACCTCGACGAGCTCAACACCCTCTATGTGGCCTTCACTCGCGCCATAGATGAACTGATAGTGTCGTATGTCGAGGGTACAGCCAAATATTTAGGTAAGAAGATAGGCACTGTGCTCACATCCATGGGAGCCACCTCCGAGGGATGTTACATCGAGGGAGAGCCCACCAAAGCTCGGCAGACGAAAGGGGGTCCGCGAACTGCCCTCGAGCCATCGGGCGAGCCGGTGGCCATCCCGCCGCTTATCCCCTCCGATACCCCCTCGATATGGAGCCGGACACGCCTCGATACCCTACGTGTCGACCCCCTCACAGCCCCGGGTCGCGGTATCATGCTCCACGACGTGATGTCGCGCATACGCCACCGCTCCGACATGCCTCGCGCCCTTCGCACTATGGCCGCCCGCGGGGTGGTGCCCCACGCCGAAGTGCCGGCCTTAGAGGAAATGCTTGCATCGCTGTTGGATACCCCCGGGGTAGAGCCCTGGTTTGAAGGCTATAAACGCCTCATGGTGGAGCGCGCAATAGCCATAGGGGAGCGAGGCGAGGAGCACCGTCGGCCCGACCGCGTGGTGTGGACCGCCGACGGCCATATCGACGTAATCGACTACAAGACCGGCAAGTCAGACTTCCCGCGCCACGCTCGCCAAGTGAAAGGCTATATGCGCCAGCTTGCCTCCCTGGGCTACGACCCGGCCGCGCTCCGAGGCTTCATCTGGTATCTCGATACAGCCGAAATAATGGAGGTGTGTGCCAATGTTTAATATCATCATCATACTCGCCGGAAGCATGGCTTTGGGCCGCATATGGCTCCGAGTCACAGGCCACCGCCTCCGCTTGGCCGAGGCGATGTTGGGCTATGTGGTGTGGGTGATGCTCGCCGCCTTTGGCTTCAGACTTGGGACTGACCCGACGATAATGGACTCGCTCCCCTCGCTCGGCCTGCAGGCTCTCATTCTGGGCGTGGGTTGTGCCCTTTCCTCCGGATTGGCCATGTCTGTCGTGGCTCGCCATATCTCGACCGGCGACGACAACACCTTGACCGACCCCGGCAAGCGCGGCGAGGGCTCAGGCTCTCCGCTGCTCAACTCGGCTATCACCCTCGCCTTCTTTGCCGGAGGGATGGTAGCCGGCCGTTTGGGGCTTCTCCCCATCGGGCAGGAGAGTGCCCAGGAGTGGGCCGGACTGCTGCTCCAGATACTAATAGCCCTCGTGGGGCTCTCCACCGGCTCTAATCCTGAGCTCACCTCCATATTTCGGCATCCCGGCGCCTCCTTTCGCGCTGCGCTCGTCACCCCCATCGTGGCCCTCGCCGCTACCCTTGCCGCCGGTGCTCTCATGGGGTTGCTCTTCCCGACGGGGCCGGCCGACAGCGCCCTCGCCGTGTCGGGCATGGGCTATTACTCCCTCTCGTCGATGATCATTTCCGACCTCCGCGCCGAGGCCATAGGCGGTCCGGCGGCCATGACCGTGGCAGCCATAGCCTTGATGTCCAATATAGTGAGGGAGATCTTCTCGCTGCTCATCCTTCCGTTGGTGGGCTCGCGCTTGGGGCTCTACGGAGCCACCGCCATGACCGGAGTCACCTCCATCGACGTCACCCTCCCTACGCTCGTCTCCGTCTTCGGAGCCCCGGCAGTGGCCGCCTCCCTCATCAACGGCATCATCCTCGAAGTGTCGACCCCCTTCACCGTCATGGCCCTCTGCTGCCTGTCTTCCCCTGGAAAAAGTTGACTCATAACAGAGTCAAACATGATAAGATTC
>JAMPIE010000022.1 GCA_023663135.1 Alloprevotella sp.
ATGTCTGAATTTCAGCGATTTTCTCAATTTGGTAATTCTACCTCGTGGTCCCACTAGGGCTTGAACCTAGGACTCCCTGATTATGAGTCAGGTGCTCTAACCAACTGAGCTATAGGACCGTCGCAGACGTGTGCTCAAGGAGCTTCGAGGCTTTGCGTCGGCGTTTTATGATGCAAAGGTAGTGCTTTTCTGTCATTCCACAAATTTTTTATCAGTTTTTTTGCGGGTGAAACGCCGCTGCAGGTTCAACTGCAGGTTCAACTATTTCTATAAGAGCCTAAAATCTGCTATCGAAAGAGGGTATTCCGTCCGTTGATGAAGTGGATGCCGGGGCCAGTTATGGTGTGGATAGGATGTCCCTGGATGTCATAGATAACCGTAGATTGACTCTCTGTTCCTTTCGTGAGGATTGGCACTATGCCTGCCGGTGTAAACGGGAGAAAGTGGAACGATGAGCCTTTGCCGGCTCCACCAGTCCAGAAGGTGAGGCGGTCGACGCGGCAATTAAGCTTGTTAGCGCTCTCATTCTTTTGTGCGATATAATAAGGAGGGGTGGTCCATAATTCTGAGGGGGGTAATGTACCACAGGTAGATGTATGAGGGATCGCCGGGCTCTTTGAGTCTGGCGTAAGATTCTTTTTCGGTGGTGCCGAGCATCTCTTTCGGGGAGGCGAGCATCATTGTTGGACTGGCTTCTTTGTTGTATATGATATAGCCGTCAGTGTCATTTCCCGTTACACACCAAAGAGTGGCATCGGAGGGTAAGATCTCGCTGCCTTCGGAGGGCAGCGAGATCCATGAGGCATTCCCTTGGTTGTAGAGGTGTGCTCCTGATTGTCCGTTGTTTTTCCCATGCCATTTTGTCGATGGATGGAATGTGCCGTCTGTGACTGTGTTTGGACTGAATGCCGTGGGTTGTCCAAATGAGCCGTCTGTGACTTCAGGGCTCTGTGACGGTTCTGATGTCTCCTGGAGCATTCGACCCATAAGGATCACGTCGCCTCGCATCAGGTCGCCGGCGATTGTATATTGTTTTTCGTTGAAGGAGAGGGTGGTGGTGAGTACCTGCGGATTTTCCATCACTATGGAGTCGCGGTCAAGGCATCCATGCTTGACTATCACGCCATTGTGGGTGAATCCTTTCTCGGGGTTCATCTTTATGGTGAAGTCTTTGCCGTAGGGTGCCTTGTATCGGTCGAGCTTGGACCCGTCGACGGCGAGTACTTCGCCGTTGAGTTGATTGTCAGTGACGGTGATTTCGGGATCGTGGATAAGCAGGAGGGCATCGGCTATGACACCTCCATTGTCGGCTATAAAGTTGCCCTCGGTGTCGTTGCCGGCGGGATCATTACAGTCCCAGTCAACCTTATATCTTATGCGGTATACTCCGGGAGAGGTCTGTGTAGGAACCGTGAAGGAGGGTAGGGGAGAAGACCCGTTGTTGGGCGTTGTGTCCCCTTTGCTGTCTTTCCCTGACAGGTGGTTGAATGAAACAAGTTCTGTCGAGGGGTCAAACTGGCCGTCCATGTCCCAATCTACGTAGACATATTTATGCATCCAGTTGCCGGTGTAGTCGATGGCGGGAGTGACATCCTCTCCGGATGTGGCGTCAAAGAAGTTGTCAAGAAGGGGATAATACAGGTTGTGGGTCTGGGACTGGTTGACTGCCATGCTGCGGTTGCCTGTTGATGATGTCAGGCTTATGGCGGCGGTGTGACGGTCGTTGCGTGTTATGGGTATGTTGTCTCCCCGGCTGCAAGCGTTTATGCGATAAAGCTCGGCATTGAGTGTGGGGGCAGATGATTCATTGACATCAATAGAAGCTATATAGAAGGCATAGTCGGAGGTGCGGGTATGCGGGCTTTCGCATTCGGGGACCACCACGAGGCGCTTTATGGATATGTTCCCGGATCCTTTGACTGCAAAGACAGCATCGGTCCATGTGTCGGGCTTGACGGTGTTCCGGCTCATTTCCCAAAATTGCTCCACGTCATCGCCGTTCTCGGGGAAGTCGCGGCTTTCGCCTATTCCGATGAGCATCACTCTCCCTGTGACGGGGCGGTGGAGCAGCACATGGACATATTTAGGTTGTTGTGTGAGCTCAAATGGTTCCGCGAGGTCAATGACGGCTCCGAAGGTGTTGGAGCCGAAGCGGGAGCGTTGTGCCCCGAGGACTTTTCTCGGGGTTTCGTATCCTTCGGTGGGGGCTATGCCGTCGGCATCGGTTATCATGCAGTTGCCCCTGAGTTCGCCTGTGCGGAATGGCGACTGAGGCCATGAGTCATAGACGCCCACGGCGGTAAATCCTGTGCCTGAGGCAAAGTCTATTGAGGTCTCTGATTGTGCTGAAGCGGGGAGTGAGGCAGCGATAAGGGCTGCGAGGCCTGTTATATGGAGTGTTATGGTGAGTCTGTTCATGATAGGATGTGATGTCAGAGAATCAGAAGGCCGAAATAGTGTGGAAGAGGGGGCATCCCTTGGCGTCGTTGACGCTGATGCGTACAGCTTTACACTCATAGCCGTCGCCATAGTCGTCGGTCTTTCCGTTCAGGGGGATGATGCGCTTATACCCCACGGTGGTCATGTTCCCGGTCCCCCGCTTCTCCCAGTCAACGCCGTTGGCCGAGGTCTCGATGCTGAAGTCTTTGACTCTCTGCCCAAGGCGGATATACTCCTGAAGGGCGATATAGTGGAGGTTTTGAGGCTCATCCCAGGTGAGGGTTATGGTGGCGGTGGTGGTTGTGTCTTCGGGGGCCCAGTAGGTGTCTTTGTCGCCGTCGGTCATGTTTGAGGGTGTGTATGTGCGGTTTGCACCATTGGCGCGTGTCTCGCTGGCCTCCACTTTAGCTAGCGGGGCAAGGTCGGTTCCGAGGCGTTCATTGAGGCGTTGGCCGAATTCGGCGAGGCGGCCGACATACTGCTTGGGTAGCTTACCGGTCTGGTTGGGTGGGAAATTGAGGATGAGGGTGGCATTGCGCCCTACGGTCTCAAGATAAAATTTCCAGAGCTCGTCAAGCGTGCGCGCATCGTCGTCGCTGTGCCAGAACCAGCCTCCACGTGTGGCCTTGGCATCGCTCTCGCCAGGGGTCCAGTGCCAGGCGTTCTCGTCGCCCGACGTGCCGCTGCCTCCGCTCCAGCACGTCTCGCCGGCCCAGCCGGCCTCGTTGCCAATCCAGCGGGCCTCGCCGGCGGCTCCCCACATCACGCAGTTGGGGGCTATGGAGTGGATTACTTGGCTGAGGTTGGGCCAGTTATAGTAGATGGATGCGTCAATGGCGCGGTTCCCTCCGAGGCCGCCGTAGTAGCCACCTCCTCCTGTGGCTCCGTCAAACCACATTTCGAAATGTTCATTGCCATATTGTGCTATTTCGCGGCATTGAGGTATGAACACTTCGTCGACATACCGTGTAGTGCCGTCGCCCCAGTAAGCGCTGTTACGATCCCAGGGCGAAATATAGAAGCCATATTTCATGCCGAGCTTCTCGGCAGCGGCCACAAAGTCACGAGGGATGTTGGTCTGTCGGCCTCCTTCCGTGCCTGCACGCGTCACATTATGGTCAGTTGTGGCGGTGGGCCAAAGGCAGAAGCCGTCGTGGTGTTTCACCACCGCTATGCCTCCCTTCATGCCGGCGGCTTTGCAGGCTGAAAGCCATTGCTCCGGGTCAGGCTTTTCAGTCGGGGCATAGAGGGTCTCATCCTCATCTCCGTTTCCCCACTCTCGGCCCGTAAAGGTGTTCATGCCGAAGTGAAAGAATGCATAAAACTCTGTCTCGTTCCAGAGGAGCTGGCGCTCCGAGGGGAGGGGAAACACCGGCCTCGGCTCGTTGTCTGGGTTGGCGGGCGTTTCGTCTACCAGGGGCAGTGTGGCCCCGGCGGTCATGGCTGTGAGCGCCGCAGCCAGTGAAATTAAGATTTTTATGTTCATATGATGGTGATAGTGATAGGCTTATTGGGCTTTCTGATGTGGGCGGTCATTGCCCGAGGAGCTCTAAGGCGCGGTCGAGGATGGGGTCGTGCCCGGCTGCCGTGGCTTCCGGGCCAAAGGTCACTTTCACGTCGGGCTCCAGTCCATCTTCGGTGAGCTCCCCTCGGGGGTCGAGCATCGGACACGCTGAGAAGCGTATAGTCCACCCGCAGGGGAGCGACGAGCTGAATGGAATGCCACCTCCGCCTCCCGTCACGTCTCCCACTTGGGTCACGTTGGGCAGAGTGCGCATAAAGGCGGCGAGGAAGTTGGCGGCTGAAAAGGTCGAGCGGTTGGTCAGCAACATCACCGGTTTCTGGGTCCATAGGATATGTCCCGCCGGAGGGGTGAAGGTGATGGGGCGCGGCGACGAGAAGTCGTTGTGTCCCGGGCCGGTCTTATGACACACATATGCGCCGGCCATCGGAGCCGATATAAACCGCTCTCCTATGGTTTGTGCTGCGGTGAGCTCTCCCCCTCCGTTGTCGCGAAGGTCTACGATGAGCCCGGAGCCCAGATCGAGCCGGCTTAAGACAAAGTCGATGTTCCCCTCGCCGGGTGCGCCTCCTGAGAAGGAGGATATGCGAAGATACCCTACGCCGGTCCCCGGAATGATGCCATATATATATGAACCCATACGCTGATACTCGCCTCGGAGATAGCCCAAGGTAACCACTCGCTCGTCAAACGACTGCGCATACGGTGCCCACCACCCGTCGTAGTAGCTCGCGCCGAAGGGCGACGACAGGTTCACATGACCGTCTCTCAGGTGGTCGAGCATCTCGCTCATGGTCAGATACATATCGTAGCTCCCCATTGTAGCGGCAAAGCGCGGGGCATAGGCGGCGTGAATCGAGTCCCAGTCAATCCCCTGCTTGTCGAGGAAACAATAACGGGTGTCGATGATTTCCCATAGCGTCTCAAAGTTGCCGGTGCCACTATTAGGATGATCCATCAACCCGCCGTCGTGGCAGGCTGTAAGGGCCATGGTAAGGGCCATGCATAGGTGTGCTGTCAGTTTAGAAGGCATATTCAATCAGAGATGAGAGCGGGGTTGTTGAGCGGCGCGTGAGTGAAAGAAAGTCTGAGGTAATGCCTATTACGGCCATATGTCGGGTGCTGTTGGTAGCAAGCCCGTGGGCTTCTTGTGTTGAGAGCTTCATGGAATAGCCCAGCCTGAGCGAGGTCGAGCCCAAGCGAAGGTCTATGCTGAGCAGCTGGCTGTAGGCTAATCGGTTGCCTGGCCACGCAATATGGGCCAAGCCGCTATGATTGCCTTCATATATCTCATAATAGAGCTCGCCAAAGGCCGGCCCAAAGAAGGCCCCGACCAGCTGTAGTGAGGGCCTGAGGGCCACTTCGGCCGGCAGCCGCCCCAGCCGTAGGGGGTAGGTGGCGCGCCCGGTCAGCCCAAGGGTGATGGCTGCATGAGCGGCCACGGGGTTGTTGCCGTTGGAGGGGCGATAGTTGGCACCCGCCTTCACCTCCATCGACGGGCCGAGGGCAAGCTTCAGCCCGCAGGGGAGGGGGGCAAAGCGGCGCAAGGCGCCCATCTCGGCGGTGAGGCTTCCGCTCCATATGATGCCGCTCGATATGGTCCCGCGAGTGTGAGTGCGCGACATGTCGAGATTCAATCCCAGCAGGCGACTCCATTGATGCGGGCGTGATTTCAGAGCCTGTGCTCTCTCATACATAAGCGTCGCGCCCCAGCCGGTGGTAGGGTAGGGGGCCAAGTAGGCATCCGAGAGATGAGCCGTGCCGAAACCGGCCATCCACGTCGAGGTGACTGGCCTGGCTATCTCTTGTGATAACCCTATGCAGGCTGTGGAGAGCATTATGATGAGGAGGTAGATATGGCGCATTGGCTTGCCTTATTGATAGAGGAGGGGGGGTTAGAAGAGCCGTTCCTGTCCGGTGAGCTCGTCGCGTATCTCGTCGTCGCTCCGTTCCACAAATCCTTCCACTGTGGTGGTGTCGGCCTCGTCGTCCCCCTCGGTGCTCTCGGCCGCCGGTGCATCTTCGGGCACTTCGGCGGGCTCAAGCTCTTCGATGGACTCATACGGAAGGTTGGTCAAGCGCTTCCCTTTGGCGCGGAAGCTCTTGACGGCGATAAACTCGGGCGAGACCACCTCTAAGGGCTCGCGCGACACCGGCACTCCCTCCGGCTGGCTGAACACCACGCGGAAGCGGGCCCCCGGGGCATCGCTCAGATAGATGAGCCGGCTCTCGGTGTTCTCCCCTATGATGCTTTGCTTCTTGGCCGTGGCTTCGAGGGTGAAGCGCTTTAGGTAGGGGAAGCCTTGGTCGGCATCAAAGAGCACCGCCGTCCACACTTTGTCTTTGTCAAAGCGCTCTATGCGCAATATGTTGTCTTCATAATGGTTGGCAGCATCAAACGACGTGGTGTAATACTCGCCGTTGCGGAGTATTACGAGCACAAGGTCGCTCGGTCCAAATTCGCCCAAATATTCACCTCGCCCGTCATAGTTCAGGCGCAGCACGTCGGGGTCAAACCACACTTGCCTTCCCCCGAGGGTCGATCTCCCACGCTCTTTGAGCGTAAAGCGGTGCACTTCGTTACGTGTCACTATGTTGCCGCGCGTCGTCCTCCCTTTGACGGCCATCTCGGCAAAGTCCACATCAAATTGCAGCGTCTTGAGCCTCGGCTTCGGCTTGAGCGTCACACGGACCACCTCTGCCTCCCCGTTGGGGTTGGCCGTGAAGTAGGCCACGCGCGAGTTTGCCGTCCCTATCGTCAGGTTATACTCCTTGTCGCGCGTCATGCCGGTCACGGCAAAGCGTTTCATGTAGAAGGTGCCTCCGCGCCCATCCTGGTAGATTACGTTATAGATGGTCCTTATGTCGTTGCGCCTGTAAATCCCTATGTGGATTATGTTCTTGCCCACGAAGAGCTTCTCGGCCACGCGGGTCACCTTGTAACGCCCGTCGCGATAAAAGATTATGATGTCGTCAATGGATGAGCAGGTGAAGAGATATTCATCTTTCTTAAGGGCAGTCCCGATAAAGCCTTCTTCGCGGTTAATATAGAGCTTCTCGTTGGCCTCGGCCACGTTAGATGCCTCTATGTTGTCGAAGGAGCGTATGAGTGTGCGCCGTGGAAAGTCGGCCCCATATTTCTCTTTAAGGCGCGTATACCAGTCGATGGTGTAGCCCACCATGTTGGCTAAGTGGTTCGCAAGAGCCGCTATTCGCTCGCGATAGCGGGCTATGGCCTCGTCGGCTTTCTGCGCCGAGAAGCGGTGGATGCGCTTCATCGGTATCTCTTCGAGCCGACCCAGGTCGTCGTCGCTGATGGGGCGCAAAAGGGTGTGGGCCTCATCTGTGCCATCAAACCATCCTTCGAGCCGCCGGCGCATATGCTGGAAGATGGCATCGCGGTCGCGCCCCTCTTCATATTCACGGTCTTTGTAGATCCGCTCTTCGATGAAGATTTTCTCCAGCGACGAGAAGAAGAGCTGCTCGCTCACTTCGTCGCGCTCTATCTCGAGCTCCCGGCGGAGGATCGACAGGGTGTTGTCAGTCGATCGCTTCAATACGTCTGACACCCCTATGAAGTGGGGCTTGTCATCATAGATTACGCAACAGTTGGGCGACACCGGTAGCTCGCAGTCGGTGAAGGCATAGAGGGCGTCAATTGTCTTGTCTGACGAGGTCCCGGGCTGGAGATAGACTATGATGTTGGCTGTTGAGGCGGTGTTGTCGTCAACCTTGCGAATCTTTATCTTCCCTTTCTCAAAGGCTTTGAGGATGGAGTCGATGAGGCTCTCGGTGGTCATCCCATAAGGTATCTCGGTGATGGCCAGCGTCTTTTGGTCTATCTTCTCTATCTTGGCACGGATCCTCACTCGCCCGCCGCGCTTGCCGTCGTTGTAGCGCGAGATGTCTATCATCCCTCCCGTCAGGAAGTCGGGATAGAGCTCAAACGGCTCCCCCTTGAGACACGCTATGGAGGCATCGATGATTTCGTTGAAGTTGTGGGGAAGAATGAGCGACGACAGTCCGGCTGCTATGCCCCCAACGCCCTGCGACAGCAGCAGCGGAAATTTGGCCGGCAGTGTCACCGGCTCCCGCTTGCGTCCATCGTAGCTCCAGGTCCATGCCGTTACTTTCGGGTCAAACATCACTTCCAGCGCAAAGTGGCTCAGCCTGGCCTCTATATATCGGCCGGCGGCCGCCGGCGCTCCCGTCAGGGTGTTGCCCCAGTTCCCTTGGGTGTCTATCAGAAGCTCTTTCTGACCGAGTGTCACCAAGGCCCCATAGATCGACGCGTCGCCATGGGGGTGATACTGCATCGTGTTGCCCACGATGTTGGCAACCTTGTTGTAGCGCCCGTCATGGAGCGTCTTCATTGAGTGAAGGATGCGGCGCTGGACCGGCTTGAGCCCGTCGTCGATGTGTGGAATGGCTCGGTCAAGGATCGTATATGACGCATAGTCAAGATACCATGACTGATACATCCCCCTCAGCTGTCGCCGCGAGCTCTCGTCGGTAAGGTCCACGGTCACGTCCGTGAAGCCGCCCTGCGCGGCCTCTCCGGCCCCCTCCTCTTCTTCTTCTTCCGGAGGGGTCATGATCTCTTCGTCATCCATTTCGTCGTCGCTCATGCTGGTCGTTGGTTTATTGGTTAAGGGCTATGCAAAGGTAATAATTTTTTTTCAATTGTTACGCGTTTTTGTCTTCTCACGGATTTTATGCGTAACTTTGCTCTCCCTTTCCTTCGTTTTTTCTTATGATGATGAATGATAAGTCGCTGACTATTCTGATGCTCGGCGGGGCCAAGAGGATCTCTATGGCCCATTGTCTGGCCGCCGCTGTCAGGGCTCGTGGCTTCCGCCCCGTGCTCTTGAGCTATGAGCTATCTCCCCTCGAGCCCATTGCCGAGGTGGCCGAGGTGATCGTGGGCCCCCGATGGGCTTCCCCTGATTTGATGGACCATCTCGACGCTACGGTCAAGGCCCACGGCGTCAACATCATCCTCCCCTTTGTCGATGGCGCCATTGCCCCGGCTGCCCGTTATGTCGCTTCACACCTCGAGGTCTATTCTCCCTGTTGCTCTGAGGAGCTCTCTGACGCTCTCTTCGACAAGGTGGCCTCGGCCGCGCTCTTTGAGAAGGCTGCCCTCGACATCCCCGCAACTTTCCGCCCTGCTTCGGGTATCCCTCCTCGCTTCCCCCTGATTGCAAAGCCCCGGCGTGGCTCGGCCTCTAAGGGTATAGTGCTGATCGACTCTCCGCAGTCGCTCGCTTCTCTCTCTTCCCCCGATGATTATATTATCCAAGAATATATCCCTGAGGCCGAGGAGGTTACTGTCGATTGCTTCATCAGTCGCGCCGGCGTGATATGCGCTCTTTCGCCACGTCGTCGCCTCTTCACTCTCGGCGGCGAGGTGGCCCGGACGGTCACTATCGATTCTCCTGCCATCGCCGATGCTGCTGCCATGGCCATCAACTGCCTCGGCTTGCGCGGCGCCGTCACTCTTCAATATTTATCTTCTCCCCACGGGCCTCTTTTGATGGAAATCAACCCCCGTCTCGGAGGCGGTGCCACTGCATCCATCGCCGCCGGTGCAAACATCGCTGCAATGATTGTCGACGAGGCTCTCGGCCTCTCTCCTGCCCCCGCTATGGCGCGCCCCGACACTCTTACTGTCAGATGTTTCCACGATGTCTCTTTCTCCCCCGACGGCAATATTATCCACCCCTCTTTTTCGCTTCTTCCCGATGATGTTTGACCCCGACCATATTATTGTCATTGCCGAGGCCGGCGTTAACCACAATGGCTCTTTCGACCTCGCACGCCGCATGATCGACGCTGCCGCCGATGCCGGCGCCGACTATGTCAAGTTCCAGACCGCCGTCCCCGACCTCGTTATATCCTCCATCGCCCCTAAGGCTGAATATCAGAAGGTGACCACCGGCGCCGAGCAAAGCCAGCTCGAGATGTGCCGCGCCATCCATCTCCCCCTCTCCGACTATGCTCCCCTCGCCGAGCTTTGCCGCGAGCGTGGCATCGGATTCATATCCACCCCCTTCGACCTCGTGAGCATCGACTGCCTCGCCTCCCTCGCTATGGATTTCTGGAAGATCCCCTCGGGCGAGATCACCAATCTCCCTTACCTGCGAAAGATCGGTGCCCGAGGCGAGCGTGTCATCCTCTCCACCGGCATGTCTACTCTCCCCGAGGTCGAGCAGGCGCTGGAGGTGCTCGAGCTGAGTGGCACTCCTCGCAGCTCCGTCATCCTCCTTCATTGCACCACTCAATATCCAACCCCCGCTTCCGACGTAAACCTCCGCGCCATGGATGCTCTATCCTCCCTCGGTTGTGCCGCCGTGGGCTACAGCGACCACACTCGCGGCATCACCATCCCCATCGCTGCTGCCGCCCGCGGTGCTCGCGTCATTGAGAAGCATTTCACTCTCTCTCGCTCTTTCTCGGGACCCGACCATAAGGCCTCTCTTGAGCCCGACGAGCTCCGCCAAATGGTTCAGGCTATTCGCTCTGTCGAGGAGGCTCTCGGCTCCGGCCAAAAGGTGGTGGCTCCATCTGAGGCTTCCAACATCGTAGTGGCTCGCAAGAGCATCGTCGCTGCCCGTCCTATCGCCAAAGGTGAGCTCCTAACCGAAGAAAATATCACCGTCAAGCGCCCGGGCAACGGCCTTTCCCCCATGTTGTGGGACTCTGTCATCGGCTCTCGAGCCATTCGCGACTTCCCCTTCGACTCCCTAATCGAGATATGAATATTACTTATACACACTCTCTCTCCGAACCTTAATGCCCCTCCGCGCATTAATTATACAATAAGCAACCTATTCTCATGACCAAGATTCTTTCTCCCATCCTCCTTTCCTGCTTCTTCCTCTCTGCTGCTCTCTTCTCTTCTTGCTCGAGCGGCTCCGACTCCAATATGGCCATCATCGACCCCGCCGGCTTCAACATCCCCTATGGCTCTGATCAGGTATGGACTGAAAAGTTTAGCAATATGCCCCTCACCCTCAGTCCTTTCACTTTCTCCCACTGGAGCAACGGCGAGCAGTGGACCGGCTTCGTCCCATCTCGCGTCACTGATAACACCATGACCTCCGACTGGACGGCCCGTCAGTGGGCCAGCGCTACCGGCGGCGGCGTTGGCGGCCGTGGCATGTCTTATTTTGTCGTGGGCTATGACAAGAGCGAGCCCCTCGATGCCATCCCCGCCTCCCCCTCTGCCATGATGCGCATGTCTCAAAGCGGCTCTACTTTCTCCCCCCAGATGATCTGGATCACCAACACCGCTCAGGCCTTCCACACCATGTATTCCGGCCAGCCCGACACTCCGCCTTTCCTCAATAGCGACTGGGCTAAAATCTTGATTATAGGCGTCAAAGATGGCCACAAGACCGGCTCTGTCACTGTTTGGACAGCCCGTGACGGTCAGTTCCTCGGCGACCCCGACAATCTTTTCAACTCTCTCACTAACGGTGGGGGTTGGATGGCGGCCGACGTTAAGGCTCTCGGCGAAGTCGACTATGTCTACTTCCAGATGCAAGCAAGTCGCGACGACTATACTCCCACCTTCGTCGTTGGCGCTTACACCTACGAGTAATCCCCCCGTCTGCCGTTTACTGTCCCTCTCCCGGTGCTCATTATGTGCACCTCATCACTCATAACTAATACTTTCTGCCTAATAATCGGATGCCCTCTTCATCACATAGCCCTCGACATTCCCTCAGTCAGGTCCAGTCGCTCAAGCAGCAGCAGTCGCTCTCGCCGCAGCAGGTGCTCTACGTCCGCCTCCTTGAGCTTAATGCGCTTGAAATGGAGGAGGAAGTGAGCCGCACTCTCGACGAAAACCCGGCCCTTGAGGCTGTCTCCGACCCCATGGCCGAGGCGGCCGATGTCTCGAATGCCACCGACGAGGAGGGCCGCCCCTTTGAAGAGAGCGCCGAGAGCCTCCAGCTCGGCGATTTCTCCGATGCCGAAGATGTCCCCTTTGTCGTCGGCGACATCAGCGATAGCTTTGCCAATTTCCTCTCCGAGTCTGGCCGCGCCGACCCTTCTGTCCGTGCCCGCGAAACGGCCGACGCCGGGGCTATGTCTACCGTCATGGACCATCTGGCCGCTCAGCTCGCCGAACTCCCCCTCTCCCCGCGACAGCGCCTCATCGCCACTCACATCATCGGCAATATCGACGACAACGGATACCTCACTGTCTCCCTCCCTCAGATTGCCGACGACCTCGCCATCCAAGACGGCATCGAGGTCTCTCCCGACGAGGTCAAGATAGTCTTCAACGCCATCCGTCAGCTCGATCCACCCGGCATTTGCGCTCTCGACCTCCGAGACTGTCTCCTCCTCCAGCTCCGTCGTTTGGGCCGCTCTGATAAGTCGCCTGACCTGGCCGTGGCCACCGAAATGATTGCCGACTTTTTCGACTTCTTCTCCAAGCGTCATTTCGACCGCCTCACTTCGGCTCTCTCCGTCGACCGCGACCGGCTTAAGCGTGCTATCGACATCGTCCGATCTCTCAATCCCAAGCCCGGCGCCATGATCTCCGGCAGCCATGCCGACAACCTCTCAGCCTCCATCACTCCCGACTTCATCGTCGACTCCGACGGACAGAATATCGACCTCGAGATGACAAACACCATCCCGGAGCTCCGCGTAGAGTCTTCTTTCGACATCGACGACGCTGCCCTCGGCATCCAGAAGGGACAGAAGTCCTCGCGCGCTGCTTCTGCCGCCTCGTTTATCCGCTCACGCCGCGATGAGGCCACCACCTACATCAACGCCATCCGACAGCGCCGCGACACTCTTTATCGCGTCATGAGAGCTATCATCTCGCTCCAACGCGATTTCTTCACCGGCGACGGCGACCCTACTCTCCTTCATCCCATGATTCTCAAAGATGTAGCCGCAATCACCGGCGACGACATCTCGGTCATCTCTCGTGCCGCCACCGGCAAGTATGTCGCAACACGTTATGGCACCTACCCTCTCCGCTTCTTCTTTAGCGAAGCCCCCACTTCCGACATTGCCGACTCTCCCATTAAGATCCTCGAGACTCTCCGCGCCATCATCCGCGACGAAGACCCCGCCAACCCCTTAGGCGACGAAGCTCTCGCCGACATCCTCGCCAAAAAGGGCTACTCCCTCGCCCGTCGCACTGTCGCCAAATATCGCGAAAAGGCCGGCATCCCCATCGCCCGCCTACGTAAACACCTCTAATGCTCTCTCTTATGGAATCCAACGCCACCCCCCAATTGGCTCCTCTCGCCCCTATCCCCACTCCTCGGCTCTACCGCGCCGCCGCCAATTTCTTCTCCTTCATCTTCAGCCCCCTCCTCGCCCCGACATATGCCATTGCCGCTGCTTGGGCCACCACCGTCCTCCTCCTTCTCCCACAAGCCACCATGCGCACTCTCTTGCTCATGGTCTTCTGCTTCACCTGCCTTTTCCCCCTCGTTGCCATCGGCGTCATGTATAAACTCAAGCTCGTCTCCGACCCCGGCCTCAACAATCGACGCGAACGCACTCTCCCCTTTGCCGTCGCCGCTGCCGGTTATGCTGCCTGCCTAATCTTCTTCATCCATATCAACGCTCCCTCTTGGCTCGTCATGTTTATGGGGGCCGCCTTAGCAGCCCTCGCCATATGCGTCATCATCAACCTTAAGTGGAAGATCTCTGTCCACCTCACCGCCTTAGGCGGCCTCGTCGCATTCATCCTACGTCTCATCGCCGACGGCCTCACCCTCTTCCACGCCCCCGCCATCCTCACTGCCGCAATCCTCGCCGCCGGCCTCACCGCCTCATCCCGCCTGATCCTCTACCGACACACTCCCTCCCAAGTCGCCGCCGGCTTCCTCAACGGCTTCCTATGCGTCTACATCCTCACAGCCATCTCCTGGTAACCCAACCGCGACCCTTCCCCCGCGCGCCACGCCCGCGCGCCCCACTCCGCCACACCGCGCCCACCGCGACAGATGGCCGGAGGCCATCCACCGTAGCATAGCCGGGGGTTGCGGGCGCGAAGCCGAAGGCAGCGCACCCCGCTACCCCCGGACGTCCCCCCACACAAAAACCCGCAACCCCGGCGGGGTTGCACCCCCGCGACCCTTCCCCCGCGCGCCACGACCGCCCGCCCCACTCCATCACACCGCGCCCACCGCGACAGATGGCCGGAGGCCATCCACCGTAGCATAGCCGGGGGTTGCGGGCGCGAAGCCGAAGGCAGCGCACCCCGCTACCCCCGGACGTCCCCCCACACAAAAACCCGCAACCCCGGCGGGGTTGCACCCCCGCGACCCTTCCCCCGCGCGCCACGACCGCGTTAGCGGTCGAAGACCCCCCAATAATTTACATCGGCTTAATCATCGACTCGATGAAAGCCACCTCATCGCCTGTCAGCCCATACTTAGCATACAACTGAGCATCTATCTCAGCCACGCTCTTGCTCCAGTCTATGTCGCTCCCAATGGTAAAATTTTGCATAGGCACGAATTTGTAGGTATCGCGAGTCATATTTTTGAGTTTGCGAATACTCACTCATTAGCCTTCAGCGCATAAGCGGGTGCCGCGCCCCGCCCCCTCAGACCCTCTGGCACCAAGGCCAAAGGAATCCAAGCGCCGGCAAGAGCCCCTTGATATATTTTTTATTCTCCCTTCCTCCCCCCTATAGACAAAAATGTCCCGGAGGACTTCTCTATTAGAGGCTGCCTCCGGGAACTTATTTTAGCTGGATGATAGTTTACCAGTCGCAGTCGATAAACTCAAAGGTGGCGGGCGCCGACACACGATAACGGATCGTGTAGGCAGTGGTGACGCCGGTATACACTGAGAAGTTGATGGTGTAGATCACCTCTACTCCCGGTATCGGCGCGGCATCGGGGTGGATGGCGGCGAGCGCCTGGGGGAACACCTCCTCGGCAAAGCGCTTCTTCATCAAGGCCACTACCTCTTCATCGGTCATCCCTTCATATCCGGCGGCATACTGGGCGCGGGCCGATGAGGCGCGGAGGTCTACGTTGCCCTGGTAGGCTGATGCGCCGGTGTAATACTCGTTGTTGCCATATGAGGTCACGTACGTCGCGCCGGTAGGCTTGTCTATGTTGGCTGCAACCCAGTCAACGCATGCCTGATAGTAGAGCGTCGAGATCTCTATCCCCTTGCCGGCCGGAAGGGTGATGGTCACGTTGGGGTCGTAGATCCACTTGCCGCCGGTCATGACAAACTGCGATGTCTCGGTCACGATGCCGTTGTCAATGGCCCATGTGCTGCCGTTGTAGGTCAGATAGTCACAGCGGCGTGTGGTGGTCGACGAGGCATAGTAGTTGTAGACGATGTAGCGTGTGTCGCCCTCGACGGCATAGGGGAAGTTGACGTCGGCATACTTCGGTATAAACAGGGCAGGGGAGTCGTTGGATAGGTTGTCATAGCGCTGTCCCATAGCTTGATAGTCTGAATGGGCCAGGACGGTAAACTCTGACGCTACGTTCCAGCGCCCGCCTGTGTAGCGATACATCGTGTTGACTTCGCGTGAGGCTATCTCAAGCCCTGAGCGAGAGGCAAGGCTCTTGGAGGCCGGAGAGGCGGGTGTTATCTCGGTGGCCACGAAGTTGCAGTATCGCTTGCCGGCGATGGCTATGAAGTAGCCCGTCACGGTCACTTCGGTGCCGTCAACCAGCAGGGCTTTCTGGGCATCGGTAGCATAGTAGACGCCCCCCTGTGCGGTCTCTGTGCCCGCCACGAGGATATTGATGTTGTTGCCCGATACGGCCACGGTGCCGGTCATCTTGCCATAGATGGCGAGCTCGGCCCCTTCGCGGGAGAGTGCCCCGTCGAGGGCGGCGGCGGTGAAGTCATATGGGGCGGGATAGGCATAGGCGCCTGTCCCGGTCACCTCGATGGTGGCTGATGTGCCCGAAATCTGCAAGCCGCGGTTGTAGGAGCTTACGTTACCCGAGACCGTCACCTGATTGCCAACGGCATAGGCCGAGGCATCAAAGCTATTGCCCATATAGACAAAGATGGCGCCGGAGGCATCAGCGGTGATGAAGCCTGAGGCACATATGGCGGTCACATAGCCGGTGATGTCTATCTGGTCCCCCTCCGTGCAGTCGCCGATGGTCGACGACATTACATATTCCTTTGAGGGGGGCTCGGGTGTGGCGTTAAACACCGGATCGGTGTCGGCCTGGCTATAGTTGGCCACAACGAGTGTGCCCTCCTTGGCGTCGGGATAGGCGGCGGCAAGAAGTGAAGGAATAAACTTGGAGGCCGGTTTTGACGGGGTGAAGGCATCCACATAGTCGTTGCTGCTTCCCCATGCGCTCTGATAGTCTTCGTCGGTCACTGCATAGGTCTCTGACGCTGCGGCAAGGGCCACGTCGTCGGGTAGTCCCACGGCTGTCTGATAGGTCAGTTTTATGGCCGATCCGTCGGTGAGCGTAAAGTAGGGGAAGGAGGGGTCGGAGAGCAGGGCGGGGACATAGTCTCTTGCCGTGATCTTCTCGGTGAAATACCCCTGTGTGCCTACGGCCTTTAGCTGTGAGGCCAGCTCGCTGCCGGCCAGGGCTTTGTTGGTGGCGTTTGCTGCAAGGGTTGAGTAGTCGGCGGCAGTCAGGGTATAGTCGATGGTCTTCACATCTGTTATCTCCGGTACCTTGAATCCGTCGAGCTCATGATTGTTCCAGTAGTTTTCGCTACAGGACGTCAGGGCGAGGAGCATGGCGGCTGCCCCGCCGGTCAGTATATAGGTTTTCATGAGTTGCATCTGGATGGTTTAGAAGTTGACACGCAGGCGCACTGAGTAGGTGCGTCCAAAGGAATAGAACACCTGATAGGCGTTTTCCCAGGTGCCGATTGCCGACACGGGGCAATATGCCTGGGTCACGTAGTTGTAGTCGTAGAGGTTGTTGACGTTGCCAAAGATGGTGGCGTCAAGGCCGCCAAATTTGAAGCGATATGAGGCCGACAGGTCGAGGCTGTGTCCCCAGGGTATGCGCCAGGGCTCGCCGGCCACGATGGTGCCGCCGTTCTGTAGGGTTGAGGCGGTGATGTTCAGGTCGGAGTAATTGCGCGCGGCGCAAGTCCAGTCGGCGCCGATGCGCATCCCCTGGAACGGCTTGATGATGAGGCCCAAGGCTGCGGTGGTCTGTGCCGAGCCACCCACCTTCACGCCTTTCTGCTCCAGGGTGGCCCACAGGTGGTCGGGGGCCATGATGCCTGAGGCTATGGTGCCGTTGGTCGAGGCGAGGGGGTCGCCATCCTGGTTATAGAAGTAGCCGGTGGCGTTGGAGTCCCACTCCCAGTCGCCGAGCGACAGCATGCCGTTGACCTCGAGCCACGACGTTGGCAGGTAGGTGGCGTTGAGCTCTACGCCCATGTGGCGCGAGCCCACTCCCTCCATGTTAAACACGTAGCGGTCGCCGGCGTGCTCGCCTGTCTCGATATATCCGCCCTTGGCCATGGTGCGGTCCATCCATCGGGTGTAGTAGGCGTTGAGGGTCAGGGCAAAGTAGCGTGAGCGGTAGCCATATCCCACCTCAAACGACATCACCTTCTCGTTCACTGCGTTAGGATTGGTGATGTTGGAGTTTTGTGAGTTGAGGAACACGCCTCCGGAGAAGAACGGAGCGCGGGAGATATAGCCGGCGTTGAAGAAGGCGTTGTTGTGGCGGTCAAAATTGTAGTTGGCGCCCCCTTTGATGGTGCCGCCAATGAAGTTCATGGTCTCGGAACGCTCGTTTTCCTTGTCGTAGTAGAAGAAGTCGCGGCGCCAGTAGGTGTTGTTGTTCAGCGCGCCGGAGAGCACGAGGTTGAGCTTCTTGTCAAGCATCGAGTATTCGGCCTGGGCATACACTCCCTCTTGGGCGGTGTAGCCGTCGTAGTTGCGGGCCACTACGTCGCCCACTCCGAGCTTCTGGTAGATGAAGGCGGGATTGCCGGCGAGGGTCGAGTTGTAGCTCTTCACCTGCTTGCGGTTGGAGTCGTCGATGTAGTATGCGCCATCCATGAGGTTCTCAATGGTGTTCTTATGGTGGCCAATGTAATAGCGGATGTCAAGGCCGCCGGTGAGATTCAGGCGGTTGCCATTGCGCTGCTTGAGCTCTTTCTTGTACGACGATACAAGTCCATACCATTCATGGTTGTTGTTCTTGCGCGCAAGGATCATGTTGGAGCCGGTGGTAGAGGCGGCATTCATCGTCTGGATTGCCCCGTAATCAAAGGTGCCGTCGGCTGCACGGAATTTGTTGTTGAGCACTCCGTTTGATGAGCCATACCAGTCTGAGGAGGAGTAGCCGTTGCGGCCATAGCCGCCAAGACCGTAGCCTGAGGCTACGGAGGCGTAGATGGCTGTGGAGAGCGATGAGGTCTCGTCTATTTGCCATACATGGTTGAGTGCTATCTGTGGCTTGTGATAGACGTTGTAGTAGCTCGACATCTGCTTGCCGTTTTTGTCAAAGCCATATGAGGGGTTGTAGCGATACATGCTCTCGCCGTCCATCCAGTCCTTTACCTGTTGCCATCCCTCGATGGAGAGGCCGTCGTAAGATGAACGCTGGAAGTGGGTCTGTGGCGCACCAAAGACGGTGAAGGCAAGCTGATGGCGGTCGTTGATGCGCTTGGAGATGTTTAGGAAGTAGTTGTAGGAGTTGAAGTTGGTGCCCTGGATATATCCGTCGCCCCATTTTCGCGAGCCCAGGAAGGTCACGGCCCATCCATTGCTCATCAAGCCGGTAGACACCTTGAAGCCTATCTGGTTCATGTTGTCATTGCCCATGCCATACCACAGTGAGCCTCCCTTCTCTACGTCGGTTGTCCGCGTGGTGATGTTGATGGTGCCGCCAATTGAGGGGGTAGAGACGATGGTGGCGCCAAGGCCGCGCTGGGTCTGTATGTTGGAGGCCACGTCTGAGAGACCGGCCCAGTTGCTCTGATAGACGCCGCCCCATTCCATGTCGTTGATAGGTATGCCGTTGACCATCATGGCTACATTGGCGCTCTTGAAGCCGCGCATGCGAGTCTCGGCATCGCCGAAGCCGCCGCCTTGGCGGATGGTGTAGACGCCGGGGGTGGTCTTGAGCAGCTCCATCATCTCCTGGCCGCCGAGCTTAAACTCTATGTCGTTGGAGTCGATCGTCGACATTGCCACGGGGGTCTCGCGTGTCTTGCCGACGCTCTGTGTGATGAGCACGTCGGAGAGCATCACGCTCTCTGTCGAGAGATGGATGACGCCCATCTCGGCCGCCGGTGCTATCTCGAGGGGTTTACACCCTATGTAAGTGATCTTAAGGGCCTTTGTGGCGGCCGGGACGCGGAGCTTAAACATGCCGTCATAGTCGGTCGAGGTGGCTATCGTCGAGCCTGGTACGGCGACTGTGGCGCCAATCACCGGTTCGTCAAGCTCATCGACCACCTGCCCGACACACACTATGTCGGGGGCCGCGAATGCAGCCATCGCAGCCACCCACATGGCAGTGGCTATCAGAAGGAGTCTCTTCATGAGAAAATAACAGATTGATGATAGAAGTTAATGTAGATGAATTTCAGTTGGTTATGCTGGATGAACCTATATCGGTTCCCTCTGCTCGGTATTCTTGCCGCAAAGTTAACATTTTTTTGCTAATCACAGGCAATATCCCACCCCCTCTTTGCCGACTCACTCTTTCTGATTGAGCCACGCTTCACAGGCTGCGCATAGCTCATCATACCATTCTTGGCCGAAGCGCTCGATGAGCGGCTCGCGCATGGCTTGGTAGAGGCGGATGCCTAAGCGCCGTCCGTTGGCTACGGCGGGGCGACATATCTTCCAGCGATGGTAGTTGACGGCGGTGAAGGTTTGATAGCGGGTGAGCCGCAAGGGGTAGAGATAGCATGATATGGGCTTGCGCCAGCCTATGAGCCCCTTGCGATAGGCCCTGTCGATGGCGCAGAGACACTTCCCTCCCTCGGCATAGCAGGAGAAGGCGCAGTTGCGGCCATCGATGATGGTGGTTACAAGGTCTCCCTCTTCGTCGATGTAGGCCACTCCGTCGCTTTCGATGGTCTCGGCTGCGCGGGGAAGGAGTGTGGGTTTGATGACGGGCGCCACTTCTTCGAGGCGTGCTATCTCCTCTTGCTCCAAGGGGGCGCCGGCGTCTCCTTCGATGCAGCAGGCGCCGAGGCAGGCGTCGAGGTCGCAGCAGAAATATTCATCAGCCAGGTCAAGGCTCACGAGGGTGTCTTGTATCTCAAACATTATGGTTTCTTCCTCTTGCGTTGTGGGGTTCATTGATGTGAATAGATGGTGGTGAAGCCTATAAGACGGTCGTAGCGCCCCCCCGGCGGCCGATAGTAGACGGCCACGGCATATTCGTTGGAGGTCTGATAATCATCCCCCTCTATGGGGCCTGTCAGGCCTGTGGATGCTCCGTGGGGGAGCAGCAGATATTGGTAGTTGTAGGAGCCTTGCTTAAGGGTCAAGACCGCCTCATAGCGGTTGGTGAGACGATTGAAGGTCATTAGTCCGGGGGAGGATGGGCTGAGGTCATGGCCGGTAAGGGCGCCTTCAATCACCACGTCTGCGCCGGGCTGCTCGGGGAAGTCGAGCGTAAAATGGACTTTTACATACTCGGCCTGTGTGTCGGGGTCATCTATGTTGTCGGCGCCAATGGTGAAGTGGCCGTGCTGGGTCTGGTCGTAGACATATCCCTGGCCGGCGCGAGGCAGTGAGTCATAGAGCTTGAAGTGATACCATGGCTCGTCGAAGGCCACAAGCTCAACTCCCATAGGAAGGTATCGCGTGGTGGTCACGGTCTCAAATCTTCGATATTCTTTCCCGGCGGTGAATGTCAAGGCTGGGTCGTGGGCAAAGGTGGCCACTGTCCCGTTGACTCTCATGGGACGCGTGAGGCGTGTGGCGGCATCGGCGCGGCCGTTGGGGGTAATCGTTATGAGGAGGTCGTTCCAGGAGTCGCGGATGTCGAGCCCCTCGGCGTTGACGGCAATCTCGAGCTGCTGGTGCCCACCGTTGTAGTCAAAGTCGGTGCGGGAGGTTACGGTGGGGAGGATGCCGACTGCTTGCTCCGATACCATCACCGCCACTTGCGCCAGAGGCTCTGAGGGTGTGTCTTCGTCATAGATGTTAATAAGATAGTTGCCGCTCACTATAGGCTTTAGCTCTTCGTTAGGAAAGGTGAAGCGATAGTTGACATATGGGATGAGGGTCCCTTGGGAGTAGCCGTAGTCGTCGATGCGGGCTTCGTTAAACCCCGTGGCATACTCCATGGGCTGGAGCTGTGAGGGAGTCCAGGTGGCATCGCAGTGTGTAATGGAGTAGCGGAGGAAGCGGCGCTCGGGCTCAAGGAGGTCAAAGCTTACCACGATGGGTATCTCCCCCCCGCGGGTTATCAACGGCGGAAGGTAAGGCTGTCCCTCGGGATGGGCCGTCAGGGATCCCACTTCGAGCTTTTGGCCCATAGCAGTGGCTGCGGCGAGGATGAGCAGGATGAGATGGATAATCTGCTTTCTCACCATATTATGGGCGACAGGCCTTGGGCCTGGAGATATTCGTTGGCGAGGGAAAAGTGATGATTGCCAAAGAAACCTCGATGGGCGCTCAGAGGCGAGGGGTGGGCCGAGGTAAGCACAAGGTGGCGCTCTCGGTCAATCACAGCTCCCTTGCGGGCGGCATAGGATCCCCAAAGGATGAATACGAGCCCTTGGCGCTTCTCTGAGAGGGCTCTGACGGCGGCGTCGGTAAACTCCTCCCAGCCAAGTCCCTGATGTGAGCCGGGGTTGTGTGCCTCTACGGTGAGGGTGGCGTTGAGTAACAACACTCCTTGGTGCGCCCATCGCTCGAGGTTGCCGTCTGTGGGGATGGGGGCACCTGTGTCGGCGCTCACTTCTTTAAAGATGTTTACAAGCGAGGGGGGGGTCTTCACTCCGGGAGCCACGGAGAAGCATAGCCCATTGGCCTGTCCGTCATCGTGATATGGGTCTTGACCGAGTATCACCACTTTCACCTTGTCAAATGGGCAGGCATCAAAGGCTGCAAAAATCTGCCCGGCAGGGGGATAGACTGGCCCGGATGCATACCGGCGGCGTATCTTCTCCGTCAGGGCTGTGAAGTAGGGGGCGTCCCACTGGTCGGCGAGCGCTTGGCGCCATGTGGGGTCGATTCTCACTTTTTTGGGCATTAAGCTTTTCTCTTTAGGCGTGGGGGCTTAGGTGGGACTGCTTATCATCGGGCAAAGATAATACTTTAATGTGACATGACGCAGGGTTTGCTGCAAAATCTTAAACATTTGTTTTTTCTTGACCGAAGTGCACATAATTTCACTTTTTTAATTTATCTTTGCAAATGCCGAGGCCTTTTTATGGGGCTATCGCCATTCATCATTGACCACAACAGTCACTCCGACAATGAATTATACTTTTATCGACTTCCTTGGCCTGCTGGGCTCCGTGGGGCTTTTCCTCTACGGCATGAAGGTGATGAGCGAAGGCCTCCAGAAGGTGGCCGGCAATCGTCTGCGCAATATCCTCGGCGCCATGACGCGCAATCGCTTCGCCGGTACTCTCACCGGTTTTATCATTACCGCCCTAATTCAGAGTTCCTCGGCATCCATCGTCATGGTGGTGAGCTTTGTCAACGCCGGCCTCATGTCGCTCAGCCAGTCTATGGCTGTCATTTTCGGCGCCAATGTCGGCACCACCTTCACTGCATGGATTATTGCCCTCTTTGGTTTTAAGGTCGATATGTCGGCTTTCGCTGTCCCGCTCATGGCGGTCGCCATCCCACTCATGTTCTCCTCTAAGGGGCGTAACAAGTCGATTGGCGAGTTTATCATTGGCTTTGCACTGCTTTTCCTGGGTCTCGACATGATCTCGCAATATGTGCCTGACCTTCAGAGTAATCCCGAGATGTTTGCCTTCCTGCGCCATTATGCCTCCCTTGGCTTTGGCTCGGTGGTGATCTTCATGCTCGTTGGACTGGTGGTCACGATGATTATCCAGTCGTCTGCCGCCACTTTTGCCATCTGCCTTATCATGTTCTCAAAGGGATGGATTAATTATGAACTTGCGTGTGCAATAGTGCTCGGCTCCGCCATCGGCACCACCATCACCCCCATTCTGGCCTCGCTAAGCGGCAACATTGCCGCCAAGCGCACCGCCATGGGCCACCTCATCTTCAACATCTTCGGCATGGTGTGGTGTCTCGCTCTCTTTTACCCCTTTGTCCACTTCATCCAGAGCCTTTGCGGCACCCTAGGCATTGGCAACCCCGACGAGCTTTATAGCTTTGTCAACGGTCTCGAGAGCTCCGACCCCGAGGTCTATAACAACCTCTTCAACAAAGCTCTCCCTTCAACCCATCCGGCCTATGCTCGTGTCTCCGCTGCTGTCGCCTCCCTCGGTGCCATGCAGGTCAGCGCCTCCATTGGCCTCTCGCTCTTCTACACCGTATATAAGATTATCAACCTATCGATAATGATTTGGTTTACAAATCTGTATGTCAAGATCGTCGAATGGCTTGTGCCTGCTCGCAACAAAGGCGAGGAAGAGTTCTCGCTCACCTATATCCGCGGCGGCATCCTATCCGCCTCCGAGCTTAATATCACCCAGGCAGAGAAGGAGATTCATGTCTTTGCCGAGCGTGTGGGCCGAATGATCACCATGGCTCGCGACTTGGTCCATACCAAAGAGGGGTCTGACGACTTCAACAAGCTCTATTCGCGCCTCGAAAAATATGAAGAAATCTCTGACCGTATGGAGATTGAGATTGCTCATTACCTCAACCGTTGCTCAGAAGGACGCCTCTCCAACACCGGTAAGCTCCGCATTGCCGCTCTCCTTCGCATCGTAAGCGAAATCGAGAGCATTGCCGACTGCTGCCTCGGTGCCGGTAAAATCCTCCTGCGCAAGCAGCAGAGCGGCGTGGGATTCACCGACGGCATTTACCAGACGGTAGACTCTATGTTTGACCTCGTCGACGACGCCATGAACCGCATGGTCCACCTCCTGGTCAACCTCGACAACATCAACTCGGCCGACATCGTAGCTTCCTATAACCGCGAGCGCGAAATCAACAACTACCGAAATCAGCTCCGCACATCCAACATTGAGAATATCAACGAGCATCATTATGAATATCAAGCCGGTATCTACTACATGGACCTCATCTCAGACCTCGAGAAGACCGGCGACTATATTACTAATGTAGTCGATGCTGTAAAAGACATCTCCCGCGGCAACCGCACTGCCTGATCTTTCCCCCCCCTTACGCTTTTGCCCATCTTCATAAGCTCCCACCCCATTGACTCCCTGACTCCCTGATCAATCACTGAATGTCCTTAACAATCAACGGAACATCGCCGACCGACCGCCTGCTTATAGTCGACGAAGACCTACTCACTTGCGAGCTTCTCCAACTCAAGTTCCAGTCTGAAGGTTTTGACGTGGACATCGTTCATGACGGTGCCACTGCAATGGGTATGCACCCTGAGGCTTACGCGCTGCTCATCATCGACCTCATGAATGGCACAAGTCCCCTCTCTGGCTTCCAGCTTGCCATGCAGCTGCGGCGAAACCCCGACACTTTTGCCACCCCCTTCATCTTTCTCAGCAAGGCCGCCACGGAAGACAATGTCGTGTCAGGCCTCGACCTCGGCGCCGATGATTTCATCCCCAAGCCTTTCTCCTCCCGCGAGCTCATTGCCAGAGTGCGCTCCGTCATCCGCCGCCGTAAGATGATGGCCCGTCGTCGCATGAGCAACGTTATGAAGTTCCAGTCTCTCGAGATTGACCTCGGCACCGGCCTTGCCGCCATCGATGGTCAGACTCTCCGCCTATCCCGCACCGAATTCCTTATCCTTGCCATGCTCATGCGCCATCGTGGCCGCTTCTTCACTCGCACCGACATCCGCAACGAGGCCTGGGATGACTCTGAAGCCGGTGACGTCAGCGAGCGTGCCGTCGATACCAACATCTCGCGCCTGCGCAAGAAGATTGGCCAATATGGAAGTCATATCATCAATCGACAGGGTCACGGATATGCCTTCACCGACTAATCGTATCATACTCCCTTACTCCTCCGGCACCGAATTTGACCCTGAAGCCGGTGCTGACGAAGCCGGACGCGGTTGCCTCGCTGGCCCTGTTGTGGCTGCTGCCGTCATCCTACCCCCGGGCTTTGTCCTACCCGGACTCACCGACTCCAAGCGCATTACCGAGCGTCGCCGATATGAACTCAGAGAGATCATCAAGCGCGAAGCCCTCGCCTGGGCTGTAGCCGAATCCTCCCCACAAGAGATTGACTTTCTCAATATCCTCCGCGCATCCCTCCTGGCCATGTCGCGCGCCATCAATTCCTTGTCTCTTACCCCCAAAGCCGCCATTGTCGATGGAAACAAGATCCCCTCAGGAGTCGTGTGCCACACCCGTTGCCTTGTGAAAGGCGACGCCATCCTGGCCAACATTGCCGCCGCCTCAATCCTCGCCAAGACCACCCGCGACGATATTATGAACCGACTCGCCACCCTCTATCCCGAATATGCCTGGGATATTAACAAAGGCTACCCCACCGAAGCACATCGCCAAGCCATTGCCCTTCACGGCCCCACTCCCTACCATCGCCGCTCCTTCCGCCTCCTTCCCGAACCGTCTCTCTTCTGATGGGAAGCGTTGCCTCTGTTTTTGCTTTTCTCAGTGCAAAGTCTGATGCAATGACCACCGTATAGTCCTGCCGCAAAATCAGACCAGTAAGGAACGCAAGAAATAGCCACCTAACAACGTTATCCTAATATTGGCAACAACTCAAGAAGAAAATTTATGAGCAAACGCTAAGCACCCGCTCTCGGGCCATCGCGACCTGAAAGCGGATGCTTAGACATTATCAATCTATCACACTCGTGGGGATTGGTGGCGGGGAGTTCACCCGGCGCTCTTCTTGGCGGCCTCGCGGCACTCCTTGCAGGGCTTACCGACGTTGCGACGCTCCTTGCGTGGCTTGGAAGCCTTCATCTTGCCGCGGCGATTGGCGGGAGCCTTCATGTCTTGGTTGACCGCCATATTCTCGAGCCAGGTCACATATTGCTCGGGAGTAAGGATGGCCTTCACCTTGTCGAGGTAGGCCCGACGCTCAGCTTTGCGGCTCTCGCGCGCCTTTTCGCGGGTGGCTCGGCTCCTTTCGCGCTCAGCTTTGCGGCTTTCGAGGGCACCCTTGCGGGCTTCCTCACGGCTCTTCTGGCGCTCGGCATTCAGAGCCTCCAACTGGGCCTTCTGGTCGGCATTCAGGTTGAGCCCGTCAAAGGGACATGGAGCCCTCTTCTGCCCCTTATCGCCATAAGCCTGGGCGCAACCCGGAGTGGCCTGAGACTTGTCGCTGGTCGAGTCGCCTGCGCTCTGCCCAAAAGATGAGAGAGAAGAGAATGCTAATGCTGCAATTGCAAGGGAGAGAAATCTTTTTTTCATTTTGGATGAAGTATGAGAGGGTTACTTTGTATTCGCTTTACGTTACCTTTGACCTCATCAGATGCAGATTGTTTAAAGACCGGAGAGATTTTAACTAAATTTTAACAATCATTCATTTACCTTTGTGGCATGAATAGACAAAAGAAAAAAAGTCGCGGCCTGCTCGGCCTCAAGTCTGTACAGCTGCTTGCCATCGTTGCCATCATCATATTCATCTCATACATGGGATCGCGCTCCGAGGCATCCCACTCACCATCCTCCAACGCACCATTCACCGACGCATCTGAGCTCATGACTGTCATCGAGCCCCACGACCTCCCATCCACCCCCGTAGACTACAAGGGGTTCTCCATGTCATTTAATCCCAAGATGCACATCCCCAACTGGGTTGCATGGGAGCTTGCTGCCGACGAGACCAACGGCTCAGTGCCCCGCTACAAATCATTTGTCGAAGATCCCTCCGTAGCCGGATGCGCTGAACTCTACGACTACTCATACTCCGGGTATGACCGCGGACACATGGCCCCTGCCGCCGACATGAAATGGGATTCCCAGGCCATGAAAGAGTCATTTATGCTCACCAACATGTGCCCCCAGGCCAAAGAGCTCAATACCGGCGCATGGCGCACACTCGAAGAACGATGCCGCCTATGGGCCCGTCGCGACAGCGCCATTATCATCATAGCAGGCCCCGTTCTCAACCCGCCCCCCCACGAATATATTGGTGACAATCGAGTGGCCGTCCCTAAGAGCTTCTTCAAAGTGGTCCTTGCCCCATATGCCCGCCCAATGAGAGCCATAGCCTTTATCATGCCCAACGGATATGTTCAGGGAGGCATGCAACGAGCCGTCACGACAGTCGACGAAGTGGAGCGCATCACCAGCCTCGACTTCTTCGCATCCCTCCCCGACTCCATCGAAAACGCCATAGAAGCCACCTCAGACTTTAACCTCTGGAACGCCAAAACAAGCCGCAAATAACTTCCAAAGCAACTCCCATGTCAACCGACACCATCTGCGCCATCTCCACACCCCCAGGCACCGGAGGCATTGCCGTAGTCCGTATCTCAGGCCCCGACACATTCACCATCGTCAACGCCATCTGGAAGGGACGCCCACTCGTCGCAACCAACACCCACACCGCCCATCTCGGCACCATCATAGACACCCAAGCCTCCGCCCCACTCGACCAGTGTGTGGCCACAATCTTCACCGCGCCACACTCCTACACAGGCGACGACACCATCGAGCTCTCCGTCCACGGCTCAATTTACATCCAGCAGCGCCTCCTCGACATCCTCATCTCGCAAGGCGCACGCATGGCCGAGCCCGGCGAATTCACTCGCCGAGCATTTGCCGCCGGAAACATTGACCTCTCACAAGCCGAAGCCGTAGCCGACCTCATCGCAGCCGACTCACGAGCAGCCCACTCTCTGGCCATGTCGCAATTCAAAGGCACCTTCTCCTCTCATATCAACGACATAAGACAAAGCATCCTCAAGGCCCTATCACTCATTGAACTGGAAATCGACTTCTCAGAAGAAAATATCCAATTTGCCTCCCGCGATGACCTCCGCCAGCTAATCACCCAATCGCAGGTCTCCATCCAGCACCTCATCGACACTTTCAAAGCCGGACAAGCCATCAAAGACGGCATCCCCATTGCAATCATTGGCAATACCAACGCCGGAAAATCGACACTTCTCAACCGCCTCCTTAGCCACGAAAGAGCAATCGTAAGCGACATTCATGGCACCACCCGCGACACCATCGAAGAGACCATTTACCTCGACCGATACAAACTCCGACTTATCGATACAGCCGGAATCCGTCCCACCGTAGACCCCATAGAACAAATAGGCATCGACCGCTCCCTCAACGCTCTCTCACGATGCCGTCTCGCCATCCTCCTCATTGACCCATCACAGCCCCTTGACAACCCCCTCCTCGTCCATGTCCGACAGCTCACTCAGCTTCGTCCTGATAATCCCGCTCCCCTCATCATTGCCATCAACAAGGCCGACATTTACCCAAAGGATGCCGCTGCACATCCCATCGCCGACCAAGCCATCACCATATCAGCCCACACAGGCCAAGGTATCGACCACCTCAAGCAAGCCATCATTACTGCCATTGGAGAGACCCAATCCATATCTCAGGGCGACATAATCCTAACTAACCGCCGCCATCACACCGCCCTCACCGAAGCCAACTCCGCCCTCACTGACACACTCGAAGCCATCGACCACCTCCTTACTCCCGACCTAATCGCACTACACCTTCGTCAGGCCGCCAGCAATCTCGCCACCATAACCGGTGCCATCACCAATCACGACATCCTCGGCTCCATCTTCTCAACTTTCTGCATCGGTAAATAAGTCATTGATTATAAATGACATACAATGATAGCAATTGACTGCCATTGAACGTCAAAACTTGAATACACTGCGAAACGCCTTATGCTGATAAAGGTCAGTATAAGGCGTTTCTACGCATTTATTTGTACGGATATTGTACGTCGTTGACCATAACCACCCCAAGCGTCAGCAAGGTGGTGGAGGTTTGCGGACGCTGATGAACGCCAACGGACGCAAGCGAACAATATGATGAACAATAAAGACGTACAACATGAGTAGCAACATCAAAATTGAACGAATCTGTGAGTGGTGCGGTAGTAAGTTCACCGCTCAAACAACTGTGACCCGCTTCTGCTCGAAGCGATGTGCCGAACACTCCTATAAGGAACGAATGAGGCAAAAGAAGATGGCAATCTCCAATCAGGAGACAAGCCGACGCAATCAGAACAGATACTCTGATAAAGATTTCCTCACTCCAACCGAAACCGCTCTATTTTTAGG
>JAMPIE010000023.1 GCA_023663135.1 Alloprevotella sp.
AGTTGAAGACGCCGTTGTCGTCCCAGCCGTGCTCGTCGTCGCCGATGAGGAGGCGCTTGGGGTCGGTGGAGAGGGTAGTCTTGCCGGTGCCGGAGAGGCCAAAGAAGATGGCGGTGTTCTTACCCTCCTTGTCGGTGTTGGCAGAGCAGTGCATGGAAGCGATGCCGCGCTGGGGGAGGTAGTAGTTCATCATGGAGAACATGCCCTTCTTCATCTCGCCGCCATACCAGGTGTTGATGATAACCTGCTCGCGTGAGGTGGTGTTGAAGACGACGGCGGTCTCAGAGTTGAGGCCGAGCTCCTTGTAGTTGGTTACTTTTGCCTTGGAGGCGTTGAACACAACGAAGTCGGGCTTGAAGTCGGCGAGCTCCTCCTTGGAAGGACGGATAAACATGTTGGTCACGAAGTGGGCCTGCCATGCCACCTCCATGATGAAGCGGACGGCCATGCGGGTGTCTTTGTTGGCGCCGCAGAAGCAGTCGACGACATAGAGCTTCTTGCCGGAGAGCTCGTCGATGGCGATTTCCTTGACGGCGTCCCAGGTCTTTTCGGTGACGGGCTTGTTGTCGTTGGGGTATTCTTCGGTGGTCCACCATACCTTGTCCTTGGAGTTGGCGTCAAGTACGATGAATTTGTCCTTGGGAGAGCGGCCGGTGTAGACGCCGGTCATGACGTTGACAGCGCCGAGCTCGGTGACGGTGCCCTTTTCGAAGCCTTCGAGGGAGGGGTCGGTCTCGTCCTTGAAGAGCTGCTCATAGGAGGGGTTGTAGATTACCTCCTTGACATCCTTGATGCCATATTGAGACAAATCAATAGTGCTCATGAGTATATGCTTGATAAGTAGTTGGTTATTTTCTTGATGAGGGAGGGCCAAGGGGCAGGATGCATGTCAAGCCGCAATGACCATCGCAAAGGTAACACCTTTTGGGCTATAAATTGTTCAGTCTAATAAGGAAAAATTTCTTTATTAAACCTTTTTTAACATTCTTTCCGAGCCACCGAGGGGAAGAGCTGCCTCGGTGGCTTGGGGAGAATTTTGTGGGGAATTAGCGCTTGTCGGCGTTGCCTTCGTAGTAGTTGATGAAGGCGCGGTTGACCAGTCGGTTGCCGCCGGGGGTGGGGTAGTCGCCGGAGAAATACCAATCGCCCGGGGCGTAGGGGACAGCTTCGTGGAGCCCCTTGAGGCTTTGGAAGATGATCTCTACATGGGCTTTGACTTCCGGGGGGGTGAGCATATGGGCAATGCGCTCTGAGATTTCTTTGTCGGAGAAGGGGGCGTAGATGGCCTTGACATGGTTGACCTCGGAGCCGTCGCCGCCCGGGGCGAGGGAAGCGACGCAACGGCGGTAGGTGTCGTCGAGGATATGAGCCATTCCGCGCTCGCGCAGGAGGTCAACGGCGGCGCGGAAAGCGATAAACTCGCCCATGCGGCTCATGTCGATGCCGTAGCAGTCGGGGAAACGCACTTGAGGAGCGGAGGAGACCACGACGATCTTCTTGGGATGGAGACGATCGAGAATGCGGAGAATAGACTGTCGAAGGGTTGTGCCGCGGACGATGGAGTCGTCGATCACGACGAGAGTGTCTTCGCCATTTTCGATGCAGCCATATGTGACATCGTAGACATGAGCGGCCAGGTCGTCGCGAGTGTCGCCCTCGGATATAAATGTGCGGAGCTTGATGTCTTTGATGGCAATCTTCTCAATGCGTAGCCTCTGCTCCATTACATCCTTGATGGCGTCGAAACAAAGAGCGCCTTCGGCGTTCATCTTCTCAAGGTCGATGAGCTTCTCTTGCTCGAGGATATCTTGGAGGCCTTCACACATGCCGATGAAGGCCACCTCGGCGGTGTTGGGGATGAAGGAGACAACGGTGTGACGGAGGTCGCGACCGGCGGCGTTGAAGACAGCCGGGGCGAGGAGCCGGCCCAGGGCCTTGCGCTCGCGGTAGATGTCGGCATCGGAGCCGCGCGAGAAGTAGATGCGCTCAAAGGAGCATCGGCAATTCTCTCCCTGTGGGAGAATCTGCTCGATGCGCCATGAGGAGTCGGGCTCAACGATGAGGGCGCTCCCCGGCTCGAGCTCCTTGACAGAGGCGCGGGGGATGTTGAGAACAGTCTGAAGCACCGGGCGCTCTGAGGCGAGGGCAATGATCTCGTCGTCGGCGTAATAGAAGGCGGGGCGGATGCCGTTGGGGTCGCGCAGGGCAAACATGTCGCCGGAGCCGGTTGCGCCACAAATGACATATCCGCCATCCCACAGCGGGGCAGAGTCGCGGAGCACACGCCCCAAGTCGAGGCAGTGCTCGATGGTGTGAGTGAGCTCCGGCTCTGGAAGCGAGTCGCGAAACTCGCGATAGAGCCGCTGATTTTCACAGTCGAGAGCATAGCCGAGCTGCTCGAGGAGCATGACGGTGTCGGCGTAGATGCGAGGGTGCTGACCGCGGGCCACAATGGCATTGAAGATTTCATCGACATTGGTCATGTTGAAGTTGCCGCAGAGCATGAGATTGCGGCTGGGCCAGTTGTTGCGGCGGAGGAAGGGGTGGACGTAGTTGATGCCGCTCTTTCCGGTGGTGGAGTAGCGGAGGTGGCCCATATAGACTTGCCCGATAAAGGGGGCTTGCATGTCGGCCTCCTCGGGGGTCATCTGCTCTACGTTGGCCGCGGCGAGGCGTGGCATGATGGAGTCGAAGATCTCGCGGATGGCTCCGGAGCCCATGGCTCTCTCGCGGAACACATACTCGGAGCCGGGGGGAGAGGCCAGCTTCACCACTCCCACACCGGCGGCCTCCTGGCCGCGATTGTGCTGCTTCTCCATCATAAGATAGAGCTTGGCCAGGCCGTAGGCATACGAGCCGTATTTTTCTTTATAGTAGCCCAAAGGCTTGCGGAGGCGCAGGAGCGCCACGCCACATTCATGTTTTATAGGTTCCATCGCTTGGGGGAGGAGGAAGGATTACATAGTTGTCAACCCGGCACCCTCGATTTTGTCGCGCAGGGCGGCCATCTTTTCTTCGAGGAGCACCTTATTGTACTCAAAGGGTATTACCTTGATGAATTGCTGGACGGAGTGACCCCAGTCGTCGAGGAGGCGGGCGGCCAAGGGGGAGCGGGTATACTTGAGATGATTGGCCACCAGTCGCTTAAGCTCGCGATTGTCGGAGGCATCTTCGATGAGCGACAGCTCCACCATCTCCATGTTGCAGAAATAGTCGAAGTCGCCGAGGGGGTTCCACACATAGGCCACACCGCCGCTCATACCGGCGGCGAAGTTGCGTCCCGTCGGACCGAGGATCACGCAGCGCCCTCCGGTCATATACTCGCAGCAATGATCGCCCACACCCTCCACAACAGCTGCCGCGCCTGAATTGCGGACGCAGAAGCGCTCGCCGACGCGGCCGTTGACATAGAGCTCGCCGGATGTGGCGCCATACAGGATGGTATTGCCGGCAATGATATTGAGCTCGGGGGCAAACGTGGCGCCGTCGGGCGGGACGATACAGATGCGACCACCTGAGAGGCCCTTGCCCACATAGTCGTTGGCCTCACCCTCAAGACGGAAGGTGACACCCCGAGGGAGGAAGGCTCCGAAGCTCTGTCCGGCCGAGCCGCGGAAGGTGACGTCGATGGTGTCGTCGGGGAGTCCGGCACCACCATTGCGGCGAGCTATCTCGCCGGAGAGCATGGCTCCGAGAGCACGGTCGGTATTGGCCACATCATATTCAAGCTCAATGGGCACAGCCCTCTCAATTGCCTGACGAGCCCGCGCGATAATCTGGCGGTCAAGGACAGCGGCTGTGTCGTGGATCATGGTGATGGTGTGGCGGATGGAGCCTTGGGGATTGGGCTCCACATGGAGCAGGCGAGAGAAGTCGAGACCCGACGTGCGGGGGCTTTCAACCCCTTGGCGCGGATGAAGGAGGTCGGCACGTCCAACAATCTCGTCGAGCGAGCGGATGCCCATGGCGGCCATCTCCTCGCGGATGGCGCGGGCCAGAAAACGAAAATAATTGGCCACATGCTCGGGGCGACCGGCAAACTTCCTGCGAAGCTCGGGGTTTTGGGTGGCCACACCCATCGGACAAGTGTTGAGGTGGCACTTACGCACCATCATACAGCCCAGGGCGACAAGGACCGCCGTGGAGAAGCCAAACTCCTCGGCGCCAAGCATGGCGGTGATAATCACGTCGCGGGCACTCTTAAGCTGGCCATCGGCCTGAAGCTTCACCTGACCGCGCAGATTGTTGATTACGAGGGTCTGCTGAGTCTCGGCCAAGCCAATCTCTAAGGGGAGACCGGCATAACGTATGGAGCCGGCGGGGGAAGCGCCGGTGCCCCCCTCGGAGCCTGAGATGGTAATGAGGTCGGCCTTGGCCTTGGCTACACCGGCTGCAATGGTGCCAACGCCGCTCTCACTGACGAGCTTAACCGAGATGAGAGCGGAGGGATTGACATTGTTGAGGTCAAAGATAAGCTGGGCCAGATCCTCGATGGAATAGATGTCGTGGTGGGGGGGAGGGGAGATGAGCGAGATGCCGGGGATGGAGTGGCGAGTGCGGGCGATAATCTTGTCGACCTTGAATCCGGGGAGCTGCCCACCCTCGCCGGGCTTGGCGCCCTGAGCCACCTTGATTTGTATTTCATCGGCGTTGACAAGATACTCGGCAGTGACGCCAAAACGTCCCGAGGCAATCTGCTTGATGGCCGAGCGGGCTGAAGAGCCATCGGGCCGCGGGGCAAAACGCTCGGCAAGCTCACCACCCTCGCCGGTGTTGCTACGCCCGCCGATGGAATTCATGGCAATGGCGATAGCTTCGTGGGCCTCGCGCGAGATTGAGCCAAACGACATGGCGCCGGTGACAAAACGGTGCATGATCTCCTCCTCGGACTCAACCTCGTCGAGGGGCAGTGGCTCGGAGGCATATGAGTAGTCGAGGAAATCGCGGATAAAGATGGGCTGCTCCTTGAGGTCGACGGCTGCGAGAAACTCGCGGAAGGTGTCGTAATCGCCTTCCCTGACAGCCTTCTGGAGCAAGCGTATGTCGGCGGGATTCCAGGCGTGGGGATCGCCGCCGCGGCGATAGGCATACTGGCCAAAATTGGGCAGCGGGACATCTTCACCGGTCTCGTAGCCAAATCCCTCGGCGTGGAGCAGAAGGATGTCGCGGCAGAGGTCGTCGAGCGACAGGCCTCCTATCTTGGAGACAGTGGAGCCAAAATAGTCGGAGACGAGCTCCTCGCCAAGGCCAATAGCCTCGAATAGGCATGCGCCCTGATAACCGGTGAGGGTGGAGATGCCCATTTTGGATATCACTTTGAGGAGGCCATTGTCAATGGCCTTGATATAGTTGGAACGAGCCGTAGCCGGGTCGAGACGCATAGAGCCGTCGGCGGTGAGGCGTTCAATGACGGCAAAGGCCAGATAGGGGTTAACGGCCGAGGCGCCATAGCCGCAGAGGAGGGCAAAGTGCATCACCTCGCGTGCCTCGGCGGTCTCGACGATGAGGGCGGTCTGGATGCGTTTCTTGCGCGATATGAGATGATGGTGGACAGCCGAAGTGGCCAAGAGCGAGGGGATGGGGGCATTGGCGGCGTCGACGTCGCGGTCGGAGAGGATGATGTAGTTACATCCCTCGTCGACGGCATCCTCGGCCATGCGGCAGAGGCGTGCAATGGCGCGGCGAAGCCCTTCGGGGCCGAGAGCGCGCTCAAAGGTCATGGGGAGCTTGTGGGTAACGAAGCCCTTGTAGCGCAAGTTGCAGAGGATGTCGAGCTCGCGATTGGAGAGGATGGGGCGGTTGAGCTCCACCATCTTGCACATCTCGGGGGAGAAGTGGAAGAAGTCGGTGCCGATGTCTCCGATATAGCTGTCGAGGTCCATGACGAGGCTCTCGCGCAGGGGATCGATGGGAGGGTTGGTCACCTGGGCAAAGTGTTGCCTGAAATAGCTGAATAGGCCCTGCGGGCGAGAGGAGAAGGGAGCTAAGGGGATGTCACACCCCATAGAGGCCACCGGCTCTTTGGCGGCAGTGGCCATGGGGATGATCACGCGCGAGAGGTCTTCGGCAGTGTAGCCATAGGCTCGGAGGAGACGGTCGTGGCAAGGCACGGAGTCGGCCACCTTGCGACCGGAGCTGATGCGGTCGAGCTTCACTCGGCGGCTCTCGAGCCAGGAGCGGTAGGGGTGCTCAGAGGCGAGGGCCTCCTTTATCTCGGGGTCGTAGTGGATGGTGCCCTTCTCAATGTCGACAAGGATAATCTTGCCGGGCTTGAGGCGTCCGCGCTCCTTGATCTCGGAGGGGAGGAAGGGGAGCACACCGGCCTCGGAGGCAATTACCATGGTGCCCCCCTCGGTGATGAGATAACGGGCTGGGCGGAGGCCGTTGCGGTCGAGCATTCCGCCTGCATAGCGGCCATCGGAGAAGAGAAGAGCCGCCGGGCCATCCCATGGCTCCATAAGGATTGAGTGATACTCATAGAAGGCCTTAAGCTCGGGCGAGATGGGGTTTTTATGGTTGAAGCTCTCAGGGACCAGCATGGCCAGGGCATGGGGAAGACTCATGCCGGCCATGACGAAATATTCCAAGACATTATCAAGCGACGCTGAGTCGCTCATGTCGGGCTGGATGATGGGTGTGAGGTCTGCGTCGCCAAAGGCCTCGGGACGGAGGACACACTCGCGCGCCTTCATCCACAGTCGATTGCCTCTGATGGTGTTAATCTCGCCATTGTGGCCCAAGAGGCGGAATGGCTGGGCCAAGGCCCATGTGGGGAAGGTATTGGTGGAGAAACGGGAGTGAACCAGGGCCATGGCCGAGGTGAAACGGGGGTTGGTGAGGTCGGGGAAGTAATGACGCAGCTGCATCGAAGAGAGCATCCCCTTGTAGACGATGGTGTGAGAGGATAGGCTGACGATATAAAACTCCTCGCGGCCATCTATCTGCGAAGCGGCCACTGCCTTCTCAATGGCCCGGCGCAGAAGGTAGAGGCGCGGCTCCATGGGGAGGGTGGTCTCCTCGTCGGCCACAAAAAGCTGGGCAATATCAGGCTCGGCCGAGCGAGCCACGGGTCCGAGCATGGAGTTGTCGACCGGAAGGGGGCGCAGAGGGAGGAGCGAGAGGCCGGCCTTGGCGGTCTCGGTGGCAATGATGTCTTCGATGAGACGACGGCTCTCGATGTTGCGCGGGAAGAAGATGAGACCGGTGCCGTAGCGTCCACGCTCAGGGACCGGGATGCCCTGGAGGAGGATAAACTCGTGGGGGATTTGGACCATGATGCCTGCACCATCGCCCGTGCCGGGGTCGGCGCCCTCGGCGCCGCGATGGGTCATGTGCTCAAGGACCAGAAGGGCGTTTTCGACCAGCTGGTGGTTTTTGACGCCATTAATGTTGACAAGGAGGCCTACACCGCAGGCATCGTGCTCGGCATCGCTGCGGTATAGGCCCTTGTGGTTAAGGGGTTGCTTCATGAAATGGGGAGAGGGGGATGCTTATCTTATGAAGAGGAGCTCGCGATATTTGGGCAGAGGCCATATTTCGTTGTCTACCATGAGCTCAAGCTTGTCGATGTGGTAGCGGATAGTGTCCATACGGGGCACTACGGTGTCGTGGTAGGCGATAGCTTTCTCTCGCTCCGACTCGATGCGGTTGGCCACCTTGCGGGCAGCCACCATCTGGGCCACCTCATCCTTGATGACACGGATATGCTGGGCCATGCGCTCTATGGTGGCCATGTCGGGGGCGGCAATCTCGTCGGCCTTTTCGGCGGCGAAGATGGCGCGTATCTTGGCCACATTGTCGAGGAGGACTGACTGGTAGCGAGTGGCCACGGGTAGAATATGATTGATGGCGAGGTCGCCGAGGACGCGGGCCTCGATCTGCACCTTCTTGGTGTACATCTCCCACTTCACCTCGTTGCGGGCCTCGAGCTCCACCTGATTGAAGACGCCGGTCTTCCTGAACATCTCAACGCTCTGCGGGCGGAGGTAGGCGTCAAAGATTTTGGGGACGGAGGTCTCACAGTCGAGGCCACGTCGCGCAGCCTCGGCCTTCCACTCGTCGGAGTAGCCGTTTCCGTCAAAATGGATGGGGGCAGAAGAGATGATCAGGGCGCGGATCTCCTCGAGCAGGGCGTGGCGGAGCTGCTCTCCCTTAGATATGCGGGCATCCACCTTGGCCTTGAAGTCGGTGAGCTGCTCGGCCACTGCTGCATTGAGGGCAATCATGGCCGAGGCGCAGTTGGCGCTGGACCCCACGGCGCGGAACTCAAATCGATTGCCGGTGAAGGCAAAGGGGGAGGTGCGGTTGCGGTCGGTGGCATCCAGCATAATCTCAGGTATTTGGCTCACTCCCACGCTGATGCCCTCCTTGTCGCTCAGGGCTGCCAGCTCATCGTTGGTAGAGCGGGCAATGTGGTCGAGAATGTTGGCGAGCTGAGTTCCGGTGAAGATAGAGATGATTGCCGGGGGAGCCTCGTTGGCGCCAAGACGATGGGCGTTTGTGGCGCTGGCGATAGATGCTTTGAGGAGGCCGTTATGGCGATAGACGGCGGCCATCACGTTGACGGTGAAGGTGATAAACTGGAGATTGTCTTTGGTGGTCTTGCCCGGGGCAAAGAGGAGAGTGCCGGTGTCGGTGCCGAGGCTCCAGTTGTTGTGCTTGCCCGAACCGTTGATGCCGGCAAAGGGCTTTTCGTGAAGCAAGACGCGGAAGTGATGGCGGCGGGCCACCTCGGCCATCACCGACATGAGCAGGAGGTTGTGGTCGTTGGCCAGATTGGTCTCCTCAAAGATGGGGGCGAGTTCAAACTGGTTGGGGGCCACTTCATTATGGCGTGTCTTGGCGGGAATGCCGAGCTTGTGACACTCAATCTCGAGGTCGAGCATAAAGGCCTCAACGCGCGAGGGGATGGCACCGAAGTAATGGTCTTCAAGCTGCTGGTTTTTGGCGCTCTCATGACCCATGAGGGTGCGTCCGGTGAGCATCAGGTCAGGACGGGCTGAGTAGAGGGCCTCGTCGACGAGGAAATATTCCTGCTCCCATCCGAGGTAGGAGCGGACATGATTTACCTCGGGGTCAAAGAAGCGGGCCACTGCCGTAGCGGCGTGGTCAACACTGTTGAGGGCACGGAGCAGAGGTGTCTTGTAGTCAAGACTCTCGCCGGTGTAGGATATGAATACTGTGGGGATACAGAGGGTGCCGTCGAGGATAAAGGCGGGCGAGGAGATGTCCCAGGCAGAGTAGCCGCGAGCCTCAAAGGTGTTGCGGATACCTCCGTTGGGGAAGGAGGAGGCATCAGGCTCCTGCTGGACGAGGAGCTTGCCCGTAAACTTCTCGACAACTCCCCCCTTGCCGTCGTGCTCGATGAAAGCGTCGTGCTTCTCGGCAGTGGTCTCAGTCAGGGGCTGGAACCAGTGGGTGTAGTGTCGAGCGCCGTTGTCGAGCGCCCAGCGCTTCATACCCTCGGCCACGGAGTCGGCCACCTCGCGGGGGAGCGGCTTCTTGTTGTCGATGGCATCGGTAAGGGCTGCGAAGGTGTCGGCCGGGAGGTATTCAAACATCCGCTGACGGTTGAAGACCTGCTTGCCGTAATATTTCTCGGGGCTCTCGGCAGGGATCTCCACGGGGTCGGCCTTGCGATTGAAGGCCTCGTCAACTACTTTAAATCTGAGTGATGACATAGTAAGTGTAAGTGATATATATGTGATTGGAAACTGTGGTTATAGATAAAGCGCGCGAGGGGGCGCTGCGCCGGGGGGCGCTGCGTCCCCTCGCTGTAGGTTGATGGCGGCGGGGGTGATTATCCGGCTGAGGTTCCGAGGCTCTTGAGGCGCTCGACTGCCTCAAGGGTGTCTTCGTAGCGGCCAAAGGCCGTCAATCTGAAGTAGCCCTCGCCCGACGGGCCGAAGCCAACGCCAGGGGTGCCAACTATGTTGCATTCGTTGAGGAGCTTGTCAAAGAACTCCCATGAGCTCATTCCGCCGGGGGTCTTGATCCAGATGTATGGGGCGTTGATGCCGCCAAAGACCTCGAGGCCGGCCTCAGTAAGGCCCTGGCGGAGCAGGGCGGCATTGCGCATATAGTAGGCGATGGTCTTTTCTATTTGTCGGCGCCCCTCGGTGGTGTAGAGACCTTCGGCGCCTCGCTGGACAATGTAGCTGGCGCCGTTAAACTTGGTGGTCTGTCGGCGGAGCCAAAGACGGTTGATGTCAACCTCATTGCCCAGCGCATCGACACCCTTGAGGGCCTTGGGGACGATGGTGTAGCCGAGGCGTAGGCCGGTAAATCCGGCTGTCTTGGAGAAGGAGCGAAACTCTATGGCACATTTCTTTGCGCCCTCAATCTCATAGATGGAATGGGGCACGTCGGGCTGCGAGATGTAAGCCTCGTAGGCCGAGTCAAAGAGTATGATTGCGCCATGCTCCAGAGCATAGTCAACCCACTCTTTGAGCTGGTCGCGAGAGAGCGACGTCCCGGTGGGGTTGTTGGGATAACAGAGATAGATGAGGTCGGGGTTGCCTATTGGGAGAGCAGGGACAAAGCCGTTTTCGGCGGTGCAAGGGAGATACTCAATGTTGCTCCAATGGCCATCGGGGAGATGGTCGCCGGCGCGCCCGGCCATCACGTTGGTGTCGACATAGACGGGATAGACAGGGTCGGTGACCGCCACTTTGCATGAGGTTGAGAAGATGTCGCCGATGTTACCGGTGTCGCTTTTGGCTCCGTCGGAGATAAAGATTTCATCCTCGTCAATATCGATGCCGCGGGCGCGGTAGTCGGTCTCGGCAATGGCGTGGCGCAGGAAATCATATCCCTGCTCGGGGCCGTAGCCGTGGAAGGTGGTCTCGCGTGCCTCGTCGTCGACGCCGCTGCGGAGGCCGTTGATGGCGGCCTGGCAGATGGGGCGGGTCACATCGCCAATACCCATGCGTATTACGGGAGCGTCGGGATGCTCCTTCTTGAATTGCTCCACCTTGCGCGCAATCTCGCTGAAGAGATATGAGGCCGGCAAGCGGAGAAAGTTGTCGTTGACCTGTACCAATTTATTGTAGTGGATTGAGGGTTATTTCCTAATATAAGTTCCGGAGAAGACGGTCTCGGCGGGGCCTGTCATCATCACGTGTCCATTATCGTCGCGCCAGTCGATGGAGAGTGTGCCGCCAAGAAGGTGGATGCGAGCTTGACGCGAGGCTCGACCTGTCAATGCGGCGGCCACGGCAGTGGCGCAGGCTCCGGTGCCGCAGGCAAGAGTCTCGCCCGAGCCGCGTTCCCAGACGCGCATCTCAATGTCGGCGGGGCCAATGATGCGGGCAAACTCAATGTTGGCTTTCTCGGGCCAGGCGGGGAGGGTCTCCATCTCTCTGCCGAGGCCGTGGATAAGGTTGTCGCTCAAAGGCTCGTCGGTAAAGACCACTCCGTGGGGGTTGCCCATCGATACCGCAGTGACATTCACGGGGCCGCGCGAGGTGGCCATGGGGGTGTCGATGAAGGTCGGAGCGCCGCGGCTAATGACGGGGATACGATTGCAGTCGAGGATGGGGGCGCCCATGTCGACGGTGACGCTCTCCACTTTACCGTCGGCCCCGGGGTGGATCTCGAGGGTCTTGATGCCGCCGAGGGTCTCGAGGGTCACGGTGGTGCGCCCATCGGAGAGGCCGTTGTCATATACATACTTGCCGATGCAACGGGAGGCATTGCCACACATCTGGGCCTCAGAACCGTCGGCGTTAAACATCCTCATGCGGAAGTCGGCAACGGAGGAGGGGAGGATTAAAACAATGCCGTCGCCGCCTACGCCAAAATGGCGGTCGCTCATCCTGACGGCCAGGTCGGCGAGGCCGTCGGGCGCAGGGGTGGAGGTGCAATCGATGTATATGTAATCGTTGCCCGCCCCTTGCATTTTGGTAAAATTAATCTTGGTCACCTTGCGATGATTATCAGGGTTGGCTCAAAAAATAAAGTGCAAAGGTAATCTTTTTTCGACTTACCGATGCACACAAAGGCATTTTTTTTTTGCGGAGACGAGAATGCTTGGTTAATTTTGCGCTTGCAATGATAATGTCGCTTTTAGAATATGATTTTTTTCGCAACGCTCTGGCCGCGGTGATGGTCATCGCCGTGGCAAGCGCTGTGATAGGCACATATATAGTGTCGCGCCGCTTGGTGTCAATCTCAGGCGGTATCACCCACGCCTGCTTCGGTGGTTTGGGCCTGGGCTATTACTTAGGGCTCAATCCGGTGGCCATGGCTGCTGCCGTGGCCGTGGCCTCGGGCCTGGGGGTGGAGTGGCTCTCGTCGAGAGGGCGTGTCAGGGAAGACTCGGCCATAGCCGTAGTGTGGAGCCTGGGCATGGCAGCCGGTGTGATTTTTGTGTTCATGACCCCGGGGTATGTCCCTGAGCTCAACTCATTTCTCTTCGGCAACCTGCTCACGGTGGGAAGCGGAGACCTCATCCTCTTCTCGGTCTATACCGCGCTGCTTCTTCTCTTTTACTTGACGATGCGTCACACGGTGATAGCGTGTGCCTTTGACCGCGACTTTGCCCGGACGATCCACCTCCCCGTGGGGCTTGTCAATGTGGCCATGACGGTGTTTATCGCCGTGGGGATAGTGCTCACCATTCGATTGGTGGGCATCATGCTGCTCATGTCGATGTTTACTCTGCCGCAGCTCACCGCCGAGATCTATGCGCGCCGCTTCGACGGCATCATGTGGCTCTCGGCCATAATCTCGGTGGCATGCGGTGTGGGTGGATTGATGCTCGGTGCTGTGGTCAACGTGCCCTGCTCCGCTCTCATCGTGCTGCTCCAGGCCGCCGTCTACTTCCTATGTCGTGTGGTATCAGCCGTGGCCTGTGGCATCATTGCCCGGAAAAACTGACAATCTTTACAAATGGCAACATACTTACAGATAGAAGAGCTCACCAAGAGCTACTCAGATGAGCTGCTCTTTGAGGATGTCACCTTTGGCATAGACGAGGGAGACAAGATCGGCATCGTGGCCCGAAACGGCTACGGCAAGTCGACCCTCCTGCGCATCATCGCCGGCGAGGAAGCCCCCGACAGCGGCTCGGTCACCTTCCGTGCCGACATCAAAGTGGGATTCCTGGCTCAGACACCCGATTTTGAGCCGGGCACGACAGTGATTGAGAGCTGCGTGGCCGCTGCTTCCGGCCCCACGGGCCGCGCCATTTCCCTCTATGAAGAGGCCCTCGCTTCGGGCGAGGCCGATGCTATCAACGCCGCCGCCGCCGAGATGGACGCCGCCGGAGCGTGGGACTACGAAGACCGCTTGCGCCAGCTGCTCACTCAGCTTCATATCACCGACCTCAACGCTCGGGTGGAGACCCTCTCGGGAGGCCAACGCAAGCGCGTAGCCTTAGCCAGGATGATACTCGAGCGCCCCGACTTGATGATACTCGACGAGCCCACCAACCACCTTGACATTGACGTGATTGAGTGGCTTGAGAATTATCTGAGCCACTCCCGCGTCACCCTCCTGCTCGTGACCCACGACCGTTATTTCCTTGATCGAGTGTGTAACCGCATAGTGGAGATTGATCATCGAAAGGCCTACTTCCATGCCGGAAACTTTGACTATTACCTGCGCCGTCGCCAGGAGCGCATAGAGGCCATGGCCGCCGAGCAGGAGCGCTTGCGCAACACCCTCCGCCGTGAGACCGACTGGATGCGCCGCCAGCCTCAGGCCCGAGCCGGCAAGGCCAAATATCGCATCGACGCCTATTATGAGAGCAAAGATGCTCTGAGGCGAGTGAGCTCCGACCTCCGCCAGGGGGATCGCAACGTGGATCTCTCGGTGGGCGCCGGATATATCGGCTCCAAGATTTTTGAAGCCCACGACGTGTCGAAGGCCTTTGGCCACAAGGCCATCCTCTCTCATTTCAGTTATGTCTTTGCCCGATATGAGAAGGTTGGGGTCATTGGCCCCAACGGAGTGGGTAAGTCAACCTTCATCAAGATGCTCCAGGGTCTCGTGGCCCCTGACGAGGGGGCCTTTGAGGTGGGCTCCACTGTCCGCTTTGGCTATTACTCACAAGATGGCATCAAGCTCGACAAGGATAAGAAGGTGATTGACGCCGTGACCGACTATCTCGAGGATATCGCCCTCAAGGAGCGGCGGGGAGTGCCCGGCGACAACGCCCAGGCTGAGCGCCATTACTCTCCGATGCAATTTCTCACCCGCTTTCTCTTCTCGCCGGCCGACCAGCAGAAATATGTCCACACCCTATCGGGAGGCGAACGCGCCCGCCTCCACCTGGCCACCGTCCTTATGCGCCAGCCCAACTTTCTCATCCTCGATGAGCCGACCAACGACCTCGACATCGTGACCCTCGGCCTCTTGGAAGATTACCTGGCCGACTTTGAGGGGTGTGTGATAGTTATAAGCCACGACCGCTTTTTTCTCGACTCTATCGTAGACCATCTCTTTGTCTTCGAGGGAGAGGGACGGGTGACCGACTTCCCCGGCAACTACAGCGACTATCGCGCCTCGCATCGCACCGCCCGAGGGCCTGCACCGGCCGATAAGGATTCGGTCGAGAAAGCCCTAAAAGTCAAGGCAAAAGAAGAGCGACCGCGCAAGATGAGCTTCAAAGAACGCAAGGAGTTTGAGGCTCTCGAGGCCTCCATAGAGAAGCTCGCCGAGGAGAAGCGGGCTATCGATGCCAAGTTTGCGTCGGGCGACGTGATCGACGACGCGGCTGCCCTCTCGACCCGCTATGCTGAGCTCTCCTCCCTCCTTGACGAGCAGGAGATGCGTTGGCTTGAGCTCTCTGAACTCCAGTAAATCCACTGCGATGAAAAAGGAGACAAGAAGCAAATGGATCATCAGGCGCATCGAGACCTCCCTCATGAGGGCGGGCCGGGGCTATCGCCGCATGACCCACCGTTTCATCAAGGCCATTCGCCGCATATCCCTCGGGCTCCATGTGGTGTCGGTGGTGGCATCGGTGCTCATGCTGGCCTCCTTTGTGGTGCTTCTTGGCTTTGACCATTCAGGCCACGACATAGCCATTTTACGGGGAGTGATCCGCGCCTCGCGCATCATCTTCATCGTCGACATCCTCTTTGGCCTGATTGCCAACCCCCCCACCAAGGGCTCCAAGCGGGGCTTAGTGAGGATGGTGGCAGAGGCCGGCATCCTTATCACCCTCCTGCCGCTGCTCTATCCTCGGCCTGTCCACCCGTGGGTGCCGTGGCTCAGCTCGCTGCTCTATTCCAATCATTTCATTTATCCCGTCCTGGCCGCCTATGCCATAGTGGAGGTGTCGGAGGCAGTGATGCATCTTGTGGGGCGGCGCACCAACCCCTCACTCATCCTCTCATGCAGCTTCCTGGTGGTGATCTTCATCGGCTCAGTCTTGCTCATGCTCCCACGATGCACCTATGGCTCCCTGTCATATGTCGATGCTCTCTTTGTCTCCACCTCGGCGGTATGTATCACCGGCCTCACCCCCATCGATCCCTTCGTGACCTTTACCCCCTTGGGCATCCTCATCCTCTCGCTGCTGATTCAGATAGGGGGCCTTGGCGTGATGACCTTCACCTCTTTTTTTGCCCTCTTCTTCTCCGGTCGCCAGAGCATCTACAGCCAGCTGATGCTCCGCGACATGATCTACTCCAAGTCGATGAACTCGCTCGTGCCCACCCTCCTCTATATCCTCGGTTTTACGGTGACACTGGAGCTGATAGGGGCCGTGGCAATCTTCTTCAGCATCAACGACACCCTCGGCCTCCCCTTCTGGGACACCGTCAAGATCTCGCTCTTCCACTCCCTCTCGGCCTTCTGCAATGCCGGCTTCTCAATCATCCCCGGCGGCCTCTCCAACCCCCTGCTCCTCTTTGGCAACATATCCATCTATTGGATTACCTCGGCTCTGGTGGTGCTCGGAGCCATTGGCTTTCCCATACTGGTCAACTTCAAGGATGCCATCTTTATCAAGGTGCGTGGACTATGGCGCATGGCCTTGGGAAGAAAGGCTTCCGAGCCCCGCCAGGTACATATCTATGACATGAACACTAAGATAGTCCTTGTCACCTTCTTCCTCCTCCTCGCCTTTTCTACCGGCTTCTTCATGCTCTGCGAGTGGAGCAACACTCTGTCCGGGATGGACTTGGTGGGGCGACTGACACAGTCGGTTTTTAACGCCGTTACGCCTCGCTCGGCCGGCTTTGCGAGTGTCAATCCCGCCGGCTTCTTGAATATAACTTTGGTGATGGTGATGTTTATGATGTGGGTGGGCGGCGCCTCGCAGTCAACCGCCGGCGGCATCAAGGTCAACACCCTCGCCGCCATATGCCTCAATCTGCGCTGCATCGTCACCGGGCGCGAGCGCGTCACCGCCTTCAGGCGCACCATCGCCGTATGGTCAATCCGCCGAGCCAACGCCGTGGTGGCCATCTCAATTCTCAGCTACTTCATCTTCTCCGTGGCCATCCTCGCCCTCGAGCCGACGATGAGCCCCCGCATGACCCTCTTTGAGACCCTCTCGGCTCTGTTTACCGTAGGGTCGTCGCTCGGCGCCACACCCCTGCTCTCCACCGCCTCCAAGCTCATCCTCTGCGCCGCCATGTTTCTTGGCCGAGTGGGCATCATCTCGCTCATGGCCGGCATAGCAGGGCGCCGCCACGACTCCTTTGCCGTGTTCCCCACCGACAATCTCATCATCAACTAACCACTTTTAACACAAGACCTTATGCGATATTTGATAATTGGGCTTGGAATCTATGGCTCTAATCTGGCTATTGACCTCACTGAGATGGGCCATGAAGTGATAGGAGCCGACATCCAAGCGGCCCTTGTGGAGTCAATCAAAGACTTCATCTCAACGGCTTATATCGTCGACTCCACCGATCGTGTGGCGCTCTCGGCGCTCCCGCTGATGAATGTCGACACTGTGATTGTGGCTATCGGTGAAAACTTCGGAGCTTCGATACGCACCGTTGCGCTCCTCAAAGAGCTCGGCGTGAAGCATATTTATGCACGTGGGATTGATCGCCTGCATGAGGCTATCCTGGAGGGTTTTCATATCGACCGCATCTTGACCCCTGAGCAGCGGGCGGCGCTTGATCTTACGCGCGAAATGGCCGTGGGGCAAACTGTTGACAGTCTGGCTATTGACGACGCAGACGAGCACTTTGTGCTCAAGTTTCCGCTGCCCGACGTGTTTGAAGGACTGAGATATGACGACATTCCGGTGCTCAAGGGGGGCGACATGAAGCTGATTGCTGTCTGTCGCTCATCGACAGGAGCAAATGTGGTGGGAGTGGTGCGCGACACTCACTCCCTCTTGCCGCTCTCAGATGGGGAGGAGCTGCCGCGCGCCGTGAAGGGCGACGTAGTGACGGTATTCACTACTCGCAAGGCCTTCCGCAACTTTACGTCGTCGCTCTGACCCGACCCTTAACAAAGGTTATTTCACACTATTTCACACATTGACGCCGGATAAAACGGGGGCGCCGATTGTTGTAAAGCCATAGAAACTCTTCCCTAAACCTTTATCTTAATTCTTAAAACTATGTCAGAGCTCAACGATTCAAAACGCATAGGCGCAGCCCCGGAGACGCCACGTATCGGGGCTCATCATGCACCTGAGGCCCTCCCGGGCCATATTGAGGAGCCGGCCGATGATGTGATGGCCGACGAGACTGTCGCCACGGGGCGCACTGGCTTCATGGGTGCCGGCCCGGCTGTCATTCTTCTCTTGGCTGCTATTGTTGTCGCGGCGCTGCTGCTCTTTGTGACCCACGGCGGCCGAAACGAATACCGGCGCGATGTCTCGACCTCGGCTTTCTATATGGGCCCCACAAAGATATCCTCGCCCGGCACCGCGATGCCCGGACAGGAGAATGTGGCGGCCGTGTTTGCCACTTCGCCTCAGGCAGCCGCAGCCGCTATGGGCACTTCATCGGCCTCTCAGGCCTCTATGGCGGCCGGCGAGATTCCGGTAGTGGTCTATCTTTTCAATTATGACAGCAACAATGTGCCTGAAAATGAGGCTTTGAGCCAGCTTGCTGCCGATTTGACGGCCAGCGGACGAGAGGTGGCCATCGTGGCCTATACCGATCCCCGCGGCTCGGTGAGCTATAATCAGCGCCTTAGCGAGCGTCGTGCCAAGGCAGTTGGCGACTACCTGGTGGCACACGGCGTTGACCGCAGCAACATCAAGACCAAGGGCGCAGGTCCAACAGATGCTTATCCCTCGGCTCAGCTCGATCGCCGCGCGGTGATCACTCCAATGTGATAATTTGAGAACAAAGAAATAATGACGGCTCGCGTCGGCTCCTTAACCTATGGCAAAGGAGCGCGGCGCGGGCTTTTTTTGTCACTTAGTCGTTGTGGAGATAATCCACAGGGTTGCTGCGGGCCACTCTGAGGCTCCCGGCAACGACCATCGCCACCGTCACCATCAAAAGAAGGAGGATGCATAGCAGCATAGACAGGGGAGAGAGCGACACCCGGGTGGTGAACTGCGAGAGCCAACGGCCTCCGACGGCTATTGCCACTGCCCATCCCGCGAGGAGCGATGGAAGGGCCACCTTGAGGGTGTCGCGACAGAGGAGACTCACTATGCCCCGGGCCGACGTGCCGGTCACTTTGCGCATGGCTATCTCTTTGGCGCGTCGCTGAACTTCGTCGGCTGTGAATCCCGCCAGCCCTATGAGGGTAATCACGATGATGGCAATCCCTACTATTATCACTGCGAGGCCAAATCGCTTGATGGGGAGATAGAGATTGTTGACTTCGGCCGAGAGGGCCACGATGTAGGCCGGATGGGTGGGGAGCATTGTATCGACCACCCTCTGTGCCTCGCTGAGATTTTCGGGGGTGAGGGCGTTGAATTTCACGAAGAGATTGGGGAGGATGTCGTGGGAGGGGAAGATGACGGCCGGACGCTTGTCGGCATATTCGTCGATGATGCTTCCTCTCATCATGTTGGCTATGACGCCGCCAACGATATACTCATGTGAGCTGTCGGCGAGAATATGCTCGGTGATCTTGAAGGGCTGGCCCACGATATTCTCGCCGCTGAGGCCAAAGTGGTTATGGAGCATATCGGCAAAGCGGCTCTCAACCACCACCACGTTGTTCATGCTGTCGCTCAGCTCGGGAAATGATGAGCCCTGGAGCATCTCCATGTCCATCACCTCAAAGAGGTTGCCGTTGGCGCTATAGAGGTCGGCTATGTTGACGGTGCTCATATAGTTGTCGCCCAGCCACACGTTGTTGCCTGAGGCATTAGAGAGGAGGTCGTGGTCGGCCGAGGCCACGCCCTCTACACAGCTCAGCCGGCGGAGCTCGTTTACCAATGAGCGACGTGTCTCCTGAGGGATGCCCGAGAGGTAGAGATGGCCCACATTTTCATGTCGATACCCTATGTCGGAACTGACAATATGGAGATACTGGCGGCCGACGAGCATCAGGAGCGACACGAGCGCTCCGCAGGCCATGAACTGCACTGCGAGAAGGGCCATTTTCCACCCCCGCCGGCTGCGTATGTCGCTGCGAAAGGCGGCGGCAACCGGTGTCCGGCAATACATCCATGCCGGTATGGCGCCGGCGATGAAGAGGAGCAACAGGCCCACCGCCACCTCTACGAGCCACACTCTCCTCACCGTGAGGAGCTCGGCGGGTGTGAACCCAAGGATTTCGTTACACTGGGCCGAGAAGGTGAAGGCAATCAGTAGCGCAAGCCCCATTGAGGCTGCCACAAAGAAGAGGCTCTCGCCCATAACGCGCGTGAAAATCTTGGCATTGCTCGTCCCGAAGCACTTGCGGATGGCCATCTCCTTGGCGCGGCGTCCCATCTGCCCTATGACGATCATCAAAAAGTTAAACCCGGCACTGAGGAGCATCACGGCGGCCAAGAGGCCCATGGTCCACATCATCATGCGAGTGGCGCCGTCGGCGAGGTAGCTTCCGTCGAGTGGGGTGACACCGATGTCGAAGTGGGCGCGGGTGAGTGTCTCTTCGTCGACATTCTCTTCGAGCATCTTGCGTATGTGGGGCTTGAGGTCGGAGGGATCGGTGCCCTGGGCGAGCTTCACGTAGGTCTTATAGCGGTCGTTGCCCACCCAGTTGCCTCGTCCGTCATGGCTCATTAGCGCCATGGAGGATAGGCTCAGGTAGATGCAGTTGTCAAAACTGGTGTTGAGGCCAAAATCTTCATAGACGCCTCCGATCGTCACCTTGTAATCCTCAGATAGCTGAGGCATGCAAAACCTGAGTCCTATGACATCGCCCCCTATCTTCTCGGCCAGGGAGCGGGGTATCATACACGTAGAGGCCACCTCGAGGGCATCGTGGGGATTTCCGGCGAGGATGGGGGTGGAGATCACGTCGAAGAAGCTGCTGTCGGCCATCTTCATCCCTTCGGAGGCAAAGTATCGGCCATCGTCGAGCCTTATGTCGCCGGCGGCAAAGGGGGTGATGCGAGTGGCGGCCTCCACTTGCGGGAGATATTGCTTCAGCCCGGGGCCTATGGCGCCGGGAGTGGAGGTGTATTCGCTGTAGTCGCCGTCGATTATGACGCTCTCAGTGGCTATATATATGCGCTGATAGTCGGGGATGGAGGTGTCATAGGCCGCCTGGAAGTAGAGCTTGGCCACGATGAGCATCCCTATGGACAGGCCCATGGTGAGGCATAGCATCTTTATAATGTTGTGGCGCAGGTCGGAGGTGAAAAATCTCATTATGGCCATTACATCTTGTCGTTGAGGTTTGCAACAATCTGTCCGTCAAAGAGATTGATGACGCGGTCGGCAAAGGTGGCGTCGCGGTGGGAGTGGGTCACCATAACTATCGTGGCGCCGTCGCGGTGGAGCTCCGACAGGAGGTCCATCACTTCGGTGCCATTTTTTGAGTCGAGGTTGCCAGTGGGCTCGTCGGCCAGGATGAGGCCCGGGCGCGACACAATGGCGCGAGCTATGGCGGCGCGTTGCTGCTGGCCGCCTGAGAGCTGTGAGGGTAGATGGGTTGCGCGGTGACAGATGCCCATGCGCTCCATGGCTTCATCTACGCGGATGGCTTTCTCGAGGCGTGAGAGGGGCAGGTTGTTGAGTGGAAGCATTATGTTGTCGCGTATGTTCATATCCTCAATGAGGTTAAACGACTGGAAGATAAAGCCTATGTTGCCTTTACGACGGATGGTGCGCTCGCTCTCGCTTAGGTATGCAGCCTCTTGGCCGTCGAGCAGGTAGTGGCCTGATGTTGGGCTGTCGAGCAGTCCAAGGATGTTGAGGAGAGTTGATTTTCCGCAGCCTGAGGGACCCATTATGGCCACAAAGTTGCCATTGGCTATCTTAAAGGAGAGATTGTTGAGAGCGAGGGTCCGGACGCTGTCGGTGCGAAACACTTTGCAGAGGTCTTTTACTTCTATTTCCATTTTTAAGTGCTATATTAATCGGTGATGATGAGGTTGTCGGCTTCGTCAAAGTCTTTATATGAGCTGGTGATGACGCGTTCGCCCGGATTGAGGCCCGAGACCACCTCGTAGCAGAGGGGATTTTGACGCCCTATTTTCACATCGCGCCGACTGGCGGTGGAGCCGTTGGTGTCAATCACGTAGACCCACTTGCCGCCGGTCGACTGGAAGAAGGAGCCTTTGGGCACAAGGATGGCCTCTGTCGGCTCGCCGAGGGTTATCTCGGCGGTGTAGGTCTGTCCCACGCGGAGGTTGTCGGGGGAGGGGTCGTCGATGGTAAGGTCGGCGCGAAATTGTCCGCCGGTCACTTCGGGATACACTTTCCGGATGGAGACGTTTAAGTTGTGGCCCTGCCTGCGTGCCACGCCTTTCAGTCCCGGGGCAATGCGGTCGATGTAGTGCTCGTCAATGGCCACGGTGAGCTTATAGTTGTCGAGGATGTTGATTTGTCCAATCTGCTGTCCCGCCGTGATGTTTTGTCCGAGGTCGGCGTTGAGGCTTCCAAGCTGTCCGCTATGGGAGGCGCGTATGTTGAGGTTGTCGGCGCGCTGGCTCACGAGGATAAAGTTTTGCTGCATGTTGTGGAGGCTCTCTCTCATCATGGCTATCTGCACTGATCGGTAGAGCGAGTCGTGTCGCTGGCGGCTCTGAAGGAGGCTGAGGTTTTCGCGAGCGAGCTCATAGTCTTCCTTGGCGTGGAGATATTCTTCGCGTGAGGTGAGGTTTTCGTTATAGAGGGTTTGTTGCTGGTCGGCGGCGCGACGCTTGCGCCCGAGGTCGATGCGTGCGGTCAGCAGGTCTTGCTTTATCTGGAGGCGCTCTTTCTCCATGGCTATCTCTGTGTCGCGCAACATGTTTTGCCGCTCTGCGAGCTGCGACTGCGAGTCGAGTATCTGCTGCTGAAGGTTGGGATTACGAAGGGTGACTATGATGTCGCCGGCTTCCACCATCGCTCCCTCTTCCACCCATATGGCGTCGACGAGGCCGGTCTCGATGGCCGACACTTGCACCAGCTGTCCGGTCTCCACCTTGGCCGGGAGGCGCAGATAGTCGTTGAAGTCGCCGCGGGTCACTTCCTCTATCAGCAGTCCGCGCGAGGAGATGCGGCGCGATTTGGAGCCGTAAGATAGGGCGGCTGCCAAGGCCAGGGCTAAGAGGGGGATGGATATCGTGGCTGTCAATAGATATTTTTTGAGCTTGGGGTGGCGGGGCTTTATCTCTGTGTCCATTGTCGCGGGGGGATTTTTTTATTGTGGTGGGATTATTCCTGGATAAGCTTATTGCCGAGGTAATATCCGAGCACTATGTGGCTTATGATTTTTTGGATGCGCTTCCCTTCAAGGTTGGCGCGGGCGGTGGCGAGCTTGGCGCCGGAGGTATAGAGGTCGATGGCCGAGGCGCTCCCGAGCTCATATCGGCGTCGGGTAGCGTCGTAGGCAGTCTGTTCGGCTTCCAGTCGGGCGATTGCGGCGGAGAGCTCTTCTGTGGCGGTGTCGAGGTCGAGTCGCGCCTCGGCTCTCTCGCGTTCTATCTCAAAGATGGCCTTCTCGAGGCGTGCTTCGCTCAGAGCCACGTCGATCTTGGCGCGCTTCACTTTGTTGATGTTCCCCAAGCCGGTGAAGAGGGGTAGGGAGAGGGAGAGCCCGATGTATTGACCCATATTGTCTTTCCACTGGCGACTAAATGATGGGATGTCGAGACTTGAGCCAAGCATCTTGTAGAAGGAAGTAGACACGCCGGCGGTGAGGTAGATGCGAGGGGCAAAGGCTCCGCGAGCCATACTCAAGGCGAGCTTGCTGTGGCTCAGGCCGAGGCGTGCTTCGGCTATCTTCGGGTGCTCTGAGCTAAGGGCTGGTGTGTCGGCGGTGATATCCTCATCTTCGATAAGGTCGAGGGGCTCGGAGCTCGGGGGCATCCCCATCAGGCTGCGGAGGGTGAGATATGCCTTGGCCAAGAGGCTCCTCTGATTGGCGAGCTCATAGCGGTCGGCGGCCACTATGGCGTTCAGCTCGGCCACGTCGGCACCGCTCTTGAGCCCCAAGGCCTCGCCGCGAATGGTGGCGGCAAGGTCGGTGGTGTCGCGCTGCAGCTGCTCCTCCATCTGTGTGGTAAGGGCCTTGCAGTAGGTCACGTTATAGTAGGCGCGTATCACTTCGAGCGATGTTTTATCTTCCTCAACTTGGGCCGATTGTAGCTGCCTTAGGTGAGCCATTCGGGCTGCTTTGAGCGAGTTGACGTTGACAAGGCCGTCAAAGAGTGGAAGCGACATATGGAGGCCAAAGCCTGTGGCTAGTGTCTTCTTATTGTCGTAGGTGTTTGTCTCAGGGTCTATGTTGCGGCCAAAGCTTATATTGCCGCTCGAGGATAGGGCTATTTCGGGCATGAGCGAGGCGGCGGCTATCCGCTTGTCGAGGGCTGTGCCCTCATTTTCCAGGCGACAGATGACATTGTCGTGGGCATGGCTGCGAGCATAGAGCAGGCAGTCGTTGAGGGTCATCTCGGCGTGGAGGGTTGTAGCGGCAACCATTATTAAAGCTGTTAGGGCTATTGTCAGTTTCATGGCGGCAAAGGTAGGGGATGCCGCTCTTCATCTCTGCATTCCAGGGCCGCTAATCGCTCTTTGAGCCGACTTCTTGTCTAAAATTTAGACACGCCGCCGCCGCATCGATGCTTTTTCCTTGCCGGGGCTTTGCGTGGCGGCCGCCAGCGTTGTATCTTTGTCTTTGTTATGAAGATACTGGTAATTGACGACAATCCGGCTGTGAGGCTCTCCCTGAAGATGGTGCTTAAGGGTGAGTTTGATGAGATTGTCACTGTGGGTGATCCCCACGCTCTCCCGGGGCTGATTGACCGGGGAGGGTTTGACGGAGTGCTTCTCGATATGAACTTTGATGCGAGTCGTCTCGACGGCAGCGACGGGCTCTTTTGGCTCGAGAGGATCAAGGGGATGGCAGAGGCTCCTGCGGTGGTGGTGGTCACGGCTTTTGCGAGTGTGCCGCTCGCCGTGGAGGCCATGAGGCTCGGGGCCGAAGATTTCGTTACTAAGCCGTGGGACAATGCCGAGCTCATATCCAAGCTCCGGCGAGCCATTGCGCTCAACCGCCGGGCGCGAGCCGAGGAGCTTAGTTGCCTCAGGGCTAAGGAGCTCGCAGAGGAGGCCTCGCGGCGCGATGCTCTGACGCTTCATGAGATGAAGCGCGAGCATGTTGAGTCGGTGGTCAAGCGCTGCGACGGCAATCTCTCTTTGGCCGCCGCCAGGCTTGGCATCAACCGCCAGACGCTCTATAATATAATAAGGAGACCATGAGACGTTTTGGGCTTAACTGGTGGATGCTTCTTGTCGGGGAGTTGGTCTCGGCCGTAGTGGCTGCGGTGGCTTTTGCCTCGGGGCGTGTGGCTGAGGCCATCATTATGGTGATTGTATGCGGGGGGCTTGTCTGCGCTCTGTGGGCAATGGTGATGAGGCTGGCGCGTGTCATGGCCATGTTTGCGTCGGCCTTAGAGATGGCCGACTCGTCGATGCGCTTTGACTTCGATGGCGGGGTGGCTGCGCTGCGAGATATGTCGCGCTCAATGAATCGACTCTCCGAGCGCTTCAGCCGCAACGCACGCGACCTGGAGACCTCCAAGCTCTATTACGACCGTATCCTCCGGGTGATGACCCACGAGATGAGAAACGCTGTGACCCCCGTCATGTCTCTTGCTGAGGATATGAGAACCCATCGCGAGAAGTATGACGATGAAGCTTCGGCTGAGGCACTCGAGGTGATAATGGCTCAGTGTGCCGGCATCCGCCGTTTTATCGACGCTTATTATCAGCTCACTCATCTCCCTGAGCCTCAGGTTAGGATGGTGGATTGCAAGGGGTTCCTTGAACGGATGCGTAAGCTCGGAATGATGACTGCCAAGTCGATGGGGATGCCTGAGGAGTGTCTCGACGTGGCAATGGCCGAGGGGATGACGATGACGGCCGACCTTGACCTCCTCTCTCAGGCCTTAGGCAACATCATCAAAAACGCTCTCGAGGCGGTCAAGGGGCGGGTGAGCCCACAGGTGAGGGTCGTGGCCACGCGCGCGGCAGCGGGCGTGGCATTCACGGTAGAGGACAATGGCCCGGGCTTCCCGGAGGCTGCCGACGGCCATCTGTCTTACGACAACCTATTTCTCCCCTTCAACTCTTCCAAGCCCGGCGGGAGCGGCATTGGCCTCTGTGTCGGCCGACAGATTGCCCGCCTCCATGGCGGCGACCTGCGAGTGCTGGCCACCGGCTCCAACGGCTCTATTCTTCTACTGTCTATCCCGGACTGACATCGGCCCTCCGCGCAAAACGCCAGGCAAGAAATATCGAGGCCTCATATAATAGGTATATGGGCATCGACACGGCAAGGAGGGTAAACACGTCGCTCGTAGGCGTGATCACCGCTGCCACAATAAGGATGGCCACGATGGCCTGACGGCGATAGCGCCTCATCCCGCCGGCATCGATTATCCCTGCTCGGGCAAGCATCGATGCCGCTACCGGCAGCTCAAACACTGCCCCCATCGTGAGGCTCATTACTATCAGGGTTGACATATACGACTCTAGCGATATCATATTGGTCACTGTCGTAGCCACCTGATATGTGCCTAAAAACCTAAATGTCAATGGAAAGATAAGGAGATAGCTCACTGCCATGCCTATGAAAAACATCATGTAGGCGGGCACCAGTGCCATCCGCGCTGCTCGTCGCTCTTCGGCATAGAGACCCGGCGACACAAACATAAATAGGCTATAAAGCAGATATGGCGATGCCACAAGCACCCCGACACACATCGCCGCCTGCAGATGGGCCGTAAACTGCCCCGCAAGCGCCGTGTTGATCAAGTCAACATGCGCCGGCCCTCCCCCTGTAAGCGACGGCAACAGACTATAGGTCACAAAGCTATCCTCGCCCGGCGCAAGCAAAAACTCAAAGAGCATATCCTTAAAGCAAAAGGCAGCCACCGACGCCACAAACACCACGGCCATGCATCGCAGCAACACACCCCTTAGCTCATCGAGATGCTCCCAAAAGGTCATGCCTCACGCTTTTCGTCAATCTCTGTCTCTTTCATCCCATCCCTGAACGATCTCACACCCTTTCCGAGCCCCTTCATGAGCTCAGGGATGCGCTTCCCGCCAAAAAAGAGGAGCACCACCACTGCTATAAGAACTATCTCCGGGAGTCCAAGCCCCCCTATAAATGCTGTCATATCTTTATTCGATTTATTTTTACATCCACAAAGATAACTAATTTCTCCGAATTTCCGCCTCTCCTCCCCCTATTTTCTTCTCCTTTTGTAATCGCGCGAATCCCGGTGGCACTACAGAAAAAATCGCTAATAATTTTAATCATAGATTGTTAGCGATTTTCAATTCAATCATACTTGGGTGAGTTCCCTATAAAGTTACCTATGACAACGTGTCTTGAATCGCTTTGAACGGTACTCAACCGAGCTGAATGAATCGAAATTGAATCCTTTAACATTCTATAATATATCGCATGGTTAAACGTAACTATTCAGCGGACTCACCGGGTCGGCTCGACCTTAAAATATCCGAGTTTTGCAATAAAATGTACGATTAATTGCTAAATTTCTAAATTTTAGGGCTTAAAAATTTGTGCATGTCAATATTTAATTGTACATTTGTATGATTAAATATGATTACTATGTCAAAAGGAAGGCCATCAAAGGAGGGCAGTCAGAACATCGTGCATATTCACAGGAACAACGGCCACAGGTACGCGGCCACCAACACCTATACCATCGGAGATGATGGCAAGCGGCATTACCGCTACACGCATTGGGGCACACTTGACGACAACAAGAAATTTTCGCCCGGCATAAATTTCTTCAACGCCACTATCGAGCAACGGAAAAAGCTGGTCTTCCCCGAGGACTGGGACTTGTCAGCCATAGGGAAAAAGTCGCAGAGCGAAGACAAACGCGGGGCAGTCGCATACGAGGCGGGGGATGTCGACCGCCAGTACGGGCCGACATGGCTTCTTGACAAAGTGGCCGACGAGACCGGCGTCAAGGATGACCTGCTGAAGGTGTTTGGCGGAAACATGGAGATTGTGGAACAGATACTTACATTGGCCTACTATCCATTTATAGACAATTTGAGCTACTCGCATCTCTCGCAATGGCAGCTTGAGGCCAAGGCTCCCACGGACATAAAGATGACACCAAGCGTCATAACAAGACTGACAGAGGGCATCACGGAACAGAACCGCATGGATTTGTTCAGACTCCGTGCCGCGCGTGTAGGGAAGGATGAACTGTGCGGCATAGACTCCACCTCAATATCCACCTACGGATTCAACCTGGCCGACATCCGGTGGGGGCACAACAAGGAGAGGCTGCCGCTGAGACAGACCCTGCAGGTAGTGGTGTATTCGCTCACCTCGCACATGCCCATATTCTATCTTGAGCTGCCCGGGGACATGCCTGACTCGCGCACAATCGAGATGACACTCAAGGAACTCGAGCATGCGAGGTTTAAAAATCTGATACTCATCACCGACCGTGGATATGAGTCACTGAAGAACATAGAACTATACATTGCCAGAGGGCAGAGGGTGCTTACATCCGTCAAGGCCTCGCAGGGCGACGTGCTTGCCTTGATAAAGACCATAGACATGAGCCACTGCATCCCTGCCGGAATGCAGTATTCAAAGGCAGACAGGCTGTTCTACATGCAGAGCAAGGTTGAATACTCCGTCAAGGGCAACGGCGACAATGTGATAAAGGCCGATGACATGAGGATAAACCTGTACTACAGTCCGCACAGGGAGGCCGAGGATGCCTGCCGCCTTCAAGAGAGGCTGCAGGCCATGAAAGAGGAGACTGACGAGGCTATGGCGACACGGCGTAAAATACCCGACCGGGAAGCATACAGCCGCACCCACAGGCTTTTGGAGATAGAATACGCGGACGACGGCACCGTGGCATCATACAAAGAGAATACCTCTGCCATCGACAAAAGACTGCGCACCAGCGGTTTCTTCGCCTCAAAGTCAATCGGGCTGGATATGGATCCGCTGGCTGCGAAGGACACTTACGGCATGCGTGACGAGCAGGAGAAGACATTTGAGCTTCAGAAGGGGCCTTTGGGACAAGACAGACTGAGGGTATGGCCCGAAGCCTCCAAGCATGGGCGGATGTTCATCTGTTTCATAGGACTGATACTTGCATCCTGCGTCAGGCATAAGCGCGACAGCGACGAGTATCTCCGCACACGCTTTGACTCCGCCGAGTCGATACTCCGCGAGATGCGCACCATCAGATGTATTGAACACAATGGAC
>JAMPIE010000024.1 GCA_023663135.1 Alloprevotella sp.
GAGGGTATGATGTTTTCAACCCCGGCGGGGTTGCACAGTGGCGGCATCGGTCGCGGACGGTTTTTTTATTTGTTGTTCTGAGTGATTTCCACTAACTTTGTATCAATAACAAAACTAAACCCGATAGCTTGACAAGGTCAGGGGCTACCGGGAATCAACACTACAAAGTTAGTGATATTTTCAGATATGACCAAATTATTCACGTAGAAATTACAGTAGCAAATGAAATATTCTGAATTTCAATCAGTATTGTCGGGAGAAAGGCTCCAACGATACCTACTGGCGTGTGACAACAACACCCGAAATACGATGACACTTTACAGATTGAACCTCAACCTGTCGCAAGAGGTCTTTACACTTCTGAGTTGCTTTGAGGTTGCTATCAGAAATGCCATTGATAGGATCCTGACAGAGCAATTTGGTGAAGATTGGCTGCGCGATGCAGTATTGGATGGGGGAATATTTGATGTGAGCGGCTGTCGTGATAGCGCAAAAATCATAAAGAAAGCATATGCACGATTGATGCGTGAGGGCCTATATTCTCATCCAAAACTTCTTGCAGAGATGGAGTTCGGTGTGTGGAAATATATGTTTGCTAATCCGCAATACAGGGCTGTCGGGCGCACACTGCTTGCTATATTTCCAAATAAGCCTCGTTCGTCGGCAGAGGCTCAATATAATAACACGTTTATATTCAATGAGCTGGATGGCATAAACATTCTCCGCAATAGAATTGCCCACCATGAGCCGATATGTTTTGCGCGCCGACAGGCCGAAATCGGAACATCCTACATTCTAAACGCATATCAGAAACTTAACAAGCTGTTTATGTGGATGGGAATTGACAGCCATTCTCTTTTATATGGTCTTGACCATGTCCAACAAGTATGTTTAAAAATCAATCGATTAAAATAACATATTGACTAATAGCCCTTGGGCGGCGGACGGGCATCGTCGGCGGGGTGCAACCCCGCCGGGGTTGTGTATTCGCGAGGAGGCGCCGGCCGGGGGTAGCGGAGCTGACCGCCGAGGCGGTGGCTCCGCAACCCCCGGTTATGCCGCAGTGGATGGCCTCCGGCCATCAGTCGCAGTGGGGCCCGCCGCGTCGCGGCTGCGTCAGCGCGAAGATGAGACCGCTGACGCGGTCGGATTGCGGCAGATGGCCTCCGGCCATCTGTCGCGGCGGGGTATCGACGACCGATGACGCGGTCGGTCGCGGCGGCGTTGGCAGATTGGGGAATGTTAAGTATCTTTGCAGACGCCTTATTAATATTCAAAAAATCAGACCATGAAACAACTGAGAGATGCGAGGTATTATCCTTGGGCGGTGGTAGGCCTGCTGTGGGTCGTAGCCCTCCTTAATTATATGGATCGGCAGATGCTGTCGACGATGCGCGATGCGATGGCCGTTGACATCACGGCGCTTGAGAGCAAGGTGATGTTTGGCAAGGTCATGGCGGTGTTTATGTGGATCTACGGTTTCATGAGCCCGGTGAGCGGCATAGTGGCCGACAGGGTTAATCGTAAGTGGCTCATTGTTGTGAGCTTGGTGGTGTGGAGCGGAGTGACGCTGGCCATGGGTTATGCCACGAGCTATGAGCAGGTCTACTGGCTGAGGGCGGCGATGGGCATCTCAGAGGCCCTCTACATCCCGGCGGCATTGTCGCTGATAGCCGACTACTTCACGGGTCGCCAGCTGTCGCTGGCTATCGGAGTGCACATGACAGGCCTCTATATGGGGCAGGCCGTCGGGGGCTTCGGAGCCTTTGTGGCAGAGCAGCTTTCGTGGCAAGAGACCTTCCATTGGTTTGGCATCGCGGGCATCATCTACGGAGCCGTCCTTGTGGCCTTCCTGCATGAGAAGCGCGTAGAGACGGCGGAGGCGAAGGGAGAGCGAAAGCCGCTGCTCGCCACCCTGCGCCATGGGCTGAAGGCCACGGGAGCCGGGCTGGCCGGGCTTGGGGCTAATATCGCCTTCTGGACCATACTCTTTTTCTTTGCCTCATGCTCCGTGCCCGGCTGGGCCACGAAAAACTGGCTGCCCACTCTCTTTGCCGACTCGCTTGGGATAGAGATGACATGGGCCGGGCCGATAGCCACCATCACCATCGCCATAGCCTCGTTTATTGGAGTGATGACCGGCGGACCGCTGGCCGACCGTTGGAGCCGGCGCAACCTGCGGGGCCGCATCTACACCTCCTCCATCGGATTGGCTATGATGATACCGTCGCTGGTGCTTATGGGTTATGGCGACACCCTCGCCGCCGCCATCGGAGCCGGGCTGCTCTTCGGCTTAGGCTATGGCCTGTTTGACGCCAACAATATGCCCATACTATGCCAGTTTGTGCCGTCGCGCTCAAGGGGCACGGCCTATGGCCTGATGAACATGAGCGGACTCTTCATAGGCGCGTTGGCCACCAACGTCCTTGGCTCGCTGGCCGACGAGGGGCACATGGGACTGGGCTTCGTGGCCATGGCCGGAGCGCTGGCCTTGGCACTGCTGGCCGAGCTGACCATCTTGCGCCCGACGACGCTTAATAAGGAATAAGCTTACTATGGTAAAGATGTATGTGGCCCCGATGCAGGGGCTGACCGACGCGCCCTGGCGGGCGATACACCGCGAGCTTTATCCCGAGGCCTCGGCCGAGTATGTCACCTCCTTCATACGCGTGGAGAAGGGGGAGGCGCTGGGACGCGACATGCGCGACTATCTGTCGCCGCTCGAGGCTGAGGAGAGAGCCGAGCCCCAGGCCATCTTCCGCGACACGGCAGAGCTGCGTGTGATCTTCGACGCGCTCACCCGCGAGGGAGCCACGAGAGTCAACCTCAACCTCGGCTGCCCCTTCCCGCTCCAGACAGGGCGGGGGCGCGGGGCGGCCCTGCTGCGGCGGCCCGAGGTGATGGCCGAGGTGGCCGAGATGGCCGCGGAATATCCGGGGCTGTCGATGAGCGTCAAGATGCGCTTAGGCATGGAAGAGGCCGACGAGTGGCTGTCGGTGAAGGGGGCCATAGAGCGGCTGAGGCCGCGATATGTGGCCGTCCACCCCCGGACGGCGCGCCAGCAATATCGGGGCGAGCTGCGGCTCGACGCGCTGGAGCGGCTGATGGGGGAACTGGATGCCCCGATAGTGTATAACGGCGAGATAAGAGAGCCGGCCGACATCGGCCGCGCCCTGGCGCGCTTCCCCGGGCTGGCGGGGGTGATGGCCGGGCGCGGGCTCGTCGGGCGTCCGTCGCTCCTTGCCGAGTGGATCGGCGGAGCCGAGATGGGGCGCGAAGAGCGGCTGAGGAGACTGATGGCCTTTCATGAGCGGCTGATGGCATGGCGCGAGGAGCATCTCTGCGGCGAGGCACAGGTCTTGTCCAAGATGAAACCTTTTTGGGAGTATAGCGAGTGGGAGATAGGCCACAAAGCGGCAAAGGCAATCCGTAAAGCCACGAAAAGAAGCAAATATCGCGAGGCCATGGGGATGATAGAGTAGGATTACGACATCGGGAGGGGGCGCGTGGAGCCTATCTTTGCCGCCAAAACAATCTTACTCTTATCTATGGAAACAACACTTAACCTCTTTGAGGGGATTGACCCGCATCAGTTTAAGACCTTTATAGCCTGGCTCATCCTCTACTACGGCGCCGTAATAGTGGCCATGGGCATCGACCTCTGGGCCGGCGTGGCCAAGGCGCGCAAGGCCGGCCTTGCGCGCCGCTCCACCGGCTATAAGCGGACGTGTGACAAGGCCGGGAAATATTTCTTCCCGATGCTCTGCCTCTCATGTATCGACCTGATAGCCTGCACGCTGCTTCCCCTGCCGCTCTTTACGCTCGCCTTAGCCGCCTTTAACCTCTTCTGCGAATATCGGAGCGTGATGGAAAACACACGCGAGAAGGCCGAGATGCGCCGCGCCGAGAAGACAATGCGCATCATCCTCGAAAACAAAGATGAGATAGCCAAGGCCCTTGCCAAGCTGCTGATGAAGGGAATCGACTAATGGCTATGGCAAAATTTGAGATACTCGCGCCGTTTATACTCCACTTTGAGAGCGGCGCCGACATCACCGCCGCCGACTCGGTGGCCCGAGCCTTTGAGAAGGCAAAGGGAATGGGGGTGGAAACTATCCGGGGCGACCGGGGCGGCGCCACCCTCTGCGGAGTGACCCTTGCCACCTATCGCGCCGCGCTAAGGAAGCCCGGGGCCACGGCCGCCGACCTTGCGCAAATGACCTATTGCCAGTGGCTCGCCATCGCCAAGGGCATGATATGGGATAAGTTGCAGTGTGACAGGATAGAAGCGCAGTGTGTGGCCAATCAGATTTGCGATTGGGCCTATACAGCCGGGGTTGGCAATGCAGTGGGCAATGCACAGAGGGCGCTTGGCGTGATGGCCGACGGCGTCATTGGACCCGTGACCCTCGGCGCGCTCAATGCCCCCGACCATTTGGCCACCTTCGAAGCCCTCAAGCGAGCGCGGCAGGAATATTATTGTCGCATTGCCCGTCGCGGCAATAACCGCCGGTTTTTGGCCGGCTGGCTGGCACGTACCGACGCTATTACCCCCACCGGCCTCCGCTACCGCTGAATATCCACCAACTTCAGTCGGGTGAGGGTGACGAAGCGGTATGTGAGGCCGGAGCGGGGGTCGGTGAAGGGGCCGTCGGTCTCGGAGACGGCCCATTGTCCCGGAGGGAGCGGGGGGAAGAAGGTGTCGGCCTCAGAAGGGAGGGCGTCGATCTCAGTGAGGTAGAGGCGCGAGGCGAGAGGGAGAGCCTGAGAGTAAATCTCGCCGCCGCCGATCACCATTATCTCCTCCGGAGCCGAGGTGGCAGCGAGCGAAAGGGCGTCGGCGAGCGAGGGTGCCGTCTCGATGCCGGGGCGGGGGCAGGAGGCTTGGCGCGTGACGACGATGTTGCGGCGGCCGGGGAGGGGCCCGCCGGGGAGCGACTCAAAGGTCTTGCGTCCCATGACGAGAGGCTTGCCCATGGTGATGGCCTTGAAGCGGCGGAGGTCGGCGCTGATGTGGAAGAGCATGTCGCCGCGGAGGCCTATGGCTCGATTGGCGGCGATGGCGGCGATGATGGAGATGGGAGGCATGGAATGGGGGGGAGGTCAGACGCTCACGGCGGCCTTGATATGAGGATGGGGGTCGTAGCCCTCGAGGGTAAAGTCGTTGAAGGTGAAGCCGAAAAGGTCGGTGACCTCGGGGTTGAGCTTCATCTGAGGCAGTGGGCGCGGCTCTCGCGAGAGCTGTAGGCGCGCCTGGGGGAGATGGTTGAGATAGAGGTGGGCGTCGCCGAGTGTGTGGATAAACTCGCCGGGGCTCAGGCCGGTGGCCTGAGCCATCATCATGAGCAGCAGGGCATAGGAGGCGATGTTGAAGGGGACACCGAGGAAACAGTCGGCCGAGCGCTGATAGAGCTGAAGGCTGAGGCGCCCGTCGGCTACATAAAACTGGAAGAGAGCATGGCAGGGGGGGAGTTTCATGGAGGGTATGTCGGCCACGTTCCATGCCGAGACGATGATGCGCCGCGAGTCGGGGGAGCGGCGTATGGTGTCGAGGGCCCGGGTGATCTGGTCGATGTGGCCGCCGTCATAGTCGGGCCACGAACGCCACTGGTAGCCATATATATGGCCGAGGTCGCCGTCGGGCCCGGCCCATTCATCCCATATTGACACGCCATGGTCGTTGAGATATTTTATGTTGGTGTCGCCGCGAAGAAACCACAGCAGCTCGTAGATGATTGACTTAAGGTGGAGCTTCTTGGTCGTGAGCAGGGGGAAGCCCTCCGAGAGGTCAAATCTCATCTGGTGGCCAAAGATGGAGCGAGTGCCGGTGCCGGTGCGGTCGGTGCGGTCGGAGCCCTGAGTGAGTATGGTGTCGAGGAGCTGCAGGTATTGTCTCATGGCGATATGTAATATAGGTGGGGGTCAGGTGCCGGCCGAGGCGGCGCGTGGCGAGGAGTGTTGCATCATGGGGAGGGAGAGCTGCTTGCGCGTGGCCACATAGCTGATGGCGTTGTCGCGGCAGGCATCGGTGCAGTCAAAGCAGAGGATGCAGCGCGAGGTGTCAACGACATGGTCGTCGAGGTTGATGCATGAGGCCTTGCATACATCGACGCAGCGGCGGCAGTTGGTGCAGAGGTCGGTGTCGATATCCATCTGCATGATGGCATAGCGGGAGACGATGCCGAGGGTGGTGCCCACGGGGCAGATGGTGTTGCAAAACGTGCGTCCGCGGCGGGCGGCAATGAGGCATATGGGGATAAGAGTGGCCAGCGCCACAGCCATTCCGGCAGCCGAGCTCATGGCCACGGCCAATGATGGGAGGAAGTGGCCTGAGGGGGGGGCGGCTATGGCTCCGGGGCCTTGGCCGAGGCCAAGGAGCGGGCGGATGCATGAGAGGCAGAAGCGCTCCCAGTCGGTGTAGGGGTCGAGGATAGAGGGTATGGCCATGAAGCCGGCCATGAGGCAAGTTAGGACAGCCACGAGGACGCTGTAGCGCAGGCCGGTTGTGGGAGGGGAGAAGCGGTAGGGGCGTCGGCGCGGATTGCGCGCCAGGCGGCTGATGCAGTCTTGGACAGTCCCGAGAGGGCATACGGTGGAGCAATAAATCCGTCCAAAGGCGAGGGTGGCAGCGAGCCATCCCACAAACACCACCATCGAGAAGGCCGCCACGGCGGGCATGAGCTGCATCTTGGCGAGCCATAGAGCCGGCCCCGGGAGCGAAGAGACGCTGAAGGCGAGACCGCCCGAGAGAATGGCCAGGCATAGGGCGCTCACTGCGATGCGTCCCCACCGCAGGGTGCGGTAGAGAGGCCGTCGGCGTGGTGGTTGCGGTCTGAGCATGGCGGATGTGATTTAAGGGCGGAAAAGCTCTGTTGCCCCAAAATTATATCATTTTTCTCGGATGCCCAAAACAAAGTGAGATGACGAGGCAAAAGGGCGCTATAGGCTGTAACATGAGTGTAACGCATTTAACATCTGTTAATAGTTGCAATTCGTTTCGCAGTAATGGAGTGAGTAACTTTGCGAAGTAAAGATTTCACCACACTATTGTGAAAGACACACATATTAAATCTCAAATCTTCAGAGCCATGTCAATTTCTTCAAGCTACTCCTCGGCAATCCTTGCCCAGCAAGCCCCTCTTCTTAACCTCGCCTACACCCTGACGGGCAATCGCGACGATGCCTATGCACTGCTGCGCGACACGACACGACGAGCCATGTCGGCCCCGGCAGCATTCACCACCCGCGACAGTCTCTTTGCCGTGATGCGCACTATCTTTGACAGTGCTTACTCGGCTCGTGCGGCAAAGCGACGTCAGCAGGTGAGCGCGCGGGCCTATGCCATCCCGTCCCATGCCGTAGCCCATCATGATGCAGACGACACCATTCCGCAGGGCACCCATACAGTGTCGCAGATCACCGGCGCCATAGCGAGCTTGCGCGACCGCCGCCACTCCTATGCGCTGTCGATGCGCGCCGCAGGCTATCGCTACAGTGAGATAGCCAGAGCTGAGGGAGTATCGACCCTCAGGATACGCTTGCGTGTGGCTTTGGCAGCCATTTCGCTCCGAGCATTGCTTGCCTGAAATATTTAACAAATATTTACACACCGCAACGCAGATTAATTGACGCGACTTTGCTACTTTTGCAGACACGAAGCCACGCAGCCCTCCCTGATGGAGAAAGCGAGCTTCGTGTCAGCTCATTTCATAACCAAGTTTTTATCCGCCGCCGGAGCCCCAGGGCTTGGACGGCATCCATTCATCATCACGCTATGAAAAAGAAATTTATATGCACCGTCTGTGGCTACGTCCACGAGGGTGACGAGGCACCCGAGAAGTGTCCCATCTGCGGAGCCCCCGCTTCAAAGTTTAAGGAGCTCGAAGAGAGCGCCGAGCTGGTGTTTGTCACCGAGCATGAGCTCGGAAGCGCCAAGGGTCAGGACGAGCAGATGATAGCCGACCTGACGGCCCACTTCAACGGCGAGTGTGGCGAGGTGGGCATGTACCTCGCCATGAGCCGCCAGGCCGACCGCGAGGGTTATCCCGAGATAGCCGAGGCCTTCAAGCGCTATGCTTTTGAGGAGGCCGAGCACGCCGCCAAGTTTGCTGAACTGCTGGGCGAATGTGTCTGGGACACCAAGACCAACCTCGAGAAGCGCATGGCAGCCGAGGCAGGCGCCAACGAAGACAAGATGCGCATCGCCCGCCGAGCCAAGGAGCTGGGCCACGACGCTATCCATGACACCGTCCATGAGATGGCCAAAGATGAGGCTCGCCACGGGCAGGGCTTCCAGGGGCTCTACAAGCGCTTCTTCGGCGACAAGAAGTAAGCCAAATCTACGCAAAAATCCCTTCTCTTAAAATAATCTTTCTACGCTTGAGGCCGCGACCCTATCCCGGGACGCGGCCTTTAGATTTTATATGATGAAAGTAAAATGTCAGAAGATGAGGGGGGCGGGGCCTTGGCGGACGATGACAGGGTCGGAGGGGTCGTCGAGGTCAACCACGGTGGAGAGGATGCCGTCGCGGTAGCCGCCGTCGATAATAAGCTCGATGGGATGGTATTCATATGCCACGGCCACTGAGTCGGGATTAGCCGAGGCCGAGAGGTCGTCGTCGCTCTCGTCGGTGGCTTCGGCTGAGGTGGATAGCAGGGGATGGCCCAAGGCTTCGGCCAAGGCGCGCGCAATGTCGCAGCCGGGGATGCGGATGCCCACTTGCCGGCGCCCCTTCATCACCTTAGGCAGGCGAGTGGTCGACGGGAGGAGGAAGGTGAAGGCGCCCGGTGTGTTGGCTCTCAGGGTGCGGAAGGCGATGTTGTCGATCCGGGCATAGTCGGAGGCCATGGAGAGGTCGGAGCAGATGATGGAGAGCGACTGCTTGGCGGGGTCGATCCCCTTGATGCGACACACCTTGGCAATGGCCTGTGCGTTGAGGGCGTCACAGCCGAGGGCATAGACCGTGTCGGTGGGATAGATGATGATTCCGCCGGCGCGGAGGGTGTCCACGGCCTGGTCGATATAGCGGGCGTTGATATTGCCGGGATAGATTTTGAGTCGGTTCATAGAGTGATACGATAGGTTGACGAGGCTGCGCGGAGGATGTAGATGCCTCTGGCTCCGATGTGGAATCGGTGGGTGCCCGGAGGGAGAGTGTCGCAGGTGAGGGTCTGCCCAAGGACTGTAAGGATCTCCACCTTCACCTCTTCAGATGAGCTTACATAGACCCACTGGCCCGAGGTGACCACCTCCAAGGCTCCCGGGGCGAGGCTCCGGCGGGGCGCATCGGCCTTCTCCCATCCGCTCCGGGCGAGGGAGGGGGCGAGAGCCAAGGCCCCCAAGGGGGCAGCTATAGCTGCTACGAGCATCAGCAGAGCAATAAGGCGGGTCTTCACAGCCCCAAAGATACTCATTTTCCATGACACGCCAACCAGGGAACGAAAAAATGTCCCGGACTACGCGTCGCGCGCCATCCGGGACCTGATCAAAAAATCGGATTGTCCGTTTTTTTTCTCAAACTTAAACGTAATTATGAACTCTTATTTCTCAAATCTATTATACGACTTGTCTTATTCTTTCAGTGTGTCATTTCAGAGTCGGGTCTTTCAGTGAGATGGCAAATCCGCCTCCATGGGCCATGTGGATGGGTAGGCGCGTGGCCGAGGTGACCTCCATGGAGGAGATGGCATAGGCCTCAGGGTTGGTCACGGCGTCGGCATCGGGGGCGTCGGCATAGATGGTGGCCTGATAGGTGGTGCCCTTGGGGAGGAAAGAGAAGTCGACGGTGAAGTCGGTGGGCTCGTTGGCTACTCCGCCCACATACCAGTCAGGGCTATTCTTGTCTCTGCGGGCCACGACTATATATTCGCCGGGCTCGGCTCCGAGATAGATTGACTTGCTCCAGTCAACCGGGACATCTTTGATAAACTGGAAGGCATCGGCCTTTTCCATATAGTGGTCAGGGAGGTCGGCAGCCATCTGGAGGGGAGAGTACATGGTGAGGTATACTCCGAGCTGATTGGCCGTCGTGGCGAGTTTGTGCTCGTTGCTGCCGGGGACAAAGGAGCCGATGTCAGTCCGAAAGATGCCCGGAGTGAAGTCCATGGGTCCACCCTTGAGGCGAGTGAAGGGGAGGATAGTCTCGTGGGCGGTTGACATGTTGCGGTATTCGGTGCCGAGGGCACTCTCGTTGCCGACGAGGTTGGGATATGTGCGAGCCAGTCCGGTGGGCCTTACTGCCTCGTGGGCGTTGACCATAATCTGATGGTCGGCGGCCTTCTGGATGGCGCGGAGGTAGTGGCGGACGGAGTTTTGGTTGTAATGGTTTTCACCCTTGGGGAGGATATTGCCCACATATCCGCTCTTGACGGCTGTGTAGCCATAGTCGTTCATGAGGGTGTATGCGGTGTCGATCCAACGCTCATAGTTGGGGATTGAGCCTGAAGTCTCGTGGTGCATCATCAGGCGTATGCCCTTGGAGTGGGCATAGTCGTTGAGCTCGCGGAGGTCAAAGTCGGGATAAGGGGTCACGAAGTCAAAGACAAAATCTTTTTCCTTGCCAAACCAGTCTTCCCAGCCGGTGTTCCATCCCTCGACAAGGAGCTGGTCAAAGCCGTTGTCGGCGGCAAAGTCGATATATCGCTTCACGTTGGCCGTGTTGGCGCCATGGTGGCCGTGGGGGCGAGCCTTGGAGTAGTCAAAGGTGGCGAGGTCAAAGTCGTGGGCATCGGTATAGCTCCACTGGCTTTTGCCGGTAATCATTTCCCACCATACGCCCATATATTTCACAGGCTTAATCCATGATGTGTCTTCTATCTTGGAGGGGTCGTTGAGGTTGTAGATTATGTCGGTGGCCAGGATATCGATGGCTTCGTCGCCAATCATCACCACACGCCAGGGGGTGCGGAAGGGGAGCTTGACCACGGCCTTGGTGCCGTCGGGCAGGGGAGTGAGCCACGAGCGGAAGGTGAGCGAGGCATCGTCGAGGTCGAGGTGCATCGCGGGATAGTCTATCAAGGCGGCCTCGTGGATGTTCATGTAAAGGGAGTCAGAGCCCTTGAGCATCAGCGAGGTCTGGACGCCGGTGGGGGAGAAGGCTGTCTGAGACACGTTGCCAATCTTGCCGTTGGCCTCGTTGATGGCGCGTATCTCGCTCAGGGTCGACTTATTGTATTCATATTCCTGAGTGTCATAGTCGCCGGGGATCCACCAGGCGGTGAGGTCGGCGGGCATGGCAAACTCAGAGTATTCGTCGGTGATCACTAAGGAGTCGAGGCCATCTTGCGCGGGGATGATGTAGCGGAAAGCAATGCCGGAGTCGTAGACGCGGAAGCAGATGTCGAGGCGGCGAGTGAGGCCGGCCTCATTTTTCTTCTCCAAAGCCACTTTGAGCGACTGATAACGATTTACGATAGAGTCGTTTTCGCCCCAAACTGGAGTCCACACAGAGTCGACCGATTCCATTACGGGAGCGGAGGCCAGAGAGAAGCCGCTACGGAAATTCTCACCGCCGCCAGCCTCAAGACCTAAAAGAGAGGGGCAGACAACGGTGTCGCCGTCGAAGGTGACGCAATATGAGGGGATACCCTCGGCCGTCAAGGCAAAGGCAAGCTCAATGCGACCGTCGGGCGAGATAGCCACGCAGTCGCTCCCTGTAGACTTGCATCCCTGAGTGAACAGCATAACGAAAGCCGCCACAACAGGCATAAGGATTCTCATATGAATACCGTAATGAATGATATAATCGAAAGAGTAGATAATGGGGTGTGGAACCTATCAGGGTCGGTCCGCTGAAGGATTTCGGGTTTAATCACGTATGGCCTTGTCCTTCGCCGCAAAATTATAGCAAAGCAGCGAAAGAGCCAAAAAATTTCGTGAAAAATTTTTGGCTCTTTCTGCGATTTTCAACGCCTCGGAGAGCCAGGATGTTCAACAACCGGCTATAGCAGCGGCGCAGCGCATGCCGTCGATGGCGGCGCTCACGATGCCGCCGGCATATCCTGCGCCCTCGCCGCAGGGGTAGAGTCCCGGTAGCTCGGCGTGGGAGAGGGTCTCGGGGTGGCGCACTATGGTGACGGGGCTGGAAGTGCGTGTCTCGCAGCCTATCATCACTCCTTGGCCGGAGGCATATCCCCGATACTTGCGACCAAACTCCGTCAATCCACGGCTTAATCGGCTGCTCACCTCGCTGGGAAGCAGCTTGTCGAGGCGCATGGCCACGATGCCGGGGGGATAGCTCGAGGGGGGGAGCGACGAAGAGGCGCGCCCTGCGATAAAGTCGGGCACTCTCTGGGCCGGGGCGTGCTGAGAGCCCTCCACGGCCTCGGAGAGTCGACGCTCGATGCTCTCTTGATAGTCGAGCATCTTCAAGGGCGAGGAGCCCTCGATGTCGTCGGGGAGTATCTCGACCACCATCCCGGTGTTGGCCCAGCGAGTGCCGCGTCTGGCCGGACTCATGCCGTTGACCACCAAAAGTCCGGGACCCGAAGAGGCGGGAATCACCACCCCGCCGGGGCACATGCAGAAGGAGTAGACGGCGCGGCCGTCGACGCGTGTCAGCAGCGAGTATTCGGCCGGGGGGAGGAATGCTCCGCGCCCCTTGGGATTGTGGTAAAAGATGGAGTCGATGAGGGTCTGGGGATGCTCCACTCGGCATCCCACGGCAATACCCTTGGCGTCGAGCCTCACACCCTGGGCGTGGAGGAAGCGGTAGACATCGCGCGCGGAGTGGCCGGTGGCGAGTATCACGGGGCCACGCAGCTCCTCCCTTGAAGCAGTCACCACTCCCATACACTCTCCTTGCTCAATAAGCAGTGAGGTGACCTTGGTGGAGAAGCGCACTTCGCCGCCGGCCTCCACTATCTTTTCCCTTAGTGTCCTTATTATATAAGGTAGACGGTCGGTGCCGATATGTGGATGAGCATCGACGAGGATGTCGGCCGGAGCTCCGCATGCCACGAGAGTAGCAAGGACGGTCTCCACCGGGCCGCGCTTCTTTGAGCGAGTATAGAGCTTGCCGTCGGAGAAGGCACCGGCTCCCCCCTCGCCAAAGCAATAATTGCTCTCGGGGTCAATGCTCTGGGTGCGAGCAATCTGAGCCACGTCGAGACGCCGCGAGTCTACATCCTTGCCTCTCTCGATAAGGATGGGCTTGATGCCGTGGCCAATGAGGGCGGCGGCGGCAAAGAGACCGGCGGGGCCGGCCCCCACCACGATGGCTTGACGAGCATCGGCGGGGAGCTTGGGCATGGGGAGTGGCTTGGGCGATGGGACAGGCACGGGCGGGCATCCCTTTATCTTGGGCTCAACGCTGAGGTTGACAATGATGTTGCGCTGGCGAGCGTCGATGGAGCGGCGGCATATCACTACATCCTCGACATCGGCGGCGTTGATGCCGAGCTGCTTGGCCACAGCCTGGCGCAGCAAGGCCGGGGTGGCGGCGGTCTCAGGGTTTACGCGTAGGTTTATCACTTTGGACGAGGAATTTATCGGTTTGAGGCCGCTGAGGAGGCAAAGCGGCGGTTGGCGCGGCGCATGGTGATGGTGAGGGTTATCAGGGCTATGATGAAGGCAATGATGTCAGAGCCGGTCATGGAAGCCCACACGCCATCGATGCCCCAATAGCGTGGGAGGATGATGAGGAAGGGGATGAGGAAGATGAGCTGGCGTGTGAGGGAGAGGAAGATGGAGAGCTTGGGGCGCCCTACACTCTGGAAATAGTTTTGGATCACCACCTGTGCGCCCACCACGGGGTAGGCTATGAAGTAGATGCGGAAGCCGCGGCGGGCCAGCCCGATGAGAGTGGGGTCGGTGGTGAAGAGCGACGAGACGGTGTCGGGGAGCAGCTCGGTGACGGCCCAGCCCACGGTGGTGATGCCCACTCCGAGCCAGATGCCGATGCGCAGGGTGTGCTTGACGCGCTCCCAGTTGCCGGCGCCATAGTTGAAGCCCAGGATGGGCTGCATTCCTTGGGTGACACCAAATACTATCATCACAAAAAACATCGTCGTCCGGTTAAGGATGCCGTAGGCTCCGACGGCGAGGTTGCCGGCGGCATCGCCGTAGTCGAGCAGCGCTTTGTTGATAAACACCACGACGACACACGCGCACACGTTCATCAGGAAGGGCGATAGGCCTATGGCATACATGCGCCTGACGATGGGGGGTGTGAACCACAGCCGGTGACGGTCAAAGTGGATAAACGACTGTGGGTTGAGGAAATGGCAGAGTACCCATATGAAGGCGGCTCCCTGACCGCACACTGTGGCCAGTGCAGCCCCCTTGATGCCCCAGTCAAAGATAAAGATAAACACCGGTGCCAGCACCAGGTTGACGGCCACCGACAGCAGCGCCGACACCATGGCCTTACGCGGATAGCCCGTGGCCCTCATGAGATTGTTGAGGCCGATGAAGACAAACGACAGCGGCGTGGCCCACAGGATTACCTGCATGAACTCCCTGGCATAGGGAATGGTCTCTGGTGTGGCGCCGAAGAAGGTGAGTATCTCGTCGAGGAATATGAGAGCCCCACCCCCTATCACTATGGCGTGTATCACGCAGAGCACCAACACATTGTTGACCACGTCGGTGGCCCTCCCGATGGCCTTCTGCCCCATGAAGATAGAGGATATGGTGGCACCGCCAACGGCCACAAGCGTACAGAAGGCCACCACGAGGTTCATCAGCGGAAAGGTGATGGCCAGGCCCGCTATGGCCATGGCGCCCACTCCGCGCCCTATGAAGATCGAGTCGATGATGTTGTAGAGGCTGGTGGCCACACTCGCTATGATGGCAGGCACAGAATATTGCACCAGCAGATGAGAAATGGAGCGAGTGCCGAGCGTCATGGGCGAACGGCTGTCTGTATCTGATGTCGCTATCTCTTTGGTCATGAGGCTGCGCTTTTGCAGGGGCTATTGGGATGAGGCAGGGCAAAGTTATGCAATTTTCACTAACTTTGTCGCATTCTTTACAACAAACGCAAGCGATGAAACGTTTTGGAGCCCTTTTTGACCTCGACGGTGTGATAGTTGATTCTGAAACTCTCTACACCGGTTTCTGGACCGAGATGGAGCGTCGGTTTCCCACCGGCGACCCCAATTATGCCTATTCCATCAAGGGGATGACACTCACCCGCATTCTCGACAACTACTCGCCGGCCGACCGCGAGGCGGTGGTTAGAGCCATCCACGACTTTGAGGATACGATGGTCTATCCTGTGATGCCCGGCGTATTTGACACCATAGCCATGCTCCGCTCCCTCGGGGCCGCTACGGCATTAGTTACCAGTTCCGACGCTGTGAAGATGGACTATCTTTTCCGTCAGCACCCCTCCTTAGCGCCACTCTTCGACGTGGTAATCACCGGCTCTATGGTCACCCGCTCCAAGCCCGACCCCCAGGGCTATCTTATGGCCGCCGAGGCGCTCGGAGTTGATCCCCGCGGCTCGCTTGTCTTTGAAGATTCCATCCAGGGACTCCAGGCCGGTCGCGCCGCCGGAGCGCGTGTGATAGGGATGGCCACAACATTCCCCGCCGAGCGCATTGCCCTTCTGGCCGACGTGGTGCTCTCCACGCTCGAGGGAGTTACACCAGCCACCCTGGGGTTGTAAGGCCCAATTTTTTTTCTGTCCTATCCTTAGATAGTTATTGCTAATTTTCATTATCTTTGCACATTGCATTATTGACCTTAAACATATACCATAGACTTGAAAAAGATATTTACCCTCGGTGCGACGATGGCCATGTCGCTCGCAGCCACCCTGTCAGCCTCGGCTTATGACGCTGTGGCACTGACATTTAATCGCACCGGCGGTGACGCTCAGTCGGTGACCGTCTCCGTGACCGACCCCGCCACAGGGGCCGCCATCCCCGGCGTCACAGCCTCGCTCGCTTCCGCCAGCCACGCCTTCAAGACCTCAGGCTCGGCCGTCACAGCGGCCCTCCTCTGCCCCGATGTCAACGGCAGTTCTTCCCCATCCATCGAGCTGCAATTTACCATCACAGGCCTCTCCTCAGAGTTTAAGGCCTCATCGATGAGCCTTGACATTCACGCCCTTAACGCCTCCGGAGCTTACCAGACCAACAGCGACCACAAGGCGCGCAAATTCAACGTAGCTGCCAAGCTCGGCAACTCACCCTTTGCCACGCTCTCCGACATCGACATTGCCGACGGAGTGGGCTCTGCCACCGCCGTCCACAAGACATGGACCATGGACGCTGCCTCGGCCGTGGCTGCATCAAGCCCCCTCAACGTCACCCTCTCCGTCACCAAGGGTTCTGAAAACCTCGGCTGCTTCTTTGGCCTGAGCTCTCTCACCCTCACTGCCGGCTCCGGCTCTACTGTCACCCCACCCGACCCGGTGACACCCCCCACTCCTGCCGACCCTTCCACCCATGCCATAGCAAAAGGCATATACAACATCATCTGGAAGTCAAACACCTCCAGCTACATGACTGAGCGCGCCGGCGGATCTCTTTGCATCTCAAGCTATAGTGTCAACACTGCCTGTTTTTGGGAGGTGACCCCCGTGGAGGGCAAGGATAATGTCTATACCATACGCAACACCGCCACCGGCAACTATATCGGCTCGTGTAATTTCACTCCCTCCTCTGCATCAAAGATAAGCTCCTCAGCCTCCCCCGTTGAATATTACATAGGCAAGACCGCCGCCACATCAGGCGACAATGCCAACTGCTGCTGGTTCTCATCCACCGACTGCGCCAACTACTCCGACGAAAGCAAAGGCCCCCGCGCCCTCAACAAAGATGGCGCCTCCGACAATGTCATCACCTGGACTGCCGTCGTTGGCAACGTGGGCTCATACTGGCGTCTCGCTCCCGCAACTGAGGAATACACCCCCTTCTCCATCGCTCCGGCAATTGGCCGGCAGACTGTGACTTATGCCCTCGTGGCCCCCGACGGCCAGGCTTGGAACGGCTCTGTCTGGACACGCCTTAACCACACCGATGCCACGCAGGGCTTTTACTTCGTCGCTGCCGGCTCCGGCCGAGTGCAGATTGTGTCGGTTGACGGCAATGCCCCCATTAACGGAGGAGCATCATATGCTGTCAAGGGAGGGGGTGAGCTCTACTCCTTCACCCTCCCCGACGGCTCAAGTCTCTCCCTCGGCGGCAAGACCGCCTTTAAGGTCGTGACACGTCGCACTCCCTTTGCCCTGGCTGCCCGCATCTACTCCATGCCCTGCGGGTCAGTAGGCTCCGTCTATATCACACGCGCCGAGCTGACCGGATGCATCACCCCCCTCGAATATCCCCTCGCAACTCTCTCCAACGGTACCGTAAGCCATCCATCGGCCTCCAAGCCGGGTGCCAACTATACTATGTTTACCCGCTCACGCGCCACCCTCGCAGCCGGCACCAAGGCCTCCCTCGACTTGACGCTCAACCAGGCGTTGCCGCAAGGCTCTACCCTCACTGCCTATGCCGACTGGGACCGCGACGGCCTCTTCGAGACCACCATCCCGCTCGCCGTTAACGGTAGCTCCGCTTCGGCCTCAATAAGTGTGCCCCACGATGCCGCTTCCGGCTCCTCGCGCCTTCGTCTGCGCCTGACCGACAATGGCCTCACAGGTGCCGACGATGAGACCCACGGCCAGACTCTCGACTTGATTGTCAATACCGTGGCCGAGGTCCCAACACCTGTCCTCACTGTCAAAAGCGCCGATGCCACCCGTGGCTTTGCCTCTACCGATGGTGTTACCGCAACGGCCACTCCTCGCGGCACAGCCCTCTTCATCTCATGGACCGAGGGGCTCAACCTTGTGAGCATCGAACCCTCCTTTACCCCCGCGCTTACCCGCCCAATGGCCCTCACAGCCAACTTCACCCCCAACCTTGAAGACATCTTCGGCGGCATAGTCTCTGCCGAGACCGATCCCTCACTGACCATCACCCTCGATGGCTCAACCATCGTGGCCCCCGGCGCAAGCTCGATAGCCCTCTTCAGCGTCACCGGCGCCATCGCAGCCCGCTCGTCTGGCGACCGCCTCGATGCCTCGGCCCTCGCCCCGGGAGTGTATGTAGCTGTGGCCATCTCCCCCCGCGGCACCGCCTCAGCCAAGCTCCGCCTCTAACCTAAAGCCTTTAACCTAACACCTAAACAAATACCCATCCACATGATGGACAGCAAGATATATCTCGCGGGCATGGGCGCTCTCGCCGCCATGCTCCCCGCCTCACAGGCCTCACAGGCCGCCCCCAAGACCGACAAGCAGCCCAACATCATATATATAATGTGTGACGACATGGGCTACGGCGACCTCGGCTGCTATGGCCAGCAGCTCATCTCCACCCCCAACATCGACTCCCTCGCCGCTCAAGGCATGAGGTTCACTCAAGCCTATGCCGGCTCGCCCGTCAGCGCCCCCTCCCGCGCAACCTTCATGACCGGACAACACTCGGGCCATACCCACGTGCGCGGCAACAAGGAATACTGGAACAACGGCAACCTCAAAGCCAATCTCTACGGCTCCAACGCCGACTACACCCTCGTGGGCCAGGAGCCTTACACCACCGACCATGTCATAATCCCCGAGATTTTCAAGGACAACGGCTACAACACCGGCATGTTTGGCAAGTGGGCCGGCGGCTATGAGGGTTCCCGCTCCACCCCCGACAAGCGCGGCATCGACGAGTTTTATGGCTACAACTGCCAGTTCCAGGCCCATCTCTACTATCCCAACTTCCTCAACCGCTACAGCAAGAGCAAGGGCGACACAGAGACAGTCCGCGTGACCCTCGACGAAAACATCAACTATCCGATGTTTGGCGACGACTACTCCAAGCGCACTCAGTATACCGCCGACCTCATTCATGAGGAGGCCATGAAATGGCTTGACTCTCAGGATGGCGAGACACCCTTCCTCGGCATCTTCACTTACACGCTTCCCCACGCCGAGCTCCGTCAGCCCGAAGACTCTATTTACAATGCCTATCGCGACAAGTTCTGCGAGTGTGAGGAGAAAGTATTTGCCGGCCAGAGCGGTAATCGCTACAACGCCACCGACCATGCCCACGCTCAGTTTGCCGGTATGATCACACGCCTCGATGCCCAGGTGGGTCAGATTATGGCCAAGCTTGAAGAGAAAGGTCTGGCCGACAATACCGTCCTGATCTTCACCTCCGACAATGGCCCTCACGAAGAGGGTGGTGCCGATCCGGGCTTCTTCAACCGCGACGGCCTCCTCAAAGGCACAAAGCGCTCGACCCACGAAGGGGGCATCCGCATCCCCTTCATCGTCCGCTGGCCTGCCAAGATAGCCCCGGGACAGACCTCCGACCATCAGTTTGCCTTCTACGACCTTATGGCCACCTTCTGCGACATTGCCGGCATCGAAAACTATGAGGAGCGTTATCGCAACAAGACCCTCGAAAACGACTATTTTGACGGCATCTCCATCTATCCCACCCTCACCGGCGAAGGGGAGCAGAAGGCCCACGATGCCCTCTATTGGGAGTTCCACGAGACCAATATGCTCGGCGTCCGCAAAGGCAACTGGAAGCTCGTGGTCCAGAACGGCAACTGCCGCCTCTACGACCTGGCCACCGACATCCACGAAGACAACGACGTGGCCTCCCAATACCCACAGGTGGTCGACGAGCTCAAGGCCATTATCCACCGCGAGCACACCGCCCACCCCAACGGCTTCTTTAACGTCACCATCCCTGACTGACATCCTCTCCCCTCCATTTCATCCCCCTCTACAGAATGCAGATTATAAAGACTCTGTCGGCAATGGCCATGGCTCTTACAGCCATGGCCTCGCTTGCCGATACCCCCCAATGGCCCGGCGACTACTGGGAAAACGAAGATATCTTTGAGATAAACAAAGAGCGCGGCCACGCCACTTATACCCCCTATGCCTCCGTGGCCGAGATGAAGGCCGACGCTGCTCACTTTGCCCATCCCTGGACTGCCCCTGTCTCATCGATGAGCAAGAGCCTCAACGGCAAGTGGCGCTTCTCCTATGTGGGCCAGCCTTCATTGCGCCCAATGACCTTCATGGCCGCCGACTTCGACGCATCCGCCTGGGACCTCATCGACGTCCCCTCATGCTGGGAGATGAAAGGCTATGGCACCCCCATCTATGCCAACACCAACTACCCCTTTGGCGTCAACCCGCCCCGCATCGGCGCCAATCGCTATGGCTATGACCAAAACCCCGTCGGGAGCTATGTCACCGACTTTGACATACCCTCGTCATGGGAGGGCAACCGCATTTTCATCAACTTTGGGGGCATCTATTCCGCCGCATATATCTGGGTAAACGGCAAATTTATTGGCTACACCCAGGGAGCCAACAACGACCATGAGTTTGACATCACCGCGGCAGCTCGCCCCGGTCAAAACCGGCTGGCCGTACAGGTGTTTCGATGGAGCGACGGCTCTTACCTCGAGTGTCAGGACATGTTTCGCATGAGCGGCATTCACCGCGACGTGACACTCTTTGCCACCCCCCCCACCTTTATACGCGACCATTACCTTACTTCTGAGCTCTCCGACGACTTTTCCTCGGCCATCTTCTCCGCATCGCTCACTGTGGCCAACCGCGCCGAGAGCCCCGCCGCAGCCACTGCCGCCGTGGAGCTCCTCGACCCACAGGGAAAGAGCGTCTGGGCCTCCGGCCCCATCGCCGTGGAGAGCACTGAGCCCGGCAAGGAGACCACCGTGACAATCACCTCGCCCTCCCTCACCGACCTCTGCCTCTGGAGCGCCGATATGCCAGCGCTATATACTGCCGTCGTCACTCTCGCCGACTCCGACGGGAAGGTCACCGAGGCCTTCTCCACCAAGCATGGCTTCCGCCGCATTGAGCAGATTGGCACCTTTGTCTATATAAACGGCAAGAAGATTTTCTTCAAGGGGGTGAACCGCCAAGACACCGACCCGCTCGATGGCCGAGCCATATCAACAGAGCGTCTCCTTCAGGATGTAACCCTCTTCAAGCAAAACAACATCAACACCGTCCGCACCTCCCACTATCCCGTCCCCGCAAAGATGATGGCCATGATGGACTTCTTTGGCCTCTACGTCATGGACGAGGCCGACATGGAGTGTCACGGCAAGACCGAAATCACCTCATGGCCCTCTTGGGCGCCCGCGATGGTCGACCGAGGCACCCGCATGGTGCTCCGCGACCGCAACCACCCCTCCGTCATCTTCTGGAGCATGGGCAACGAGAGCGGCTGCGGCCCCAACTTCAAGGAGGAATATGACGCCATACGCGCCCTCGACCCCCGCATGATCCACTATGAGGGCCAAGGCAAATATACCTACTCCGACCTCACCTCCAAGATGTATCCCGGCCTCTGGCCAATGCGCCGGCAAGACCACGACGGCGACCCCAGGCCCCACTTCATGTGTGAGTATGCCCATGCCATGGGCGCCTCCGTCGGCGACCTCGACAAGATTTGGGATTACATCAAGGGTAAGGAAAACATCCGCACTATTGGCGGCTGCATCTGGGACTGGGTGGACCAAGCTATATACCATCCCGCCGACATCAAGAGCGGCAACCTAAGCGCCTACTTCACCGGCTATGACTTCCCCGGCCCCCACCAGGGCAATTTCTGCTCCAACGGCATCGTGGGCCCCGACCGAGAGCTCACCGGCAAGCTCGCCGAGGTGAAACGCGTCTACCAGTATATCGACTTTGTCTCCTTCCAGAAGTCGCGCAAGGCTGTGAGGTTTGAAAACAACTACCCTTTCCTCCCCACCGACTCCCTCTACTTCACCTGGACCCTATTGCGCGACGGCATCCCCGTCGAGAGCGGGCGCTACGACGACGCCAAGGGCACATCCAGCTATGTGAAGACCTACTCCATCGAGATTTCCGCCGACGACCCCGCGGAGTATCTGCTTAATGTGGAGGCCCGCCTCCGCTCGCCGCGCATATGGGCCGAGGCCGGCCATGTGGTGGCCGCCGGCCAGTTTACCGTCATGGAGCGTGCTCCTATGCCCGCCATCGACACCGACTCCCTCCCGGCCACTCTGCGAGTGCGCGGCTCCAACCCCATTCGCGTCATAGGCCCCGGCTTTACCTATTCCTTCACCTCATCAGGAGTGCTCTCCTCGATGAAGGTCGATGGCTTTGAGTTTATCAAGAAAGAGATGGGGCTCCAGCCCGACATTATCCGCTGGGTTGAGAATGACGCTGCCTACTCAGGCACTCCCCCCTCTACAGCCCCCGTCAATGCCAATTCCCTCGCCGGCGCCGCCATGCGCAAGATTGGAGAGCAGCCCGACGGCTCTTGCGCCGCCATTGTCCTCTCCTTCATCACCGACGCCTCTCATAAGGCCGACGTCAAGACCTCATATACCATCTACTCCGATGGCCGGATTGACATTGCCTCCGACTACACCTCCACCTCGTCGGGCACCGACCGCCTGGGACTCTCCATGGCCCTCGTCCCCGGCTTTGAGCGCGTCGACTATTACGCTCGAGGCCCATTGGAGAACTGGCCCGACCGCCGCTCCGGCTCCAACATTGGCCTTTACTCCGCCCCTGTCGACAGCTTCTATGAGTTTAACGTCAAGCCCCAAAGCATGGGCAATCGCGAAGACCTCCGCTTCGTGACCCTCACCAAGGAAGATACCGGCCACGCCATCACCATCGAGGCCGAGGGCCCCACCTCTTTCTCGGCTCTCCACTTCACCGACCTCGACCTGATGTATCTCAATCATGCCTTCGACATCACGCGCCGCCCCGAGACCATCCTCCACTTCGACGCTGCCGAGAAGGGTGTGGGCTCTGCATCATGTGGAGGCGACCCATGCGCTTCTTCTATCCAGATCTATAATGGAGCCAAGTACTCTCACAAGCTCCGCATCACTCCCATCCCCGGTCGCCGCTCAGGCGTCATGGCCGGCAATCCCAGCCCCGACACCTATCTGAGCAGCCTTGCCACTACCGGCTCGCGAGGCACCAATCTCGCATATGAGGCCTCTGAAGCTCCCGAAGATATCCATGTCGACCTCTCGGAGCAGTCTGTGGCCGGCTCCATCGACTCCCCCGTCACTCTTCGTGCCGTCGTTGCCGGCCCCCGTGCTTCCGAAGCCCTCACCGCCGCTTGGATGGACTATGACGGCAACGGCTCCTTTGCCGCCCATGAGCGTCTCACCCCAACCGACAAGGGGGAGTGGGAGCTGACCGACTCCCTCCTTACCCCCGGCAGCTCTTACACTGTCCGCGTCATCATGGATGAGGCCGCCGACTCCATCCTCCCCGACGCTCCCATCGCCTCAGGCTTTGTCTACGACTTCACCTACAAGGCCATTAGCCCCCGCGAGGCCGGATATATCACCCCCGCCGGCACTATGCATAAGGAGAAAAAAGCTTATGTGGGCGTGATCTCCACCTCAGGTGCCGAGACCGACATCAAATATGTGGCTTTCCAGTGCCCCGACTCGGTCTACACTCTCCTCCCCGACACCATCTGCGTGGCCCAAGGCTCCACCTTCACTCTATCGCTCTTCGCCAATCAGGCAGGCCCCGAGAGCAGCAGCACAGCCTATCAAGATCTCCGCTACAACATTGCTTCTATCTTCACAGACTGGTATCAGGGCTATAGCTTTGACCGTCTCGATATGATCGGCAGCCGCTTCAGCGGCGGCAATAAGCTCGCCAACTATCGCACGGTGATGAACATCAAGCGCGACATCACAGTGCCCGCCGATGCCCTTCTCGGTCTTACTCGCATCCGCGTCATCTACCAAAACGCATGGATTGTCTATGATGCCTCGCCCAACGAGCAGAAGATCCACGAGGGCGTGGCATATGACATCCCGGTGATGATTCTCCCCGCCACAGGCGGCACCGATGAGCCTTCGCTCCCATCGGTGCTCTATGCCTATCCCTCCGGCACTCTCCACCCAGACAAGACCACCTACGTGGAGCACATCTTCACTCAGGGCGCCAAGGAGGATATCGACATCTCTTATGGAGATGTGCCCGGAAGCCTGCACACCAACGTGGCCGCCACAGTAACCGTCGAGCCGGGGCAGAGTTTTACCCTTGCACTTGACGGCTTCCATGCCGGCCCTGAATCGACTGAGAAGGCTTATCAGGATCTCCGCTACAACACCGCAGTGGTCTACACCGACTGGAACGGCTCGGCAGAGTGGCAGCGCACAGCCTTTTACGGCGACATACCAGAGACTGACGACAGCTGGAACAACATCTTGGCCAACTATCACTCCGTGCTCTCCATCCGACACGAGGTGATTGTCCCCGACGATGCTCCGGCCGGCGAGGCTCGCATCCGCGTCATATATAACAATGCTTGGAAAGGCATTCCGGCGGCCAACGACCATGGCGTGACCGACGGCGTGAGCTACGACATTCCCATTCGGGTGGTTCGCTCCACCGGCATTGAGAGTGTCACTGTTCCGGGCCTCGCCCCTGAGGTGGCTCTATACTCCCTCCAGGGAATTAAGGTCAGCCGCGCCAACGCCGCCCCGGGCATCTACATCAGCCTTCGCGCCGACGGCTCTGCCATCAAGGTAGCCATAACTCGCTAAGACAACTATGAAGCGACTCAAAGCCCTTGACATAATGAGGGGGCTCACCATTGCTCTGATGATAGTGGTGAACACCGCCCTATGGGGCGCCCCTATCTTCCACCATCTCGGCCATTCGCTATGGAATGGCCTGACGGCTGCCGACGTGGTGTTTCCCTTCTTTATGTTTATCATGGGGGTGAGCATGGCCTTTTCGCTTAAGCGCTACGACTACCGTCCCTCCGGCGCTGCCGTTGGCAAGATTGTGCGACGCACTCTGCTCATCTTCCTCGCCGGCATCATGCTTGACCTGGCCGAGAAAGGTATATCGGGGGCCATCTCGGGCCTCGACTTCTCCTCGCTGCGGCTCACGGGTGTGCTGGCTCGCCTCGCCTTTAGTTATGGCATTGGCGCATTGATTGCCTTGGCCCTCCCGCAAAGGCGATTGAGCTGTGTCATCGCGGTGTTTCTCGTAGGCTATGGTGCCCTGCTGCTCCTGATGAAAGGTTTTGAGCCGTCGGTAGACAACATTGTGTCGCGCGTGGATGTGTCTCTTTTCGGCGAAGGGCACATATATCATGACTGGACCCCCGCCGGACGCCTTCCTCTCGACCCGGAGGGGTTCTTGGGCCTTATCCCCTCTGTGGCCCATGTCTTGATTGGCTATCTATGCGGGCGGCGCATCATGCAGTCAAAGAGCCCCGCCGACTGTCTTGCGCCCCTACTCCTCGCCGGAGCTATCCTCACCCTCTCGGGGCTGCTCCTCGATGCGGCATGCCCTATAAATAAGAAGGTGTGGTCGCCCACCTTCGTTATGGTCACATGCGGCATGGCGGCCTCTCTGTTGGCTATCCTCATCTGGCTCCTCGACGTGAAGAAGTCGTCGGCGGCCCGCGCTTTGGGAAGCCCGCTGATGGTCTTTGGAATCAACCCCCTGCTGCTTTATATTGTGAGCGGCATCTTGGCTGCCTTGGCATGGCGAATCACCATAGGGGGCGAAGAGCTTCCCGTCTGGATCTACCATTCTTGGCTGCTGCCAATTTTCGGCCCAGAATCGGCCCTCCCTTCGCTTATCTATTCGATGGCCATCGCAGCCATCTGCTGGTTCATAGGCCTCCCCCTTTTCCGACATAAAATCTACATCAAGCTATGAACGACAATATCGTCACCTTCCGCACTTACTCCACCCTGGCCGATGCATACATTGCCCTCGGTATCCTGCGCAATCATGAGATTGCAGCCTCTGTGACCAACACACTTTCCACTCTCTATGCTCCCATCCCCACTGATGGCTACTCGTTACAAGTGTTTGAGCGCGACCTGCCCCGAGTCTCCTCCATCCTTGACAAGCCCATGGAATGACTTTCTGACCCTATCCCCACCCTACCGATATGAAGACTCCGCTTCTTGGAATGTACCCATCGCAGCTGCGCGAGGTGGCTGCTGAAGTCGGGCTGCGACCCTTTGCCGCCGACCAGATTGCCCGCCGTCTTTATAAGCTGCGAGCCACATCCATCGACGAGATGACCGAGCTCCCCAAGGGGGCGCGCGAGCGCTTGGCACAGAGCTATTGCGTGGGTCGCTCAGTGCCTAAGGCCGAGGCCCGCAGCACCGATGGCACGGTGAAATATCTCTTCGAGGGGGTCGGTGGAATGGATGTGGAAGCGGTCTATATCCCCGACCGCGACCGCGCCACTCTCTGCGTGAGTTCACAGGCCGGATGCCGCATGGGGTGTAAGTTCTGCATGACCGGCCGGCAGGGACTCCATGGGTCGCTCTCTCCGGCGGCCATCCTCAATCAGATCCTCTCGGTGCCGGGCTCAGAGAGGCTCACCAACCTCGTGTTTATGGGCATGGGCGAGCCGATGGACAATGTCGACGCTCTCCTCGCAGCCCTCGACGCGCTGACAGCCCCATGGGGCTTGGCCATGTCGCCCAGGCGCATCACGGTGTCTACCGTAGGGGTCAACCCCGCCGGGCTCGAGCGACTGCTGCGTGACACCCAGGTCCACATTGCCCTGTCGCTCCATTCCCCCTTCCCCTCGCAGAGAGCCACTCTCATGCCCGCTGAACGCGCTTGGAGTGGCCCCGACGTGCTCCGTTTCATGGCCGGAGCCGATGACTTCAGCCGCCAGCGACGCCTCTCTGTGGAGTATATCATGTGGGAAGGAATCAACTCCGACCTCCACGCCGCCACAGCCCTTGGGCGCATCCTCAAAGGGCTCCATTGCCGCGTCAACCTCATCCGCTTTCATGCCATTCCGGGAAGTGACCTCCGCCCATGTCCGCTGAAAGCCATGGAGGAATTTCGCGACCGTCTCAACGACATGGGCGTCACAGCCACCATACGCGCTTCGCGCGGCGAAGACATTATGGCCGCTTGTGGCATGCTCGCCGGCAATACCGACAAATAATCTCACACCGGGGGCTGTCATGCCCCTACAGGTGTGGGCTAATTTAGTCAACGAAACATAGAAGTGTAAAGGTCATGCTACCATACGAGTGACCTTTAGCAGTACCATGCCAATGGCCGGCGCGGTACCACAAAAGTGCTATAGCGGTACCGTGCGAGCGATATTATCAATTTAAATGACTTCAGAATGAAAAGATGGTCAATGATGGGCAAAGATAAAAAAATCCCCCTCCCATGCGAAAAAACATTCCATTATATATTGCACACCCGCCAAAAATGCCTACCTTTGTCCCCACAATTCTCCCCCCTCGATCTATAAATGGAAAGATGCCGGAGCGGTCGATCGGGACGGTCTCGAAAACCGTTGTACCCTTACGGGTACCCAGGGTTCGAATCCCTGTCTTTCCGCAACCAAAACCGACCAAAATCGGAATAAAGGCGACTCATCGACTTCAGTCGCTTTGCAAGGCAAAGAAACCGCAGAATATCAAACAATTCTGCGGTTTTTTTCGTGTCTTTTCCTTCGACTCAGGACCGAAGCCAGACTAAAAAAGACCACTTCAGACATATTTTAGGCACAAATTCGTATCAGTAGTTTGA
>JAMPIE010000025.1 GCA_023663135.1 Alloprevotella sp.
ACTGCGAATAGCATCAGTATGTGCGTCCTCATCGGTTGAGATATACCCGAATTTTGCCAATGTTATAGCATCATCAAGGCTTAATTCCTCACCATCGAGATAAGTCTTTGTAATTGCGGTGAAACGCGCAATCAGATTTGTGAGTTCTTCAATATGTTTCTTTGGAGTAAGCATGTTAAATATTTATGTCATGTTGAAACGTGCCATTGCCTCTGCCTTCGTCTTGTCGGCAATGGCGATGTATGGCATCATCGATTTATAACTGCGGTGTCCGGTCCATTTCATTATTACGTCAGGAGGTATGTTGAGAGACAAGGCTGTGCAAATGAAAGTCCTGCGGCCTGCGTGTGTTCCAATAAGCTGATGCTTTGGATAGACCTCATCAAAACGCTCGTTGCCTTTATAATAAGTCACTCTTACAGGAGTGTCTATCTTGGCTAACTTGCATAAATCTTTGAGGTAATCATTCATCTTCTGATTTGAAAGCACAGGAAGAGCCTTATCATCCTTGTATGGGATATGCTGATATTTAGCCAATATGGCCTTTGTCATATCGTTCAGTTCAATACGTAGTGAATGTGCCGTTTTTACAGTTGTGATGGAGATATAATCTTCATGCACATCACAACGCCGGAGATTGTAAAGGTCAGAATGGCGTAATCCCGAGTAACAGCAAAAGAGAAATGCATCGCGAACTCTGTCAAGATGTTCCTTTTTCTTCGGAATATCGTATGCCATAAGAATTTTAAGCTCCTCTGCCGTCAGAAAGATTACCTCCTTTTGCGTTGATTTGAGTTTCGCACTGAAAGTCATATACGATGCATCCGTGAAATGTTGCTTTTGAAAAGCCCATTTGAGGAACCACTTCAAGTAGCCAAGCTGCTTGCCGATGGTGGAGTTACGCATATTCTTGGTGTTGCGGAAGAAGTCAACGAGGTCGTTCAATCCATTTTCAGTCATGTCCGCAAATGAAAGATTGGGATTATGCTGAGTCAGATGGTTTTTGAGAGCATTAAATTTCTGATACGTGGCTTTTGTCCAATCGTTCATGCGACCACGTTCCTTTACAAACTCATCATATGACTCCCAGAACGAAAATGCATTCGGTTTGACTTCCTCAACTACCTCTTCCTTTTCAGGCTTCCCGTCCAAATACCATTCAAAACGCTCCTTAAACTCATCTACGGTCGGCATCACATCCTGTACTTCAAAATCTTTGAAGACATCCTGCACCATAAGCTCGTAATTGCTGAGTGCAGCATTGATGTCGGCAGCCGTTTGTTTCTGCTTGTTAGAGTATTTGGGTTTAACACGCATCTTGGCATCATCCCACTTGTCGGCATCAATACGGAAGCCGGTGGACAATTCAATGCGTTTGCCTCCGAATGTCAGTCGCATCCGGATTGGCACATTCTCAGTGACGGTCTTGCCGTCTTTCTTTCGTTGCTCTAATTTGAAATTTACGGTTCTTTTTATGTTCATATTCTGTGGCGTATAAAATTAGTTGCACCCAAAAGTACACCCAATTTTGGTGACGTCAAAAAACGCTTTACGATTGTTAACATTTCATGCAATTCACATAAAACGCTTTCATACAAACACATGAACCTTAGTGATTGTTCACGACATTGAGTATTTGCTTCTCGTCCTCTCCGCAAAAATCCCGTAAGTTGCTTATCTATAGTCGCTTGCGGGATTTCCTTCCAAAATGGAGGGACATGGGAGATACAAAATAAAGTCGCACATGATGACATCCCTTGGGAGGACGCTGCCAGAGAATGTCAAAAAAAAATGTGTCCTAAGAAAAAATCGCGCCCCTTGTCGGAGGCTCTCGGCTGGAGCTTTCCCAGGTATCACGACGGCAAGCAGAGCTACGTTGACTTCGTAGCCATCGACCCCGCGACAAACACGATGCGGCGCAAGAAATATAACGTTGACCGTAGCCTTGGCAAGCGCGAGCGAGCCAGGCGCGGCGCGGAAATCTGCGCCCTGCTGATGCAAAAATTGACCGGTGGCTGGAACCCATGGGTGGAAACCGGAAATATGCGTGGGTATATCAAGTTTGAGGAAGTGACTCTTTGCTTTTGACGCCTTTTCCTTACCTTTGCACTCAGATCAATCCATCACACATTTCAGCTTCAATGAATTTACACAGAAATATATCAGCGGCCCTGAGCCTCATGCTCTTTGCCCTTGCAGCTGCCCCGACCTTTGCCAAGTCGCTCTCGCCCCAAGAGGCTCTCCAGCGCCTCCGCCGCCAGTCCTCTACGGTAAAGCTCGCCGGCAAGTCGCCCGCCGCCGTTTCCTACGACCTCTCCTACACCGGCCAAGAGGATGGCACCACGGCCCTATATGTGTTCAACAAAGACAACAAAGGCTTCATTGTCACCTCGGCCGACGACCGTCTCCCGGCCATCCTCGGCTACTCCGACAATGGCATCTTTGACTTCGAAGCCGCTCCAACGGCCCTCAAATGGTGGCTCAGCGAGTATGCCAAAGAGGCTGCCGGCTATCTCTCCGGCCAAGCCATCCTTTCCCCCGTCGAGCCCCTCGCCTCCGCCCCCACATCGCGCCATAAAATCGACCCGCTTATAAAAAGTAAGTGGGATCAACACGCGCCTTTCTACAACAAATGCCCTATTGTTAATTCTAAACATAGCGTAACGGGATGCGTGGCCACCGCCATGGCTCAAATCATCAACTATCACAAGTATGCCAATGGCACCGGGACCCACGAATATAACTGGAATGGGCAAACGTTGTCATATGATTTTGGAGCGTCCAGCTTTGACTTCGACAATATACTTGACAAATACTATGGTTCAGAAACGAATATTGAGAATGAAGCCGTAGCAGAGCTAATGTATGCCTGCGGTGTGAGTGTCGATATGAATTATTCACCAAATGGTAGCGGAGCATATGATGCCCTTGTCGCATATGCTCTGAGAAATTATTTTGGATATGATGATGGAGTACGTACACTTACAAGAGAATGCTTTAGCTCCGAAGAATGGGAAGAGTTAATTTACACTGAGATTGCGGAAAATCGCCCCGTCATATATGCTGGGCAATCCGACAAAGGCGGTCACGAGTTCATATGTGACGGATATGAAGATGGATATTTTCATATCAACTGGGGGTGGATGGGTCTATCAGATGGTAATTTCCTCCTATCTTCTCTTAACCCAGATAAACAAGGCACCGGAGGCTTTGAAGGCGGATACAACTTCAACCAGGCTATCACCATTGGCATCCAACCACCTACATCTGGCGCCTCTATTTGGCATCCAATATATTTAGCATCGGATTTCAGCCTAAATAATGAGGGTAATCACTTATTGATAGATAGTTATATATACAATCATAGCAGTGAAGATCTTGAAATTACTCTTGTTATTAAAGCTGTTTCACAAGATAGGACAACATATTATTCCAACACATCGAGATCATTTACTCTTAAAGGGATGGAAGAAGGTAACTTTTTTAGATATCATAACTTTTCATTCTCCAAGCCCACTAATATACCAGCCGGAACATATAAAGCTTCTCTTGCAATTATGAAAGAAGACGGCACTTACCAAGATATCCTTTTTCCCCGACAATACACCTCCTTTTCCTATATGACTGTCGATGTGGATGGCAAAGTCAGCTTTGCTCAGGCTTCGCCTCTCAACGAGACCAAACTTATAGTGACCTCATTCTACGTAGAACCTAATCCCATCCAAAGCGGAGTGGCTACACAAACACGAATTGGCATTGAAAACTTGACTGACGTCGCATATACCTACGGAGTGACATTGAAAATCTACCCTCAAGGATCAGAAATAAATCCCTTGAAGGCAATAAGTCTCACGACTAAGATTGCGCCTAAAGGTTCCTCATCGCCAAACTCATATTTTCCTCTGCAATATGACCTTGACAACGGGACTTATGATGTGGTCTTCTACGACTTCCGTGGCAATAAAATCAGCAATCCTTTCAAGCTCGTTATGGGCTCTACTACTGTAGCTCCGACCGATATCGGCCTCGACCTTGCCACCTTGGAGCTTAATGAGAAAGCTGCCAAGAAGCTTTCTGCAACAATATCCCCGACTAATGTCACCGACAAATCTGTGGCTTGGATTAGCTCCGACGAATCGGTGGCCACTGTCGACAACTCCGGCCTCGTGACCGCCATCAAGGAAGGATCGGCAACAATCACCGCCACCTCGGCCAATCGCCTGATTGCCACCTGCGAAGTGACGGTGACGGGAGGCTCCACTCCCTCTCCTGTCCTCCCCGAAAATGGCATAGTGGGCGACTTCAACAACAACGGCGAATATGATGTCAAGGATGTTACAATTCTCGTAGACCATATCCTCCACATCGAAAATGACCCTGCTATCGTAGCTAAGGGCGACCTCAACGGCAACCACGAGCTCGATGTCAACGACGTGACCCGCCTCGTGGAGCTCATCCTCAAAAAGGACAGATAACCCGCCAAATAGCCTATAATAATCGCGACCTCCCACCATTATAGGAGGTCGCGATTTTTTTATGCTTTCGGAGATGCAACCGGGGCCGAGGGGGCCTCGCCTCCGGCCATGCGCACCTCGCGATAATCGGCCGAGGCGGCGCGGAGCCCAAAACGCGGGCAGGTCAGTGCTATATGCTCAAATATCTCGCTTTGGACAGCTTCATAGGCAGTCCATGCCGTCGTGGTGTAGCAATAGATTTGCAGCGGCATACCCTCAGGCGACGGCTTCACCAGGTTGACCAATATCTGTTGGTCGGTGGCCACCAGCGGATGATGGAGCAAGTAATAGCACATATAGGCGCGGAAGAGTCCCAAGTTGGTCTCCAACGACCCATTGACAGTGGCTACTCCGGGGTCATACTGTTCTCCGCCCGATTTCACCTTGTCGACAAACTCCTTCACGCCCGGAAGGTCTATCACGCGCTGTATCATATCGTCGGTCAATGGAAGGATGGAGTCGGTGTCAAAATAAAAGTTACGCGAGATAAGTCGCCATCCCGCATCGGTCATCCCTCGCCAGTTTTGGAAAGATGTGCTCACGAGCGTGTAAGGCGGGAGGGTGACAATTGTGTTATCCCAGTTCTGCACCTTCACAGCGGTCAGACTCACATCGATAACTATGCCATTGGCAATGGTCGAGGGCACAACAATCCAGTCGCCCACTCGGAGCATATCATTTTGGCTCAGCTGAATGCCCGCCACGAATCCCAAGATAGAATCCTTGAACACGAGGGTCATCACTGCCGCAAATGCTCCAAGGCCGGTGAGAAGCGCCGCCGGTGATTTGTCAATCAACACCGACACTGCCACTATGGTGGCTATGATCCACAACAGCCCGAGGGCCACGTTGAGTATCCCCTTCAAGGGCAGGTTTTTAGTGTTGTTGCGATGGTCAAAACGCATCCATATAAATCTCATCACCGACGACAGAGCCATCACCGTCACTATTATCGTGTAGATAATCAACACCTTCATTATCAAATGGGTGAGGTCGGTCTCATTCACCAACGCAAACGGGATAAGCGCCATAATCACCAGCGGCGGGATGATGTGCGAGCAAGTGGCCAAAACATTTTGGTCGAGCAATTGCTGCCCTATCTCGGTGTGATATGCCCCGACGATTTTGCGCATCACATAAAGAATGACAAAACGCATCACCCAGCCTATAGCCAAGGCTATCAAGGTGATAAAGGCCACATAGATTATTTCCTGTAGGTTGGGGTCGTGACTGAAGCCCATGGCGTCGAGCACCTTGTTGACATGAATCAAAAGCCAGGAAGCCACCCTATGGGTAGGTATAATAGTTGAAAGAATAAGCATATAACAGAGCGATGAATATATTTATATCAGGTGAAAATCACTGCCTTACGGGGCGGAAGCCCGGTCGATTGGTCGTGGTGCCAAGCGTGGGCAGACCCGTGCCACCCGTCACCGGCCCGGGACCGGTGGGGTAAGGCCGTGTCCCGGCAGGTGGCACTACCGGCTTCTCAGGAATGACAATGCCGGGCGATTGCGGCGGCCGCGATGGCTGCTGTGGACGTGGGCGCAGGATAGGACGATTCCATCCGGGAGCACCTATGCCCCACGCCGGCGGACCGGCCACCGTCCCGCTCCAATAAGGAGGGAAGTAGCTGCCATCGTCCCACCAACCGCTTATAGGACTACTTGCTCCGACGCTTACGCTGACTCCGGGAGCCGGTGACATATCAACCGACGTGCCCAGCAACGCGGCATCACAGCTCCCCATAAGGAGAAGCATCGCAGACGAGACAAATGCCGACGTCATTATCTTCGGAAGTGTATATCGTGTGGTTTTCATAGCGAATGTATATGTCAATCTTTTTATATATAAAGGACTAAAGACCGCAAAAAGTTTAAGTCAAAAATTTTTTCCTCTCACATTAAACCTTTGGCTCTCGTCGCGGTCAAATCTATCGTGACCATTAGTTACAACTTTTAAGTAAAAAATTCTAAATTCATCACTTCCATGCAACAGGCCCCTCACGCCTCGCGACTAATTGCCCTCCTTATCGCGATTGCGACCTCTCTCTCCTGTCTGGCTTATAATATCAACGGCTCCGTTGCCGACCCCGACGGCGAGCCCCTGCCTCAGGCCTCCGTCCGCCTCCTACACCTCCCCGACTCGGCTTTTATCGGCGGCGTGATGACCAACGCCAAAGGACACTTCTCTCTCTCAAACGTCAAAAACGGCAAGTATACCGTCGAAATCTCTTACCTCGGCTTTGCCTCACTCAACAAGGATGTAGAGATAAAGAGTGCCAACGTCAACCTCGGTGCGCTCAAGCTATCCGAGGGGGGAATATCGCTGGCCGAGGTGAAGATCACCGGCACGCGCACCCCCATCAAAGTGATGGAAGACACCGTTGAATATGATGCCGGAGCATACAAGACACAGCCCAACGCCGTGATTGAAGACCTGCTCAAGCGCCTCCCGGGCGTGGAGGTCTCCGACGATGGCACTATCACCGCCAACGGCAAGACCGTCAAAAAATTTCTTATCGAAGGCGAGGAGTTTTTTGCCGACGACCCCAAGATAGCCTCAAAAAACCTCCCCGTCGAGATGATACAAAAGCTCCAGGTCGTTGACCGCAAGAGCGATCTGGCCCGCCTCACAGGCGTCGACGACGGCGAGGACGAGACCGTAATCAACCTCACCGTCAAGCCCGGCATGAAAAACGGCTGGTTTGGCATCGCCGAAGCCGGTTACGGCACCGACGACCGCTACAAGGCCTCTTTTAACGTCAACCGCATGTGGGGCTCAGGAAACACTCTCACATTCCTCGGCAACTTCAACAACATCAACGAAGAGGGCTTCACCGACGACAACGGCAACCGCTTCCGCCGCTGGGGTAATGGTGGCGGAATCACCAAGAGCAATGCCTTTGGCGTTAACTTCAACGTGGGCAACAAACAAATCTTGCGCTTCGGCGGAAATCTCATCTACAGCCACACCGACAGATACTCGATCACCAATCGCGAACGCCAATATCTATTCCCCGACTCCACCAGCTATCTGACCCAGCTCTCCGAGAGCGACAACCGTGGCCATCAAATACGTGCCCGGCTCAGGATGGAATGGAAACCCGACTCTTTTAACACTCTGGAGATTAGGCCTAATCTGACCCTCAACTACTCCGATACATGGAGCACCGACTCTTCCCTCACCCGCGACGGACACCTGGCCAACGTCAACCGTTCCCTCGACCGCGACAACTCCGACGGTCACTCCCTCGAGGCCTCTCTCAGAGTAATTTACTCCCACAGCTTCAAGGCACGCCGAGGACGCTCTTTCTCTGTCATGGCAAACTATAGCCACTCCGACACCCGCGAGGATGAAAACTCCTACAGCGAGGCTTATTTCTGGCGCCGTCTCCCATACATCCTTAACGACTCCATCGACCTCTACGATCAAGTCTTTGACAATCATACATGGAACAACAACGTCTCCTCGCGCCTGACATGGACCGAGCCCATCGGCAATGTCGCCAACGGCAACTTCCTCGAGTTTAGCTACAACATCCGTTACCGATGGAACGATGCCGACAAGCTCGTCTATGACCACCCCATCACATGGCCCGACGGCTTTGGCGGCCGCCCTATCATCGACTATGACAATCAAGTGCTCAACGATACCCTCTCAAATCAATTCCGTAACACCTATTTCAGCCAGACGTTCCGCATCGGCTACCGTAAAGTCAACGCCAAATATACCCTCAACACCGGCCTTGAGCTCGTCCCGCAGCGTAGCGCCTCCCGCGACCTCATCATCGCCGAGCGAAACATCCCGCCCCATTGGATCTTAAACCTCGCCCCCTACCTCCGCCTTCGATACAAGTTCACCAAGACTATGAACCTACAGGCCGACTATAGCGGGCGTGCAAGCCTCCCCTCAATGACCCAGCTTCAGCCCGTCCCCGACACCTCCGACCCCTTGCGCATAACCATCGGCAACCCCAACCTCAACCCCGAGTTTGGCCACGAGTTTAACGTCAGATTCAACGACTTCAACGGAATGGCCCAGCGCTCGTTCATGTTTATGCTCAACGGCTCCGTTACCCAAAACAAGATCATCAGCCGCACCTCCTTCAATGCCGCCACCGGCGGTCAGACCACCACCTACGAAAACGTCAACGGAGTCTGGAGCGGACGATTTATGGGAATGTACTCCCAGCCCCTGAGCAACAAGGCTTGGAGCGTGAGCCTCCACACCTTCATCATGCTCAACAACAATGTGGGCTACAACAACGGCGAGCGCAACCGCTCCTTCAACTCCTCCATCAACGTCGACCCCGGCATCGCCTTCCGCCCCGACAATTTCGAGATTGAACTCCGTCCGTCCTACGGCTTCCAGGCCACCCACAACTCCATCTCACGCATCAAGACCCCCGACACCCATCGCTACGGCGGCCGACTACACCTCTACTGGTATCTCCCCTTTGGACTGACCCTCAACTCCGACCTCCACTACACCGCCACCTCCGGCTACTCAGCCGGTTATAACCGAAACGAGTGGATGTGGAACGCCTCCATCTCTTACCAGACCCTCCGCGATAAGAGCCTCACCTTATCCATCAAGGCCTACGACCTCCTCCATCAGACCACCAGCATCTCCCGCTCCGTCACAGCCAACTACATCGACGACCAGAGCTTCAACACACTGACCCGCTACTTTATGGCCACCGTGGCCTGGCGCTTCAACACCATTGGCAAAGGCGCCCGCACCTCCGGCTACGGCGACGGCCACCGAGGAGGCCACATGGGCCCGCCACCCGGCGGCCCCGGCGGCCGCGGCGGACGCTTCTAACCCCACCTCTTGAGACAATTTCTGTAAAGGGTCGACCTCCCTGCAAGGAGAGGTCGACCCTTCTCAATTTTGTCTGCCAATGTGTTATGCGATAGTGATCTTCGGGTCGAGGTAGACGTCCTGGATGGAGTGGAGCAGCTTGATGCCCTCGTCCATGGGTCTCTGGAAGGCCTTGCGCCCGCAGATAAGCCCCATGCCGCCGGCTCGCTTGTTGACAACAGCCGTAAACACGGCATCGGACATATCCGACTCTCCGTGGGAGGCTCCGCCGGAGTTGATCAGCCCAACTCGCCCCATATAGCCGTTGGCCACCTGATAGCGGCAGAGGTCAATCGGGTGGGTGGTCGTAAGCTCGGTATACATCTTTTCGTCATAGCGGCCGAAGCCTATGGCCTTGAAGCCGCCGTTGACGTCGGGCAGCTTCTGCTTCACTATATCGGCCTTGATGGTGACGCCTAATCGGTTGGCCTGGCCGGTGAGGTCGGCTGATGCGTGATAGTCCACCCCATCTTTCTTGAAGGCATTGTTGCGTAGATAGCACCACAACACCGTCACCATGCCCAGCTCATGGGCATACTCAAAGGCCTCGGCCACGCTCACCAGCTGGCTCCGGCTCTCTTCCGAGCCGAAATAGACAGTGGCACCCACGGCTGCCGCTCCCATATTCCACGCCTCTTTCACCGTCCCAAACATCACCTGATTGAAGCTGTTGGGATAGGTAAGCAACTCATTATGATTAAGTTTCACCAAGAAGGGTATCTTATGGGCATACTTGCGAGCCACCGCCCCGAGATTACCAAACGAGGAGGCTACGGCGTTACACCCTCCCTCGATGGCCAGTTTGACTATGTTCTCAGGATCGAAATAGATGGAGTTGGGGGCAAAGGAGGCTCCCGCCGAGTGCTCTATATCTTGATCGACCGGCAAGATCGACAGATAGCCGGTGCCTCCGAGGCGCCCATGCCCTATAAGGCGCTGGAGGTTGTTGAGTGTAGGCAAATTGCGGTCGGTGTCTATCCAGGTGGTGTCAACGATGTCGCCACTCGGCAGATGTAGCATCGACTTGTCAATGGTGGTGCACCTATGCCCAAGCAGATATTCCGCCTTGTCGCCCAAGAGTGTTACTATCTCATTGTGTTCCATATCAGATTACTAAAGGGGTTTTCTTATTCAACAATCGTCGGCCATAAACGGTTGCATCTCTCCTCGCAATCCAACATTTTCTCCCCATCGTGCGTTATAAGAGAGTTAACTATAATTAAAAATAGGAATGAAGACCAAGACTCTACTTATGGCTCTCGTGGCAATCCTCGTGGCCATGACCTCAGCCTGCAGCGACGACGATGACATCAAAGACATCAACCAGCTCCCCTCGGCTGCAAAAGCCCTTATCTCAAGCTACTTCCCCGGCTCTGAAATTCGACACATCAAGCGCGATGGCTCCACCAACGAATATGACGTGACCCTCGCAGACCGCACCGAGCTCGACTTCGATGCCAACGGCATCCTCCAGGAAGTGGATTGCAGCAAGTCGACAGGACGAGTGCCCGACGGGCTCATCCTCCCCGCCATCCTCGACTATGTCACCAAGATCTATCCCGGCATGAGCATCGTCAAGTATGAGCTTAAATGGGGCGGCTACGAGGCCGAGCTTTCCAACGGCCTCGAGCTGATGTTTAACTCCAAGGGAGACATCCTCGGAGCCGACAACTGATTGCCTCTCATTCTCCTCCCCCCTCGATGGGCCGGCCTCTATGGCCGGCCTTTTTGGTAGCCGAAGTCTCAAGACGAGCCACTAGGGTGTCGAGCTGCGAGCGCCAGTCATATGCAAGCGGATCATACATCACCGTGCCCGCCCCTATATGTCGGCTGATAGTAGCAGTGACACTCGGATCATAGCTGCTCTGCCCAACAAAAAGGTCGGCGCCGTGTTTGACGGCGTGGTCAATTACTTCCTGAAGCTCCAGGAGCGACACCTCGCGATGGTCGGCCGTCACCGATAGCTGTGTCAACCCATAGTCGCGCGCAAAATAGCTCAGCGACGGATGCCACACCATAAAAGCTCGCCCCTCCACCGGCGTGAGTCTCTCGGCATAGTCGGCATCAATCGAGTCGAGCGTCTGCGCCAGTCGTTGATAGCGAGCGTTGAAATAGGCCGAGTCGCCCGGACTAAGAGCATTGAGCGCCAGGAGCATATTATGTCCCATAATCTTAAGATTGGCCACCGAGCCCCATGTGTGAGGGTCTTCGTCGTGGTGATGGCCATGGTCATCGTCATCGTCATGGTCATCGTCATGGCCGTGTCCACAACCATCGCCATGCGAGCCTGTGATGAGCTTCACCCCCTCCGACGTGTCAACCATTAGAGGATGTCTACTGCCCTCTTCTAAGCGATGAACAAGCTCCTCCTCAAAAGCCATATGCCCCACCATCATCCACGCCCGCGCCCTCTCGACTCTCATCATCGACGCCATCGTCGGGTCAAAGGTCTCCGGATCGGAGCCGTTGGAGAGCAACGTGGTCACCGCCACACGGTCGCCCCCAACAGCCTCCAAAATGGCGCGCTGGGGCTCGATGCTCACCACCACATCTATCCTCCCGTCTCTCTTGGTCTCATCTCCTCCACAGCCCACCATGGCAGTCGCCACAGCCGCTACAACAAGCAGTATTAAGCTCCGCATGGCCGATCGTCGGGATTAAGATAAACAATCCGGCGCAGCTCCTGTCCAATATCCTCTATCGGGCGTTCCCCTATCTGCCCGCGCGTCATCAGCAGCATCCCGACCTCTGGCAAAGCTCTCGAATAAGGAGGCTGAGCGTAGTCATAACCCTCGTGGACCACAAAGCCCGAGCGCTCGTAAAAACCTATGCGACGCCGAGCCATCTCATCGATGGGTCGCTCCACCTCAATCACCACCGGGCCACATCCCGTAAGCTCGTCTAATCGCGACAACACACGTGCACCTATCCCCTCCCCTCGCGCCGCAGGATTGACGGCAAAATGCTCTATGTATGTCATCCCCGAAGGGAGACGCCAAAGGGTCAGAAATCCCACGCTCCTCCCCTCGCTACTGGCTATATTCCAAAGCGTCATGGGGCTCGTGGCATCCTCTACGAGACGCGAAAGCAGATGGACCGGACGTCGCTCCTCCGGCGGAAAAGCCTCCAGATAGAGGCGAATGACCGGCTCAGTGAGCATAGGCAGCTTATATAGCGTTATATCAGCCATATATCAATATAGGTGGTGGTTGAGGCAATAAATTTATCACAAATATAACCCTTTCTCCAAAATTAATAGTTAAATTTGTAGCCTAATCGGATTTCCATACAGGGGTAAACGCATCACCGCACTTCATCCCCCAATATTCAGCACGACCAATCAACATGACCTTACATACACTCCTACAGCCATTTGCCCACACCAAGGGCTTGATGTCGGCCGCCCTCATGCTGCTGACCCTGCTCTTGTCAATCCCCGCCAGTGCCGACGTCATTAACGTCGACGACATGAAGCGATGGCAAAAGAAGCTCGCCGAGGCTCGAAATCCCAAAGACAGCGTCACCATCCTCTTCAACCTCTTCGACATCTCGCTCCGCAACGATGCCGGTGTCTATTCCGAGCCCCTTATCCACATCGCCAGCCGTGTGATGGACTATGACACCGAGCTCGACGTAATACGAAAAGTAATCAACAAAAACGACACCAACACCATCCTTGTCGACTCGCTCAAGCGCCTCGTTGAGCGTGTTCCCGTAAGCGATAATCAGCGAGAGACCCTAATATTCATCGAAGTGAGAAAGCTCCTTGGCGACCTCTCCACCATGAACGAGACCGAGCGCGTAAAGGTGCTCCACCGCCTCATCGAAGAGTATGAAGACGACCCCACCAAGGGCCTCTACGAGCGCATCCTCCCTCTCTACAAGCTAACTATGGCTCTCGGCATGACTGTAGGCGGCGACCTATACAGCGACTACATGGACCGTCTATCCGTTCTCGTCCGCCAGCTCCCCGGCGACAACGGCCCCCTCACCTCTCTCTATGCCACTCAAGCATCGCTTATATACACCATCATGGGCGACCATGGGAAAGCCGTGGAGGCCAATCGGCAATACCTCCAAATTGTCGACGAACTCAAGAGTCGAAGCCTACAGCAAGGACACATCTTCGCAAGCTACAAAAACAATGAATACCTGGCCCTGAGAAGAATGCTCGTCAACTATCAAGCTCTCTCCGAGGAAGAGGTTGACAGCGTATACTCCCGCATGTGTCGCCTCACCGAGAACGACCCCGAGCTCAGCCAAGAGTTCCGCCATGTCCTTCGAGCCAAGTCTTATTATCTCGTGGCCAAGAAACGCTATCCTGAAGCTATTGTGGCAATCCGTGAGGCTCTCAAAAATGAGGGAAACCGCAACTACAAGCTCCAGATGCTCAAGATGCTCATCGAAAGCGCTGAAGCAACCGGCGATCGCACCATCCTTGCCGAAGCTCGTACCGAATATATAGCCTCGCTCGAAAACAGCCTCAACGCAAAGCGCACCGACAAAATCCGCGAGCTTCAGCTCCTCCTCGATGTCAACGCCACCTCTCAAGAGCGTCTCGACGATGTCAAGAAAGCTCTCCAGGAGAGCGACGCCCATTATCGCCTGGTAATCACGGTAATTGTCACGGTGGCCATCTTCCTCCTTGCAGTTCTCGCTATCCTCTTCTTCCTGCTCGTCAGCCGCCAACGCGCTCTCTTGACCAAGGCCCAGACTCAATAAGCTAAGGCTACATTATCGACATAAAAGGTCAATCCGGGTGTGCCCACATAAGGCTCGCCGTTGCCCGAGCTAAACATCACTATCATATGTGTCGGTGTTGCATCCGCGCTGTCATAACGCTCCTCTATCACCGGCACCATCTTCCCCTTCGAGTTGCGAGCATAATAGGCTGTGGATTTATCGCTTCGCAGAGGTAACCATTTCACGGCCGCATTGTTACTCGTGTCGCCATAATGGAGAGCCACCTTATGCCCATCGACCCAATGGCATCCCTTGCTGAAAAGCTCTGCTCCGGTGGCCACTCGTGTGGCATGGAGATTTCCATCAGCATCTTCCCAGCGACGTTGGAGAATGATAAAGGCCACAGCCTCGTCGCTTCCGGGCAGTGTCTTCTTCCCTCCAAAGCCGGTGGCCTTGACGCGAGTGTCGGCCCCCGCGGGCATGTCAAGCATATAGTCAAACACCAGGGCCGATGGACGCTTGGTAAACGGCACTCCCATCTCCATCTTCGAATAAGGATTCTTCGTACCGGTCACCGGCTCTATCATCTTACCTAAGAAAATCGACCCGGCCACCATCACATCCATATTGATCAGCCCCAACACCTTTACCCGTTCAAACTGCGTGCACAGCTTGGCGCATCGGTTGCCGGCCGTGCGCTGGAACGGATAGACGGCATTGCTCCCCTTGGTGACACCCGAGACTTTGGCATAAACATTACTCGTGGCCCATGGCACTCCGGCCGGATGATAAGGTTTGTTTCCCTCCACCGTCTTGTCCGGGCCTATGGCATAGACCGTCTTTTGGTCGCCGCCAATTACTACGCTCTCATTGATAAGCCGCTTGGTCCACTGTTCAAAATCGCCATAAGGCATCTTCTCTACTGGCCCGGCACTGGCAGCCGTCAACCCAAGGTATCCCCATAAGGCCATTGTATAAAGCATTCTCTTGTTCATACCTAAATAAATTATACTGAAGTCATACGTTCTAAAAATTGAAAGTAAGAGTCAATCCGGCACCGGGATTGACACCCCCGGGGTCAACCCACAAGCCCGAAGAAATTTCAGGCTCAGGGCCTCGGCGCTGATGCTCATAGCGCTGATGGACATGATATTGCTCCTTGCGGAAATAGCCCACTGCCTCATTGACCGGGTCAAGGAAAAAGGCGGCTATATAGCCCAACACTGGTGACCCGAGCAATTCATAGCCATGACCGACAATCGACCGTTTGGCGCGGTAAAAACACTCGCCCATCACCGCGCCCACCACCGGCGTTATCACCAGGTCTTGGACCGACGGTATCTCATTGAAGGCCTCAAAGCCATATTCCCAGAAAAGGGTTGAGATGGCAAAGCCATAGAGAAACGACCCCCATGCGTTAAAACCACATGAGCGCGCACTCATATAATAGGCCGCACCCCCATAGGGATGTAACACATAGTTGAAAATAAAGTCGTCGTGGTCCCACACCGGGCCCGCCTTGACATGATTGACCCACCGGCGAAACAGGGGCACCTTACGGCGCTCGGCGCGACTCCAGGCGGTGGCCCCGTCGGGCAGACTCTCAAGAATCACCATCGTGGTCACCCCTCCGCCGACGAGCACCCCGGTATTGACCCACAGTCGACGCCAATTAGGCATCGATCGTGTCCGCGAATACGGATAGTCGTAGAGTGTGAGCTTACGCCCATTGAGCGGACGATGATCGAGGTTGAGAGCCTCGGAGGGAATCTCAAGGCTGTCTGCCGCCACAGAAAGAGTGTCTGCCGCTCTCGCCGTGAAAGCGGCGAGGAGCAATGACAATACTGTGAGGCATAATGTGCGCGACATGGCTCGGCGATGGTTGTGTGTCTTTGGATTAAGATGAATGGCAAAAGGCATGGCGTCCCGACATTTGGGAGCTATGCCTTTTTAACAACATGTTGGGGGAATTTGTTTGGTCAGCTTGCAGGGCGAAGCACCCGCCGCGCCACGACAAACCAGGCCGTAAGCACGGCAAGCCCCGTCACCGTCCAGGTCACAGGATATACGCTCATCAAGAGTGAAAAGTCAGTGGCATCGGCGCTCACGGTGTGGACCCACAGGATGCGCAGCAGACATGTGCCAAAGATGGTCAACACCGCCGGTGTGAGCGAATAGCCAAGCCCTCGTAGCGAACCTCCGGCTATCTCATAGCTCGATGCCATGAATTGCAATAGAAGGACAACCTCCATCCTTATATAACCATATCGCGCCACCTCTGCCGACTGGGTAAACATCGCCACTACCGGCTCTTTCAGCGCCACAAGCAACACGTTAAGCGCTCCACATCCCACGACGCTCACAGCCATACATATCCAAAACACTCGCCGGCAGCGGTCATACTTGCCCGCCGCGTAATTGACACTCATAAACGACACTGCCGCCTGCACGCATGAGTTTATCACAAAATAACAATAATACTCAAAGTTGAGAGCGGCGGCCGACCCCGCCGAGGCCTCTGCTCCAAAAAGGTTGATATTCCCAAGTATAAAGAAATTTGATAGCGCAAAAACCACCCCCTGGAGTCCGGCCGGAAGTCCGATGCGGAGTATCTTGCCAAGCTGCGATGAGTAGAGCCTCATCTGCGCTGCAACCAGCCGGAAGGGCCCCGACTGACGAAGCAACAAGGCTACTATGATAGTCGAGCTCACAACATTGCTCACCACCGTTGCTATGGCCACCCCCGCAACGCCCAGCCCAAACACCAAGACAAGAAGAAGATTGAGCCCGGCGTTCACCAATCCTCCGGCTATCAGAGCATAGAAGGGTGTCTTGGTGTCGCCCAGCGATCGCAATATGGCCGCGCCGAAGTTAAATGCCATGATAAATGGCATCCCAAAAAAGAAGATGCGCAGATAGATGGTGGCGAGCCCTACGACATCATCGGGCGTCGAGGCTATCTCAAGCAGCGGTCGTGCTGCCAACACTCCCACTACGGTCAAGAACATCCCGGTAATGACGGCTAAAAGCCCGACTGTGGCCACAGAACGCCTTATTCCCTCCTCGTCGCGCCGACCGATATAGTGGGAAATAACCACATTGGCGCCTATCGATAGGCCTATAAACAGATTGATTATCATAGTAATAATCATCCCGTTGCTCCCCACAGCCGCAAGTGCCTGATGGCCACACCAGCGCCCGACCACCACCACATCGATGGTGTTGAACGACTGCTGGAGCATCCCTCCGGCAATAAGTGGCATCGCAAATGCCACTATCTTCTTCAGAAGCGGCCCGGTGGTCATATCCACCTTCACCGAGCCCACCGTCGTCTCTTCCGTTGACATATAATATTTTACTCTCCCGCGCCTATTCCAAAACAACGGTTAGAATTTGGTGAAGGCGAGGGGAAGGGTTGAGGCCACGGAGGGGAGGATGGCCACTTCGTTGGCGGCCACGAGGAGCACTCTGACGGGCCTTCCGGCCAAGGTCTCATATTCGAGAAGGGCCTGGCGACAGGCGCCGCAAGGGGCGGTGGGCGTCGGCGTGAGCTCGCCGCTTGAGTTGCGAGCCGCAATGGCTATAGCCTCAAACTTCTTGCCGGGATGGGCGGCATGGGCATAATAGCAGGCGGTTCGCTCGGCACACGTGCCGGAGGGGAAGGCGGCATTTTCCTGGTTGGCTCCGGTCACTATCTCGCCTCCCTCTAAACGAATGGCGGCCCCGACATGAAAGTGACTGTAAGGGGCATAGGCCCTCGAGGTGGCCTCAATAGCCATCTCGGCGAGCTCCCGCTCGGGATTGGAGAGCTCGCTGAGGGTGGCATATGTCACAGGGGTGATGATCTTTTCTTCGCGCATGGCTTCTCAAAATCAGAATTGCTTTACACGGAGGTGCTCGCGGCGTTCAGGGTCGGCAACGATGGATCGGAAATAGCGGTCGTCATAGCCGCCATATTCGGGCGAGACAGGCATGCCTGTCTCGGTGCGCTTAAACGTGCCATCTTCATTCTGGCGCTTGATGTTGCCGTCAGAGAATTTCACTAAGAGAAAGTCGCCGAGGGCTTTATAGTCAGCCGTGGCCTTGGTGGCCCAATACTTGGAGCGGGCGGTCAGCAGAGCCTGTGCTTCGGAGTGGGGCATGGATGCCACGACAGCCACGAGCGAGTCGGCCTCTGCCTGCATGGCGCTCTCCAGCGAGCCTTGCACGCGGCGGATGTCGGGTATCATGCGGTCATAGCGGTGATATGCTTGATTGGCCACATAGGTGTTCACCCAGAAGTTGGCGTCCCACGATACGTTGTAAAGGTCGCCATTGCCCACGGCAAATGCGTGGGGCACCTCGGTGATGCCGCAATAGATGGGGACATAGACGCAGGTGTTGGCATCGTCGCAGCCAAACCAAAGGATTCCCTTCATGGCTTGAGGGACGTCGGAGCGCATCTGGCTTACGAAGGAGAAGCCGGTCTGCTGAGTGGCTATGGCGCGCTCATGGAGATAGGCCACTGAGTCGACTTCAAACTCCATGGGGCGCCAGCGATAAGGCACATGGTAGGGACCCGCGCCTATGTCGGTGGTCATGTCAAAGGGTGTACCCTCAAAGTGGTCGCGCATCATCCACTGCACGTCACTGAGACTCACGGCCTTGGAGGGCTTCACCCATAGCGGCATCACGGCACTCTCGTCGCCGTCGGTAATCCATGGGAGATACTCACCCATCCCATCGGCATGCTTGTTAAACCATGCCCATACGCGAGCGTCACATCCGCGCAGCGACCCGCTGTCTTTGCCGGCATAGGCCAGTGAGAAGCTAAAGTCTTTGTCGGAAGCGTCCTTGGGATAATAACCCATCTCGCGAGCGAAGGAAATCACATCTGGGGAGAAGCGGGTATTGTCAGGGTCGTCTTGAGGAAATTGGTGGATACGGGCATGATTGGCGTGGCCCGAGATGCAGTCATCAGGTATACGGCGAGCCACCCACACTGCGCCTTTATCTTTCTTTCCCTTACCGATAAGCTCCATTATCCATGCCTCATTGGCATCAGCAATTGTGAAGCTCTCGCCTGAGGAATAGTAGCCATAACGGTCAACGAGGCTTATCATGGTGTCAAGAGCTGCCTCGGCTGTCTTGGCCCTCTGGAGCGTGATATAGATAAGCGACCCATAGTCGATGAGGCCCGAGCCATTGAGCTCATGGCGCCCGCCCCATGTCGATTCCGAAATCGTCAATCCATGCTCGTTCATGTTGCCATAAGTGGTAAATGTATGGGCAATCTCCGGTATCTCGCCTAAGTACTTACCGGTGTCCCACTCGGTGACGGTGCGCATCGCCCCCGGAGCATGGTCTGCGGCAGGCTGGTTATAGAGCTCGCCATAAAGGGTGTGGGAGTCGGCTGCGTAAGAGACAAGGACAGAGCCGTCAGTCGAGGCCTTCTTGCCCACGATAAGGTCTGAGCACGCGAGCGCGCCGGTCACGGGCAGCGCAATGGCTGTCAGCGCCATAGCCGCGCGCCCAAAAGATGATATATTCATGTCAAGTGATGGATTTTAGACAGATTAGTGACGACCCCACAAGGTCATCATCTCTGCAAAGATAACACCTTGAAGCGAGTATGCCAAAATAATGTCAGCCATCAGCATCCAAATTCACATATTTTCACTCTCCCTTGACAAATCAACCCCACTGCGACTCGACCCCCGCCGCGACAGATGGCCGTAGGCCATCCCCCATAACGTAACCACGTCAACCAGCATGCTCCCCGCCCCGACTGGATACCCCTGGATAATCCCCTGCATATAAAAATCCTGCCTCACTCCTCACCCCTCACTCCTCACTCCTCACTCCTCAACACGATAGCTCGGGCTTTTTCATACTCAAGTCCCGGCATCTGCGCCCCTACCGGTGCACCGATATATGTCGGGTCACAGACAACAAACCGACGCCCTCCTAATTCCATGGCATCCCCCTCCACCTCCTCGTCAAAAGCCACTGCCGTAGCGAGATGTCCCGGATAATAGATAAGCGCAACGTCAAGCCCCGTCAAGTCCCTGACCAACCGGGAAAACAATATTGCCCGGTCCTCGCAGTCCGCATAGGGATAATAGAGCGTCTCCTCGGCAAAGAATGCGCGGTCATGCCCCCACACCTCATCATCATACTCATATTCAAATCCCACCTGCATCCAGTATAGAAGTGAGCCTGCGGCCTCTTTCCCCGACATTCCCGCTATCGCAGACCGTAGCTGAGGATAGAGCCCGTCTGTCATACCCGAGGATGCAGGTGTGTCGGCATACAGCGCCCAACGTGTCAGAGGATCATCGTCAAGCATCGATGCCGGATATGTATCATAGAATCGAATCAGGTCTGTTGACACCCGGCTTTCAGCCGACACAGGCGGATGTGACACGGTGATACGTCGAGCCTCTGAATATCCCTCGCCAAGATCCTGACGAGTGCCGATGGCGAGCGAAAGCGGCTGCTCGCCATCAAACGTTGCGGTGCTTACACATAGATCGTCTGTTATATCTTCCGCGTAAGGATAATAATTCAGGCCATCGATTGGAAAATAACTCCGCCCATAGATCTGATGACGTGTGCCAAATAGCAGGACGACGCTATCATCCCGCAGACCGAGCCTAATAGCATAACCGCTCTGACAAAAGAGCCAAGCCGTGAGCATCCGTGAAGCTCCCCTGTCGCCACACTCTTTGCTGCCTATCGCATCGAGCAACTGTAGATAGGCCCAGTCACAAAGCCCGTAGCGGATACGGGTCTCCAGACAGTCGCGTATCGTGTTTTCAAGCCCCTCCAGGCCGGAGAGAAGTTCCCACCGGTCGGCAATGCTCCCCGCTGACGCCTTCCCCAATGCCGGGCAAGCCTCGTCTGGCACTCTTATCTGACACGTCAGGCCATAGAAAGCCACGTCGACAATCTCGGTTGGTGCCAATGGCTTCTCTCTGACGGGCTCTTTGGGCATCGGCCGGGGTGAGGGGGCTGGATTTGCCTGTGGCTGTGGGGAGACGATGACAGGCCGCGGCTGACTTTCCCGATCATATGGGCGCGGTGCCACGTGCCAATCCCGAGGCACAGGAAACGCCCCCCGCCCCTCCATCCACTCCCATCCCGTCCGCATATGCCCGATTACACTCCTCCCTAAACGACCCATACTCAGCCATTACCTGCTTTCGGTATGAGTCATATATTTCAGATGGATTCTGTGCTTGACTTGTCAGAGCGTACAGACCAAGAGAAATAAGGAATCGTAACTTATTCATTGGGCGAATCTCCACGATTTCCAATCATCCGAAAGCGAATTTGAATTAACGATAACTGGAGTCTATAATTTGACTTCAGCTTAAAACATAGTATTTTTCTGTTTTACAGGGACATCCCTCAATATGAGTTCCGATGTATCTCTACCTACGACATATCCTAACTTTAAGTCAAACTTGGATGAGAATAAGATTATGGTGTCAGGGAAAATGACTTCAAATTTTACGGGCTTCTCCCCAACCACTTTTGGCGCGGATGAAATGTTTTGTTGTTTACCCCATTTGACCACATCTCCGGGTATCCCTTCTTCGTATCCATCAAGGAAAAGATATGGAGTTTCGTCTAATACGATTTTTACGGTGCGCATTCCTTCTTGCCAAACTTTCAACTTGAAAGTTGTAACTCCGTTTCCTGTTTCTACACCTTCAATCTTAAAGTAATAGGGATCAATTTTCTCTGTGTATTTTACTTTAATAGCCGATGTTGTTGTTATTATAATAATTGTTAAAACAACTGTCAGATAAATCAATGTTTTCATTATCAATATTAACTTATTAATGAAATATTTTAATTAGTAAAGTTTCCATGTAGCCCATTCAGACATAATATCATAAGAGGCTATCACACTGGGAGTCTGTGGCTTGCCGTTGACAACAATTGACTTGCGGCCGACATTTTCTTTCACATAGTCCATCAGCGAGCCTAATGTAATGTTGCCCTTGGTCTCCTTCAGTTTCTTTAGTAAGAAATAAGTGAAGAGTCCGTGATTTTGCTCCTTGAAAGGATAGGCTGTCTCGTCGCAGGATGCCGAGGAGATGACAAGCATATTCCCCTTTGGGATTCCGGGCTTCGACTTTATGGCCACGCCACGAGCCGAAAAGAGCATTTCGTCGCTGCGGGATGCTCCGCTGAAACAGGCATCGAGTATGACCATTGTCTTCTGCGACGTCATATTAGAGAGAATGTCATAAAGATCCGACAGACTGATACAGGTCGACAAGTCGGCTATGAAACCATCGACCGGCATTATATATGACTTCCGAGTCTCTTCGTCGGGAATACCATGTCCGGCATAATAAATCAGAAACGATGCCTCGCCCTTGTATGCTTCGGCTATTTTACTCATCAAATTCATCTCCCGGCGGATGTTGTTGAGGGTTGCATCCTTTATCAAATGTACGTTTGTTTCCGGAATCCCAAGGGTCTTTTGGCAATATCGTGCCAAAATTTCCCCATCGTTTATGGCATTAGGAACAGCAGCTACATCCTGATAATTCTCATTCGCGATAATAAGAGCGAAAAGGTTCTGATTGTCCAAGCCTGAAGAGGGGATGTCTATGTCTACGTCGGAGACCTTGACAGCCGGCCTCTGTTCTTGATCGGCAAGAGGCGTTGTAACTGGAGGCGTCTGCGGTTGATCGTATACCGGGGGGATATGCGCAGAGTTTATCGAAGCCTTATGTTGATCATGCTTCGCCCATTGATGGTTTTCTGAAGGTGTTCCGTTCGCGACTAATGCCACACCCTCATTGTAGATGTCGACAATATCTTTTATCGAGCTGGTGTCTTTACGCTTATCATATCTGGTAAACCATTCTTGAGCTTTGGTTGAATTGCATTCTATACCGATACCGTCGGAATAACACCGAGCCAAAGCCTTCATCGCCGGGGGAAAGCCTCTTTCAGCGGCTCGCCTATACATCTTAAAGGCCTCCGAAGCATCTGCCTTCATTCCGAGCCCTAATTCATAGCATTGTCCGAGATAGTATTGGGCCGACACGTCATTGACGGCGGCATAATGCTTGATTTGTTGCAGAGCATTTTCTACCTGGCCATGTCGGAGAATATCAAGTGCTTTTCCGACATTCTGGCTCACTATATGGGCATTCACCAATTGTGAACCAATCAAGCATAGACCTAAGAACAGAATTCGTATCATTTGGCTGACATAGTGGGTGCTAATGAGAACTATTGTCATCAGCACCCACATCTTACCACTTATTGATTATCTCTTGTTGTTAAATTTTGAGAGGTCTCGATTGGTCATGTATGACATTTTGCCCCAATTGGCATCCTGACCCACAAAGTTGATTTCTTTCTTGTAATAAGTTTGATTAAGATCCATCGCTAAGAAGGCAAGGCCTCCGGTGGCCAGTCCAACGAAAAGTTTTCCAAAATTAAGACCCTTCACCTTTGATATCCATGTGGGTAAGAGTTCAAACGTGCCCGTTTTGAAGTCGCCTACCCAGTCGCAGACAAGCAATGGAGAGCGGTCTTGTGCAAATTCAAACGGCGAGTCAGCCTTGATACAGATCTTTGCGGCTTCAGTCTTTTTAACGCCAAAGCCTATCCTATCCTCATCCTTGAATTCAGGGGGCATCTCCACATAATAGGGAGCAAGGTACACATCGCTCACCCATGTGGATATGGTCACTGGAGTCCATTCCTCAGCTTTTTTATTGAAGGCATAGGCGATTGATGCTCCAATATTGTTAATACTTTCATCCTCTGTGAGGTGACGGTATGCGGTGCCAAGATAATTTTTCCCTTTAGGGTCAGCCTCAAGTGATTCGTTGACAAGATCGTTGATAAGAGTTAATAAACGCTCGTCATAGTCGGTAAATTTTCCTCCCGGGGTTTCTGTCGTTGTATATCTGCCGAAGAGTTTGTTGCTCGCAAGATTACATACTTTTGTCTCGTTTTGTTTTACACCCACCGAAGGAGCAATAGACACATAGTCTTCAATAGATGTGGAGACATTTTTCTTAGAAGCATTTTGCTCATTTTGATGAGCGGAATCAAACATTGGATAGGATGACCCATTATGAATTAGGAAACACTGGGAGAGGTCGATAAAGATGGCTCGGTTGGTCTTGTTGGTGGCCCAAAGCTGCTCGTTGTAGATTTCAAGCTTAAGGTTGTCGTCTTCATAGACACTGTTGGCTTGAGAGTAAGCCATTACCAGGGCTGTGCGATAATTGGTCTTTATATTATCGCCAGCCATTGCCGGCAGGACATAAAGTGCCAGCAACGTTAACACGAACAAAATTTTTTTCATGCTACTTTTTGATGATGATTGGTTTATGGATTATTTGGATATTGTGCGATTTGCTGCGAATGCCGGCTCTGAATTTCTCAAAATCCGAAAGAGCCATCTCCCTCGGCAGTTCGGCCGATGTGCGTGTCGTATTCTCTTTTATCAATTGATCCGTTGAAAATAAGATTACTATTTCATTATGATCTACGCCGGAAGGACTGTTACAAGTCATCACGTACTCATCAACTCGTTGCGCCTTATCCCTCGGAGCATATTTCTCTGAAAAAAAGATATATTGTCTGTCTGCCTCTATCGGCAACGAAGGAGTGGACATCAAACTGTAAGGCAAAAGACAATACGCCGCATCAGATGTGAAATCAAGGAGGTATACGAGAATCGAGCCTGTGACAGGAGACTGGAATGACAAAAACAATTCATCCCCATCATGGAAGGTGTCGTCTTCGTTACGGTCTTCAACCCCATTCCGTAATATTTTTGTCATGAGAGGTATCCTGTTGTCTAACAAGGGGATGACACGACCCTCAACGACGACTTCCACGACAAGCATATTCTCAGCATAGGATATGTCGTAATCAGGTGTGCCGATGGTCTCGAGCCATTCTCCCTTCACGTCAGAGCCGCCGAGTGAAAAGAAGTGAGTGTCGGTCTGTCCGTTGACGCTGGAGATATGGGTCGAGGTGGATTGGCTGACCATGGTGCCATATTCGTCGGCTATTGCCTGGATTTTGGCTCGGTCGAGCGCTATTCGCTTCGCTTCCTCGACCGACATTGTCTCGGGGGCATAGTAAGTGTATGTCGCAGTGACTTTCTGCGGCTTATGTGCCTCCGATGGGAATGCCGGTAAGATTATGGCCAGAAACATATATAACTCTCTTGCAAACATATTGTTTACCAGCCAAGAAGTGCATCAAGTTTATTATGCAATGAGTCGCCACGCGTTTCAAGGTCTTTCTTGACAGCATTGATGGCTGCGGCCTTGGCCATCTCTTGCGAGTAGGCAATGCGGACAAGCACTTCACGGTTGTTTCCGCCGACCACTCGGTAGGTCTCCACCACCGGGATGACACGGCCTATGCTCTGCGAGATGAGGTTTTTGGCTGCCATGACACTGCGGGTGACAGACGCGGCCTGGCTCTGATCCATCTGTTCGTTAGCCACGGTGTTTTCTATCAAGGCTGTCACTTCGGTCTGGATCTGTCCCGCGAGATTTTGCTTGGCGAGCTCAAGGGCCTGCATCTTGGCGGCATCATAGTTGCCGCCGGTGCTCATGCCCTCTGCCATGATATAGGCGGGGAAGCCATCGGAGTCATATTCCATCTGCATCAGGAAAGCCTTGTCGACCTGCTTGTCGAGCGGCAGGGCTCCCGGAGCTGTCTTCCAACCCTCCTTTGACAGCCGCTTTGCCTCCTTGCGTGCAGCCTTGGTGGCTTTGGCGTTAAGCTCCTTCTTGGACGCTTTTGCAAGTTCCTGACGCTCCCTGCGCTGCTCCTTGGTAATTTGGCCGTCGGCGTGGATGGTTGTGGATAATGCGAATAAGGCTAATAACCCAAGTATGAATTTACGCATAATGATTGGACTGAGATGGAATGGTGATATGTATGTCGGAAGATTCCCCTGTCCGGCGTAAAAAACAAAAAGCGTAGGAATCTGTATCTGTTACCGTCCTACGTTCTGAGGCTTCTCGCATTGCCCTTCTTATGTCGGACGGCAACGCAGAAGCCCACGCTTGTATATGTAACATTAGCGTCCGACCTTACCTTTCACAAGGCTTCCTGTCGAATCTACGAAAATTACATATCCACGGGCATCTACCGTTGCTCAACCCTTGACATAAGAACGAAATCTTGCGAGAATTTCAGAACGTCAAGAATCAGCGCGGATAAACGCTTTTTTATGTCTGCCGACCCTCCCGCATCGCCCATGACTGGACTTCTGCGTTGCGGTCTGCGCCGACAAAGTTAATGACTTTTTTTTGTTCATGCAAAAAAAACCAATCAATTTGACAACTTATCAACTTGACAAATCGACACCCCCACCACCACCCTCCCCAATTCCCCCAAATCGACCCTACCACGTCCCGCCCCAATTCCCCCGGCCCGACGCACCCCGCTACCCCGGCCAACCCCGGTGGGGTTGCACACACCGCGACCCTGCCTCGCCACGACCCGTCCGACCCCCACCGCGACAGATGGCCGGAGGCCATCCACTGCG
>JAMPIE010000026.1 GCA_023663135.1 Alloprevotella sp.
CGCTTGGCCGCTGCTTTTTGTCGCATATTTATGAATTTTTTACCGAACTATTGATTATAGAGATTATATATAAAGTCGGTGTTTTTAATAATCATCATCCATTTAGCGCGACATTTTGTGAGCAAGTAGTTCGCTAACCTCTCTTGATCGTCACGAGTGAAGGCATTTTGCGCATAAGTGCTGAACTCACTATCGTATGGGGGGTCGAGGAATATAAAGTCGTCTTGACCCGGATCTGTTACGTCAAGGAATTCCTCAAAATCCATATTGTAGATATTCGCTTTCTTAAAATGGGCAAGAAGATTTGGTCATTCGCCAAAGATTTTCAGAAGCTTTTCAGTAGAGGCGAGTGAGAACAATGGGGGCGGGCGTGGCGTTATGTCTTGTGTCCCCTTTTATCTCCTTTTTATGCGACAGATTATCACCCATTTCACCGACGACGACCTGTATAAGTATACTATGTGCTGTGCTGTGATCGACAATTATCCGCGGACAATGGTGAAGTATCGCTTCACCGACCGCGACGCTAAGGTCTATCCGCCGGGCTTTGCCGAGCTGGTCATGGAGCAGGTGAGGATGCTTGAAAGCCTGGCCATCACGGATGAGGAGGTGGACTTTATGCGCAGCCGCTGCAACTATATCCCGTCGTGGTTTATGAGCTATCTCAAGGGTTTTCGCTATGATAGCCGTTGGGTCAAGGCCTGGCAAGATGATGACGGACGGCTTCAGATTGAGATTGAGGGACCATGGAGTGACACTATCCTTCTGGAGGTAAAGCTCTTGGCTATTGTCTCGGAGCTGTATTATATGGCAACGGGGCTCGATGTCGTGATGGACTATGACGATTTTGCGGTGAGGAGCGCCGATAAGGCGACGCGCCTGATTGAGGCCGGCTGCACATTCAGCGACTTTGGCACGAGGCGACGGGCGTCGTTTCGCGCGCAGGAGACGGCTGTGGCGGCCATGAAGGGGTGTGGCGCTCAGGGGCCGGGGCGCTTCATCGGCACGAGCAATGTCTATCTGGCCATGAAGTATAATTTGGTGCCGGTGGGAACAATGGCCCACGAGCTGGTGTGTGCCATTGCCGGAATGTATGGCCCGTTGATGGCCAATCACTTGGCCATGAAGATATGGAGCGGCACTTATCGCGGCGCGCTCGGCACCTTTCTCTACGACACCTACGGCTGGCGCATCTTCTCGCTCAATTTCTCGGAGGATTTTGCCAATATGTTTAAGGGCCTGAGGGTTGACAGCGGTGACAATCTGGCGCAGCTCGACCTCATCGTTGAGAAGTATCGGAGCCTGGGCATCGACCCTGCCACGAAGCAGGTGGTGTTTAGCAATGGCCTTGATGTCGACGAGGCTATTGAGCTCAATCGCCGGGCGTCCGGGAGGTGTATACCCTCTTTTGGCATTGGCACACACTTTACCAACGATTTTCCCGGCATCAGCCCCATGAACATTGTCATAAAGCTCCTTGAGGTGAAGATCACGGAGAAGTGGCCGTTTTACTCCCCTACGTGTAAGCTGAGCGAAGATCGAGGGAAATATACGGGCTCGCCCGAGACGGTGGCGCGGTTTATGGCTGCGCTTGGAATGCCGACGGCTTAGGGCAATTACGCGGATGGCAGTTGAGGATGTCTTGCCGCAGGAGCTTTGAGTCAAGGTGGAGGTAGATCTCGGTGGTGGCTATGCTCTCGTGGCCGAGCATCTGTTGGATGGCGCGCAGGTTGGCGCCACCCTCGAGCAGGTGGGTGGCAAAGGAGTGACGGAGTGTGTGGGGAGAGATGGTCTTTGTTATTCCCGCGAGGGCTGCGGCATCACGAATGATGTAAAACACCATGACGCGGGAGAGGCGCCCCCCGCGGCGGTTGAGAAAGAGGATTCCCTCGTGGCCTTTTTTGATGGCGGGGAGGGCATCGCGGTCAGGCAGATAAGCCTCTATCTCGGCAATGGCCGATGGGGAGATGGGCACGAGGCGCTCTTTGTTCCCCTTGCCGGTGACGATGACATAGCCCTCGGCGAGAAACACTCTATTCATCTCGAGGTTGATCAGCTCGCTCACTCGCAGGCCGCATGAGTATAGGGTCTCTATGATGGCTCTATTGCGCTGCCCTTCGGGCTTGGAGAGGTCGATGGCAGCCTCCATGGCGTCGATCTCTTCCAGCGAGAGGGTGTCGGGGAGGTGACGGGTGGTGGAGGGTGTCTCAAGGAGCGTGGCGGGATTGACTTCAATGGTGCCGTCGAGAGTGAGGAAGCGGAAGAGGGCCTTGATTCCTGAGATGATGCGGGCCTGGGTAGTAGCTGTGACACCTAAGTCGTGGATTTCGGCGGCAAATTGCCGGAGGGTATCGAGCGAGATGTCGGTCATGTCCATGTTGGCTTCAGCGGCATAGGTGAGGAGCTTGGAGGCATCGCGTACATAGGCCTCAATGGTGTTGGGACTCATGCCACGCTCGAGGCGCAGGTGGTCTTCAAAGGATTGGAGTATGGCGAGTGTGTCCATATGTCAGCGACGCGGAAGGTTGATCTCCAGGCGTAGGAAGGGAATATCGCGGCGGCAGAAGATGGCCATCCTGCCCGGATGGATGAAGATCACGCCGCGTCTCCGGGTCAAGGCATACTCTTCGAGCTGAGCCGTCTGAGCCGGGCCTGTGGCTATGAGGGTGGGACGGTGGCCGATGGCCTCCACCATGATGCGATAGAGAAGGCGCTCGCGGGGCGTTTTCATGGACTCCTCGGCATAGTACCGGGCATCGGTCCGCGGGCGTATCACGTCGCGAAGATATGAGTAGGCAAAGGGGGAGTGTACCCCAAAGCCCCTCAGGCGCCATGCTCGGCTGATGAGCCCCGACATAGATTAATCCTCCCCGGTCTTTCCCTCTTCTTTGGGTTTGGCGGCCACGCCCTTGACCCAGAGGAGGAGGGAGGCGGCAAGGGCCAGGTAGATGAGGATGATTGAGATGGTGGCCAGCGAGGCGGTGGTGTGGAGGCTTTGGGGGTCGAAGGTCATCACGATGGTGTGGTGGCCTGCGGGGATGGGGAGGGCGCGGAGGAGGTAGTTGACGCGGCCTATCTCCACGGGGTTGCCGTCTATGGTTGCTTGCCATCCCCAAGGGAAGAACACCTCGGAGAAGACGGCCAGGGCCCCCCCGGCGGTGGTGGCTGAGTAGGTAAGGCGGTCAGGGGCATAGGTGGTGAGGCGGATGTTGTCGGTTGAGTCGGCCGGGGCGGGATTGCCCAAGATTGTGGCAAAGCGCTTGTCGGCCACGGCCTCTGTGGCGGGATCGAGTGTGCTGAGGGCCTCCATCTCGGCATTGGCGTCGTCGACATATGAGAGCGAGGAGACAAACCAGGCGTTGCCGAGGGCATCGGGGTTATAGACGGCCTCTCCCTCTGGGGTGATGTAATATCGCCCGTTGAGCATATCGACGACACGGAAGTCGGCCTCTGTGGGGGCACCAAGCTGGAAATGGCCTAAGTGGCGATCAATAAGGTCTTGATAGCGGGTGAGCTTGGCGGCGTGATATCCTCCGATGGCTTTGTGGCGATAAGAGGGTGCCGCGCCTTGGAATTGTGGGATGTCCATGACGCGGTAGTGACTTGTGGTGTCGGCCATAATCTGACGGTCGGTGGCCGTGAGGGGGAAGGGCTCGGGGCCGGCCACGAGGCGCGGCACGAAGGCGTCGCCCGAGAGATAGCGCTTGTCGGCCAGGAAGAGGTCGCCGAAGATCACGATGGCGGCGAGGATGGCGGCTAAGGCGGCCGTCATCTTCTGCCGGGCGTAGAGGAAGAGGATAATAAGGCCGGCGGCTACGATGAGGAAGGAGCGGAGCGAGTCGGCCCTCACCATTCCCTCTCTGAGGGCTGACACGGCGGTAAATACGGTGGGATTGGATAGCGAGAGGGCATAGGCCTGCTCGGCAGTGGCTCCCTGCTGTGCCAAGGCCTCTGCGAGGTAGGCGTCGGTCTGACGGTCAGTGTCGGTGACGGGTGAGCCGAAGATGGCGGGGATGAAGATGCCGGCCAAGCATATCGCCAAGGTGATACCAAAGGAGATGAAGAGCGGCTTGCGATACCTCTCCCAGGCCTCTTTGGAGGGCAGGGAGATGAAGCGCTGGAGGGCGAGCATGGCCATGAGCGGCATGGTGAACTCGGCTATGACGAGGATTGACTCGGGTGTACGAAAGCGCGAGTACATGGGCATATGATCTATCATCAGGTCGGTGAGCCACATGCAGTTGCGTCCCAAGGCGAGGAGTATGGAGAGAATGGTAAGAATGATGAGCATCCACTTGGCCGGGCCCTTGACGATGATGCAGCCCAAGAGGAAGAGGGCGCAGATGAGGGCGCCGACATACACCGGTCCGCTCGTGCCCTCAGGTTCGCCAAAATACTGGCCAATCCACTGGATATATTGCTGTGCGGCAGGGTCGAGGGTCCCCTTGGCAGCCATCTCGCCGGCCTCGGGTAGGTCGGCCAAGGTGAGCATCTGGTTTTGGCCCTTGACGGGACGCATCGAGGCGCCTCCCTTAACGTCAGGGATGAGGAGAGTGAAGGTCTCGGAGCGGCCATAGGAATATTGGGTGATATAGTCGCGGTTGAGACCGTCGGTGCGGTTGGGGTCGTTAGCCTGAGCCGTGGGGTCGGTGAGCTCTGAGTGATTGCCGCGCATGGTCTCCTTTGAGTATTCATATGTGTTGTAGAGGCTGGGAGAGTTGGCCCCGACGGCGAGGATGGCGGCCACGGCGAGCGACGCGGTGGCGATGGCCCAGCGGCGCATCTGATGGCGACGGATGGCGTCGATGAGCGCCACGATGACAAAGCCGGCGATGACAAAGAGGAAGTAATAAGTCATCTGCACATGATTGCCCGCAATCTGGAGCATGGCAAAAAGTGCGGCCAAAGCACCTCCGGCAAGATACTTGCCGCGATAGGCCAAGACGATGCCGGCAATGGTGGGCGGGATGTAGGCCAGGGTGATAAATTTCCAGATGTGGCCTGCACCGATGATGATCACAAAATAGCTCGAGAGACCATAGGCAATGGCCCCAAGGAGTGCCACATACCAGCGCATCTTCATCGAGAGTCCCAGAATGAGGAATCCTATCATCATCATGGCCAGGAGATTGGATGGAGAGGGAAGCCCTAAGCCCATCACCGTGTTGATCCATGAGAAGAGAGCATTGGAGGGATAGGAGGGGGAGATCTGGAAGGTGGGCATCCCAGAGAAGAGCGCATTGGTCCATCGTGGCGCGTGGCCTGTCTCCTGCTCATAGAGCTGTGCCTCATGGCCAATAGCTGCGCCCTGCTGCATGTCATGCTGACGGAGCACGTCGCCCTGCGATGCCTCCGGGTAGAAATAGGCAAAGGCCACTACGGCTATCACCGCTATGGCTACTATGGTGCCCCACACCGAGGGGCGGCTGAGATATCTTTTGATCATAACGTCGGCAAAGATACACAAAAATTTGCTAACCGTAATCGACCATGTTCCAAGAGCCAAGTTACGGAATGAAATCCGGCCAAATCCACCAAACGTCTACATAATTTCGTGATGAACAGTTGCACCCGGCAGGCGTAAATAATCATTTAGTATTCGTAAAAAAATAAGTTGGTAAAGAATTTCGCAGGATTTTTTGTGAAGATTTTTTAACGAAAGGGCAGGAGTGTAGCGAGCTACATGACTAAACTGAGTTGAAAAAGATGCCAAAAAAGACAAGAAAGCCTACCAAGTTATTTTTTGAAGATTACTTAAAGAAGAGTGATGCAATGACGTAGCTCACGATCGTAGAGACGATGACACACACCATCCCAGGAAGCATAAAGCTGTGGTTGAGAAGATATTTGCCTATCTTGGTGGTGCCGGTGCGGTCAAAGTTCACTGTGGCTATGTCGGAGGGGTAGGTGGGAATGAAGAAGTATCCGTAGATACTGGGAAAGACCCCGAGGATCACCCATCCGGGTACTCCCATGGCATATGCCATCGGCACCATCGACACCACTACTGCCCCTTGGGAATTGACCAGGACTGACACGGTGAAAAACACCAGAGCCAGCAGCCAGCTGTAGCTCATCAGGAGCGCTCCGAGTGTGTCTTTGATGGCCGGCATCCAGTGGGCAAAATAGGTATCGGCCAGCCACGCTATACCGTAGATGGCCACCACGGCCGTCATGCCGTTTTGCCACACTGCCCCTTGCACAGCCTTCTTAGGGCTCGACTTGCAGAACATAAATATGAGGGAGGCAGCTGTAATCATCACTATCTGGATCACCAATCCCATTGACAAATGAGACGAATATGTCTCAGTGACTCCCGGGATAATGACCCCGCTGGCGGCTATCTGTGCCGCAGAGAGCTCGGCGCCCCCTATACTTACCGAAGATGCCCCGGCAATGGCTCTAACCTTTTCAAAAGAGGGGAGTAAAGCGGGGAAACAGGCATAGACAACTATCACAGCCAGCGCGCCCAAGAAGATGTAGACAGCTCGCTTTGACTCCGGACGAATGATGGAATTGAGTGTTGTAGCCGAGGCCTCTTCCATCTGTCGGCGGAGCTCCGGGTCGGCCAGACGGCGGCGGTATTCCGGGTCGTCAACCAGCTCCGGCCCGCGCTTGTAGCTTATCGCCGCTGCCATGGCCATCCCGCAGAGTGTGGCCGGGATAGTGACGGCAAGCACATGGGGGATGGCGATGTCAAAACCGTTGAGATTGCTTATCGACACCATGGCCACTACGGCTGCCGCTATTGGGGAGCAGGTGATGCCGAGCTGTGAGGCGATGCTTGCAATTGCACACGGCCTCTCAGGACGTATCTTTTGCTTCAAGGCAATGTCGGCAATGATGGGCATGAGGGTATAGACGACATGTCCCGTCCCGACGAGCACTGTGAGCAAGAAGGTGGAGAGCGGCGCAAGGAATGTGATGTGACCCGGATGGCGCCTGAGCATCTTTTCGGCCAGCTGAATCATCCATTCCATCCCGCCTGAGGCTTGCAATGCTCCGGCACAGGTCACTGCCGCTATGATAATGTAGATTACATCGGTGGGTGGAACTCCGGGTGCCATCCCGAAGCCCAGCACGAGTATGGCCAGACCTATACCCGCTATGGCTCCCAGCGCCAGACTTCCGTAGCGTGAACCCATATATAGCGCGGCCAGGACCACAACCAGTTGAATCATTGCTTCTGTAATCATCTCAAGAAAATGTGATATTGATAAATCCGATGCCGCAAAGATAGCAACTATTCCATGTGTCTCAAAACAATATATTGATTTTCAGAGTGGAAAAGCGGGGGATGTGTATTCTCTCCCCCCAAAAAAAATAATTCATGTTGCAATGGCGGCAGCGTAAATCCTTTCATAGAATGAGGCGCGGGCCTGTCCATCAGGACAGGCCCGAACGAAATAAAGGGGAAATAGGTTTGCTTACTTTACGAGAGTCTTTTGGCCGTCGATGATGTAGATCGAGCCCTTGGCGGGGCGGGCTACGCGGCGACCTTGCAGGTCGTATGTACCGGAGGGGGTTGCTGTTGCGTTGTTGTCGCTCTCTACTCCTTCGATGCCGAGGGTCTCAGTGGTTGTGGGTAGAGTGTCGAGGGTGGCGTGGATGAGAGAGTTGGCCACGTAGGCTTCATTGGCGTTCACTGTGCTGCGAGCACGCTTGAAGCAGAGGGCGCCGTCGGCATCAAGGCCGGCTATGTAACGGTCGGCGCGGTCGCTCTTGATGAGGGCTCCTTCGAGGAGATTTTCGGCGGTGAGGGTATACTCGCCCGGGAGCACTTTGAGAGTGAGCTCGGCCTCGGGGGCACCCTTGACAATCACGGGGGTGTAGGCGGGGATGGTTGACCCTATCTTCATCACCTGGACAGCGGTAGAGTTGGCTGTCGGGACGATGTAGGCCTCAACCCCGGCGGGAAGCTCAACGGGGCAAGGGAGGGTGATGGAGGCTATGCCCTCGGCACTGAGGGTGAGGGGAAGCTCGGTGACCTCTTCAAGGTAAAACCATTCAGGTTCTTCCTGCTGGCCGTAGCTGACGAGCATGTGGTCGCCGGAGATGGTGAGATAGTTGCCGTTGTCTGTGCGCGTAAGGCGGAAGTGATAGGGTGAGGCGTCGCGCTTCTCAAGGAGGAAGGAATGGGCGGCCGACTTGGCTGAGATGGAGGTGTTGCCCCAGTTGTTGAGCCACATGTCGCGATGGGCGGCGGGGTTGATGAAGGCAATGTTGGGGGCAGCCGGGTCGGCGTCGAAGCTGAAGAGCGAGAGATCTTCGGCGCGATTGCCGGTGGCGCCGGGAGCGGGGGCTTCGAGCTTGTAGCAACGGAAGTGCTTGGTGTCGGAGCCGATGATGGAGAGCACGTTAGTCATAGCTCCGTTGTCGGGGCGCGAGATGTTGCGCAGACGGTAGTAGTGGCCGGCCTGAGGGTAGATTGAGGCTTGGGCATCGTCGTAGATGACCTCAAGCTCGTCCAGGGGGGCCTTGCGGGCGATGGCTTCAGCGAGGAGATCAACGCGGGGCACTCCTACATAGCTCTCCATACCCTCCTGCGCGGCGGCGCGACTCTGATCAACAAACTCTTGCATAGAGGCCATGGCGCCTTCTGTGACGGCTTTGGTGGAGCACTTCTCTTGGAGCTTCTTGACGCGGGCGGGGTCGATGGCAACTCCGGCAATGGGGCTGCTTGAGGCAAGCGAGAGGGTTGGAATGGCTTTGGCGGAGTCGGTGTCGAGGATGAGGTTAGTGCCTCCAAAGGCTATGGGGAGGCCCAGGGTGCCGCCGTTGGTACGATCAACGGCTATCGCTCGTTTAGTATCTTCGGGGTCGCAAAAGAGCCTCAGCGACCGAGGATTGTCGAAGAGTCGGGCCTCGGATCCGTCAGAGCCGAGGAAACGCTCTGAACCATAATTGACGATGAAGGTGCGTCCGAGCTCTGTGTTGTTGAATACGAGCCAGACGGCCGAGTCGCCGTTGAGCCCGGATGAGGCCACGGCGGCCACGGTGTTGTCGCCATGGCCAATTAGATAGCCGTCGCGCCAGCGTGAGCCGCTCTGGACTTTGGCGCGGAGGCTGACGGGACTGTCGTTGTCGACAATATTGTCGGTGGCACCGGCCGGAAACTGTGCCATTGCGCTCATGGGGATGAGGGCCAGGGCGCCGATGGCGAAGTTGCGGATTATATCTATGGTGTTCATTGGATGTGTCAAAATTTAGAGGTCGGAGTATGTGATGGGGCGGTCGTTGGGGATGTTGGGAACCGGGAAGGAGGGATAGGGTGAGCGACAGATCTGCTCAAAGGTCTCTTCGGGCAGAGGCTTGAGCTCGCCGGCATCCTCCAGGGCCTGCATGTCGGCGCGGAATTCCTCATACATCTCCGGAGTCATGGCATACCACTGGATGCCGTAGTCGCCTTGCTCAAGGGCGCAGACGGTGATGCAACCCCAGCGCTGGAAGTAGTCCCAGAGGTTATAGCCGGTCAGGCGCGAGAGCTTGACGATGGCGTTCATGATGGCCGGGGCTGAGTTGGCCTGCCAGTTGAGCACTTTGTCGGCGGGAAGATAGTTGTGTGTGGTCCAGACGCTGTTGGGATACTTGGCGCGGAACACTTCGCGCTTGCCATTTTTGTTGTCGTTGTGTGCGCTCACGAGGAGCTCATATTTGTCTATGCCCTTCTTCTCGATGGAGGAGCCTTCGGGAAGGTCACATTGGCGCAGAGCCTCGAAGAAGTCGGGGTAGAGGTCGGGCTTGTAGTCGCTCTCGGGGCGATTGGGGACATCTTTCTCTGCAAAGTAAAATTGGAGGCGCACCCAGGGGGTGAGGGTCAGCTCGGCGTTCGAGCCGGAGTAGGCCTCTATCTCGTTGACGGCGCGCATGGGGTCTTCGCTGCGGAGGGTCGGGAGCATCGGCTGGTTGATGGCAAACTCTTTGAGCTCTTGGTTCCAGGCCCACTGCCGGCCGCTCTCGGCGGCGCGCTTTGCCTCTTCGCGCAGGGAGAGCACCATATTGTCCCCCTCGTTGGCTGTCTTGTATTCTTTCACGCTCCCATCTTCGTTGAGTGTCGGTGGGGCCACCGTCCGGTTATAGTTGTCGTCCAGGAAGATGCGCTGGCCGTTCTTTTCCCACTTGTCTTTGGGGAAGCGACCGCGATAGGTGGAGGAGGAGACGGGGTAGCCCATGTGGAGCACGTTGTAGGCCGAGAAGATGTTGTTTGACGACTCGGCCATGCCGGTCCAGCGGAAGTAGGGCGCCATCTGGTGCTGGTGTCCCCACTCGTGGGAGAGACCCCAGAGGGCATCGTCGTCGCTGTGGATGATCACGTCGGGGTTGCAGACGCGATATTGGGTGTCATACTTAAACGATACCCCATAGCCGCCCTGGAACATGTAGAAGGAATAGTTGACATACGCAAAGGTCTTGTTGGAGGGGATGCGGCCATATTTCTCGAGGCCCAGGAGTCGGTGCTCCCAGAAGATAATGAGGTCGAGGGTGTTGAGATATTTCACCCACTGTCCGTCGGCGTGGGTCTTGAGGGCGTCGACTTCCCATACGGAGTGGACACGCTGGCCCATGCAGTCCATGATGCAGTATGTGGCATTGTCGAGCACTTGGCGTATCTGGTCGTTGGTCATGTCGGGGGTGATCATGCCATTGACAGGGGCGTTGACAAAGTGGGCGCGGATGGTAGAGCCGGTGCCGTTTTGGTAGCCCTCTTCGTCATAGTTGGCTATGTAGGCCAGGCCGTCCCACGATGTTGTGCGGTCGATGATGTTGATGCCGTTGCGTAGGGTAAAGCTCTCGGTCCAGAAGCCCCCCTCGCCTGTGGGCGGACGCCACCCGACGACGCGCATCTCGGTGGAGCCTCCATTGAGATGCTCGGGGATCCCTTCGACGATAATCACATAGCGACCCTGGGTCATGGTGATGCCCGTGGCGCCTTGCACTTGGTCATATTGCTTGCCGGGGGCGTTAAACTCTTCGGAGAGCTTCTGTAGATTGCGCAGGGTGGGCATCTCCGCCACTCTCCCCTCTGCCTTATACTGCCCAAGCAACATCTTCTGTGCCAGGGCTTTGAGGAAGGGGTCTTGCATCTTGTCCACTCGGGCTTGATCTACTCCGGCGGCGAGCGATGTGTAGAGGTTGTCGGAAAACACCTTGCCATCCTCCTTAAAGATGGGAGAGACCGTGTTGACGACAAATTTCATCTCGGCGCAGGAGGCATACATCCGCCCATCCCCGCGGACGGTGCCGGCGGTCTTGATGGTAAACTGCACGACGGCTATCTTTGTCTTGGCAAACTCGGCGGGTATCTTGAGCGTCGAGGGCTGTGTGCTGATGCCGAGGTCGGTGTCGATGATGGTGGTGAGCTCGCCGCCGGCCTCTGTTGCAATGGCCACCTCTATCTGCCCGAAGATGCCGTTGACGCCCCCCTCGGTGCGGGGCACGTAGATAATCTCCTCCAGTGTAGTTGGTTCAAGCTGATATGTGAGGGTCACATCCTCGCCGGGGGCAAACCCGTTGTAGCTTGAGTGCCAGAGGGTGGAGATGTCGCCGTCAAGGGTCTTGTCCGGAGTCTCGCTGCCTTGTGATGAGGAGGCTGACGCGGCGGTGACGGTGGCGTAGGCTATGCCGTCGGTGGCCTCGACCGTGAGGTTGTCGCCGGGCTGGACGACGGTGATGTTAACCCTCTGCCCGGCGGTGTTGATGGCGGTGATTGTGGCCTGGCGGGCAGCTGAGGTGATGTTGGCTGTGGCGTTAAGCTCTATGCCGTCGGGGGAGAGGGTGGCACTGAGCCAATTCTCGTTGACTGTGAGGCGCACTCCCTTGGATGCGGCAGGGATGGTCATTGAGCATGCGTCGGAGGCGGGGAGCTCATACGAGCCGTTGCCTTGCAGGAGGAGGGAGGGGGCTGCGGCCGGGTAGTGGTCGTTGTCGGCCATCGCACAGATGGGCGATGCCGTCAGGGACAAGGCCATGAGTCCGATGCCTGCGACAGGGCGCAAGAGGTTGAGGTTCATGGATATAGATTTGAGGGTTAATTATTTTCTCGCTACTATGCGGAGAGATGTCTGTCAAAGGTAGTGATTTTGGTTGAATGTCAAAAATATTATCGTAAAAAAGTGCTCGCCGATGCGCTGAACATTTGACCCTCCGGCGGCGTAATATATGTATCAATATCCGACTCCTTTTTTACTCTCAATTATGAAAAACACTGGTAGCCATTGGCTGACGACCCTCGTGGTCTTCGTGGCGGGAGTGCTCCTCATCGCATGGCACACTCGCTTTGACATCCTTCAATGGGTGGTGGTGGTTGTGGGTCTCGCGCTTGCCATCCCGGCCCTTTATAGCTTCATCATTGCCCTCGGGCGCAAACGCCGCGGCGAGGGCAACTCTGACGAGCGGACGGCTCGAACATCTACCCTCTGGGCCTCCGTGGCCGCCATGGCATTGGGTATTTGGATGGTGATCAATCCGTCGTTTTTTGCCGGTCTGCTGGCCTATATCTTCGGTGCGGTCCTCATCCTATATGGCATTTATCATATTGTGATGATGGCTTATTGGCTTAGACCCACAGCTTTCCCCTTCTGGTTTTACGTCATCCCTGTCCTGATGATCGCCGCCGGAATTGTCCTGCTCTGCACTCCCGTGCGCACCATGAACAGCGTCGTGGTGCTCATGACCGGTATTGCCCTGGTGGCCTCGGCGGTCAATTCGCTCCTTGAATATTCCACCTCCTACACAGCCACCCGAGCTTCCATCACCGCCGGCCCCGAAGATAAAGAGGTGTCCGAAGGGCAATAAATCTGCCGGTGTCGCGTTATTATGATATGCGACACTTACTCTTCTCTCTCATCATGGCGCTCTTCCTCGGTGCAGGCCTCTCCGCCTGCATCGAGGATGGACTCGCCTCTTCCCCTTCTGCCCTCCCCTCTTTCTCCACCGACACCCTCAAGCTCGGCACTGTCTGGACCTCCGCCCCAACCCCTACATATCGATTCACCGTCTATAACCGCCACGATAAGATTCTCAATCTGAGTCGTGTGACCTTCCGAGACGACCCCGACGGCCATTTCCGCCTCAATGTCGATGGCTCGGCCGGGCGTGTGGTCTCTGACGTAGAGATCCGCCCCAACGACTCTGTCTTTGTCTTCGTCGAGGCAACACTTCCCCCCACCGGTGTCCCCGACGGGGGCGACATCACGCGCCATATCGACTTCACCACCAACGGTGTAGTAACATCCGTCGCTGTAACCGCCTCTGCACGCGACCTCTCTCGCATCTCCTCCCTCATCATCTCGGCCGACACCACCTTATCACCCCTCTATCCCATCCAGGTGATGGACTCCATCGTGGTTAGGCCCGGCGCCACCCTCACTCTCCCCCCCGGCCTCCGACTCCTATTCCACGACAAGGCATATATGCGCGTCGAAGGACGCCTCCTCAGCCTCGGCCAGCCCGACAAGCGTGTCGACCTCACCGGCGACCGTACCGGCAACGTCGTGGCCGCCATCCCTTACGACATCATGTCTAACCAATGGGGCGGCCTCTCTTTCGCTCCCGGCTCCACCGGCAACCGCCTCGACTTCACCACCATCCGCAACTCCTCCGAGGGAGTAGCCGTTGACTCTCTGGCCTCCCTCGAGATGCGCGGCGCCATCCTTCGCAACGCCGGAGGATACCCCCTCGCCTCCCGCCACGGCCAGGTGACTGCCTCCGGCTGCGAGATTGCCGAAGGTGGCGCCGGGGTGCTCCTCCTCCGAGGCGGCACCGCGCAATTCGACCACTGCACCATCGCCAACCATTACCTCTTCTCCATCTTTGGCGGCCCCGCCATACAGCTCGAGCTCCTCAAGCCCGATGAAGCCCCCGGCTCCACCCCCCTCCACGTCGCCTTCTCCAACACCATCGTCCACGGCCTCGGCGAGCCCCTGAGCCACACCGACCTCGCCGGCTCCACCGTCACCTTCACCCGCTGCCTCTTTGGCGTCAACGGCGCCGACGACCCCAACTTCATCCGCTGCCTCTGGGACAAAGACCCCCTCTACCGAGTCGACCGGCCCAAATACATCTTCGACTACCACCTCTCCCCCGGCAGCCCCGCCCTCGACGCCGCCGACCCCGCCACCCTCACCCCCGCCATCGCCCCCGACGGCGCCGACATCACCCCCCACATCGGCGCCTACGGCCCCGCCGCAGAGTAGGTATGTACCTTGGCGCATCCGCCCACCGCGCCCTCCACGCCCCGTCTCCTCAGCCCCTCTTGCCGCAAGGCCAAGGAAATCCAAGCGCCGGCAAGAGCACCTCGACAGTCTTTAATTCCACAACCCCAAAGTGTTAAAATGGGTGATTGGGCTATTTTTTTGCCCACTTTGTCGGGAGGTTTGATTATCTTTGCATCCTTAACCGGCATGGGGCGCTTCGCTCTATGCGCATCTCCCTGAAAATGACCCTCTCATACTTAGGCCGATTGCTCGTAGCCACTCTCTTCTCGCTCATCGCTGTCACAGCCTGTGGCCGCGACGCAGTCTCTCACGCTCCGACCCCTGCGGCCGAGGCTGATGCCGACTCGTCGCTCCTCGTCGGAGCAGAGCGCACCGACCTCTACCTCCCCCTCCTCCGCGGCAAGAGGGTGGCGCTTCTGAGCAATCACACCGGCATCCTACCCGACGGCCGACACACCCTCGACCTCCTCCTCGACTCCGGCATCAACGTCACCACCATCTTCTCACCCGAGCATGGCTTCCGAGGCACTGCCGATGCCGGCGAGCATGTCAAGAGTTCGGTCGACCCCCTGACAGGCATCCCCATAGCCTCGCTCTATGATGGCAAAAGCCGAATGCCTGCCAAGGCTGTCATGGACTCCATTGACATCATTGTGACCGACATCCAGGATGTGGGCCTGAGGTTTTACACCTACTATATCACGATGCTCGACCTCATGAACGCCGCCTCCAATTATGGCAAGGAATTTATGGTCCTTGATCGCCCCAACCCCAACGGGATGAGCATCGACGGCCCTGTGCTCGACATGAATTTTCGTTCGGGAGTGGGGCGCCTCCCCATCCCGGTGCTCCACGGCATGACCCTCGGCGAGCTCGCCCTGATGATCAATGGCGAAGGATGGCTCAACGACTCGTCCAAGGCGCCCCTCACCGTAATCCCAATCCAAGGTTACACCCACACCACCCGCTATGAGCTCTCAGTGGCTCCCTCGCCCAACCTCCCCGACATGAAGGCCATCTACCTCTACCCCTCCCTCTGCTTCTTTGAGGGCACTCCGGTGAGCGTAGGGCGTGGCACTTCCAAGCCCTTCCACATCTATGGCCATCCGGCCATGAAGGGGCGCTCATTCTCCTTCACCCCCGAGAGCCGCCCGGGCGCTAAAAACCCGCCGCTTCTCGGAAAGAAATGCTACGGCGAAGACCTCTCTCCGCTCCCCGACTCGGCCATAATTGCCCGCGGTGTTGACCTCACATATCTCATCGACGCCTACCGTGACCTCGGCATGGGCAACAAATTTTTCACCCGTTTCTTCGACCTTCTCATGGGCAATTCCACCGTCAGAGCTCAGATTGAACAAGGAATGACCGCTGAGCAGATCAAAGCCACCTGGGCCCCGGGCATCGAAGCCTTCCGCAATCGCCGCTCCCCCTATCTCCTCTATCCCGAAAACTGATGAGCCCCGTCACCGTCATTATCACAATAGCCGCCTACTTCATCATCCTCCTGACCATAGGGAGGCTCGCGGCTCGCGGAGGCGCCGACTCCACCTTCTTCACCGGCGACCGTCGTGCACCCTGGCCCGTAGTGGCCGTGGCCATGATGGGCGCCGCCATCTCAGGCGTCACATTCATCTCCGTCCCCGGCATGGTGGCCGCCAAGGGCTATGCCTACCTACAGATGGCCCTCGGCTTCATTGTGGGCTATCTGGCAATAGCCCTCCTGCTGGTGCCCCTCTTCTACCGGCGACGTCTGGTGTCAATCTACGGCTACCTGAGCCAACGCTTTGGCCCCGGTAGCCACGCCGCCGGCGCCTGGCTCTTCATCATCTCCAAGATGACAGGGGCCGCGGTGCGCTTCTTTGTGGTGTGTGCCGTGTTGCAGCTCTTAGTGTGTGCCCCGTTGGGCATCCCCTTTGAGATTAATGTCATAGCCACCCTCGCTTTGGTGTGGCTCTATACTGCCGGTGGAGGTGTCAAGAGCCTCATCTGGACCGACTTCCTCAAAAGCTTCTGCCTTGTGGGCTCCGTGGCTCTCTGCATCTGGTTTATAGCCTCAGAATTAGGGATAGGCCTGGCCGACCTCCCTGCCGCCGTGGCCTCCCACTCCTCAGCCCGCATCTTCTTCTTTGACAACCCCATGGAGCCTACATATTTCTGGAAACAGTTTATTGCCGGAATCTTCATGGCAATAGCCACCAACGGCCTCGACCAAGACATGATGCAGCGCCATCTGGCCTGTGCCGACTCCACCGCCTCGCGCAAAAATATGGTGACGAGCGGCATAATGCAATTTCTCGTCATAGCCCTCTTCCTGGTGCTCGGCACTATGCTCCTGCTCTACGCCTCCCACGCCGCAATCCCCGCCCCCGAGAGGCCCGACGACCTCTTTGGCCTCATTGCCGCCCACCCCTCTATGCCGCCCATTGCAGGCATCCTCTTTATCCTTGGACTGGTATCGGCCGCCTATTCGGCCGCCGGCTCGGCTCTCACGTCGCTCACCACCTCGATGACCGTTGACATCATCAAAGCCCCGGAGCGGATGTCGCCCGAGCAAGCCACGTTCTCTCGCCGTCTGGTCCATCTCGCCATGACGGCAGTCATGGCCCTGGTAATCATAGCCTTCTACCGTCTAAGCAACGACGATGCCATATCGGCCGTCTATACCTTAGCCTCCTACACCTACGGCCCCATCCTTGGCCTCTTTGCCTTCGGGCTGATGACACGCCGAGCCGTGGCCGACCGAGCCGTCCCCTATGTGTGCGCCCTTGCCCCGCTCCTCTCATGGATCCTCCAATGGACGCTCCAGCACTTCACCGGCTATGCCACCGGCTTTGAGCTCCTGCTTTTCAACGCCGCCTTCACCATGGCCGGCCTTGCCATCCTCTCTCGCTCATCCATCCCCTCACCCACCCCAGCGCTCAGATAATCTCCCCCCCTCATGGCCCACGACCTCCTCAGCCGATACATATGGCTCGTTGACACTATCCGTCGCCACGGACGAATCACCCGCATCGAAATCAATCGCCTGTGGGATCGATCTCGCTTCTCCAACGGCTCCGGCAAAGGGCTGCCCAGACGCACATTCTACAACTATCGCTCGGCCATCGAGGAACTCTTTGGCCTGACAATTGCCTACGATGCCGTGACTTATGAGTATTACATCCCGGCCACATCTGACCGTGACACCGCCTCCATATCAGACTGGATGCTCAATTCGGCTGCAATGGGCTCGGTGGTCCATGACGCGCAAGAAGCTTCTGACCGCATCTTCATTGAAGATGTCCCCTCGGCGCGCCTCTACCTCGGAATAGTCATAACTGCCCTCAAGGAGATGCGCCCCATACGCTTCACCTACTCACCCTATAGCCGCGTCAACCCCACACACGACGTGGTCGTCGAGCCTTACTTCCTCAAGCTATTTCGCCAGCGATGGTATGTCACCGGGCGCAATGTCAAAGATAACACCATCAAGACATATGCCCTCGATCGCATGTCTGACGTGGTGGTAGAGACACTCTCCTTTGAGCTTCCCGACGACTTTGACGCCAAGGAATATGTCAACGACGCCTTTGGCATCATCTTCTCTCAAGGAAAGACCTACACAGTGAGGCTTCGAGCCGACTCGCGCCGCGCCAAATACCTGCGCACTCTCCCGCTTCATCACTCCCAGAGTGAGCGTGTATCCGACGAATATTCTGAATTTTCCTACAGACTGCGCCTCACCGGCGACCTGGTCAACGAGCTCCTCTCTTTCGGGCCCTCCATCACCGTCCTGTCTCCTCCCGAGCTCAGGGTAATGATGGCCGACTCCCTGCGACAGACTATCGCCCTTTACGACAAAAAAGACAAAAGCGACTCCCCGACACAATCATGCGTATAGATATCCTCACCGTCTTGCCCGAGATGCTTGAATCGCCCCTCGGATGCTCCATAATAAAAAGGGCTCGCGACAAGGGCCTCGTGGAAATCCATGTCCATAACCTGCGCGACTACACCACCAATCGCTACCGCAAAGTCGACGACTATCCCTTTGGCGGCGAGGCCGGCATGGTGATGCAGGTACAACCTATCTTTGACGCCATTGAGACCCTCAAGGCCGAGCGCCATTACGATGAAGTGATTTTCACCTCGCCCGACGGCGAGACCTTTGACCAGCCCATGGCCAACGCCATGTCGCTCCTCGACAACATCATCATCCTTTGCGGCCACTACAAAGGGGTAGACTATCGAGTCCGCGAGCATCTAATCACCAAGGAAATTTCCATAGGCGACTATGTGCTCACCGGAGGCGAGATACCCGCCGTGGCCATCACCGACGCCATTGTGCGCCTCATTCCGGGAGCCATCGGCGACGAACAGAGCGCCCTCTCCGACTCATTTCAAGACAGCCTGCTCGCTCCCCCCGTCTACTCCCGCCCCGCCGTCTTCAACGGCTGGGAGGTGCCACCCGTGCTCCTATCGGGCCATCAGGCCAGGATTGAGCAATGGCGCCACGAGCAAGCCATGGAGCGCACTCGCCGCCTGAGGCCCGACCTGCTCAAAGGCCTCGAGTAAATCTCCCCCCATAGACACGCCTTCCGCTCTTATTTTCATACCTATACACACCGATGCACTATCTCATCAACAACGTCCTGATTGCCCTTGCGCTCCTTGCCCCGGCTCTCTCTGTCTCAGCATCCCACCCCAAGGAGGTGGTAGCCATCCTGGGCGACAGTAACACATGGACCGGCGGCGACGACTGCTCCGGCCAAAACGCCTGGACCAAGCAATGGGTTGAGGCATATAAGCCCGCCTCGGCCCGGAGCTATGCCCGCAGCGGAGCTACATGGACCAACACGGCCACCACCAAACGCAACATCACTCAAGACATCTCTGTCCTGGGTCCAGACAACACCATCTACAACCAAGTGGAGCGCCTCGCCGCTGCAATAGCCGACGGCTCGCAAAAGCCACCGACGCTCATTATCATTATGGCCGGGACTAACGATGCATGGTTTCACAAGCGTCGGCCCGGGGCCTTTGAAACCTCGGCAGCCGAGGCTTTGGCCTCTCCCTCCGACGATGAGCTGCTGCTCCGCGCCCCCTCGGGAGTGCGCTCCTTGGCCGGTGCCATACGCCAAAACTGTCTGCGCCTTAAAATGATAGCCCCCGAAGCTCAGATAGTCCTCGTGGGGCCGTTACAGTCGGTTCAAGCCCCCGACAATATGATTATCGCTGCCGGCGGCATCATTGAAGAGATGGGCCGAGGCATGGGCATTCCCACCATACGCCTCGACCGCGACTTCCCCCTCTCGTCGGCAGAGGAGGAGAAGCGGCATCGTCTCACCCGCGACGGCACCCACACCTCACCCGAAGGCGCCACCCTCCTTGGCGACTTCCTCGCAAAGACCATCAGTTCCCTCAACAATTAATCCACGTCGCTCCTCATCATGGTCTTCTCCGACCTTTTCTTTCTCTTCGTATTCCTGCCGGCCTTTATGATATGCTATCGCCTGGCCGGCATCTTTGACACACGCGACAGCGACACACCCGGGGGAGTCTCCCCGCGCTCCACCCATCCTCGCCGCAACATTGTCATTGTCCTCTTCTCCCTCATCTTCTATGCCTGGGGTGAGCCCGTCTACGTGTTTCTCATGCTCCTGTCAGTGGCCATTAACTACCTGGCAGGGCTCTGGATAGCCTCCCGTCAGCCGGGCAAGTCCTCGCGAAAGGTGGCCCTGATTATCGGCATCACAGCCAATGTGCTCATCATCGGCGTATTCAAATATGCCGGTTTTATTGCCGCCAACTTAGCCTCACTCGGAGTACCGGTGAATATCCCGGCCATAGGGCTTCCCATCGGCATCAGCTTCTACACCTTCCAAAGCATCTCATATCTGGTAGATGTCTATCGCACCACCTCGCCCGTCCAGCGCCGCTATTCCGACCTTCTGCTATATATCTCCATGTTCCCGCAGCTCATTGCCGGCCCTATAGTGAGATATGACACAGTGGCCCGCGAGATCAACACCCGGTCTGCCTCTGCCGACGACGTGGCCGACGGCGTCTTTCGCTTCATGATTGGCCTGGGCAAGAAGGTGGTGATAGCCAATCAGTTCAGCGAGATTGCCGATGGTTTTCTCGCCCCGGCCGCCCTGGCCGACATCTCGGTGGGGGGTGCATGGATCGGCATCATTGCCTTTACCTTCCAGATCTACTTTGATTTCTCCGGCTATTCCGACATGGCCATAGGCATTGGTCGCTGCCTCGGCTTCCATTTCAATGAAAACTTTGACCACCCCTACGTGTCGCGCTCCATCACCGAGTTTTGGCGACGCTGGCACATGTCGCTCGGCTCGTTCTTCCGCGACTATGTCTACATCCCCCTCGGAGGAAACCGTTCTCACCAGACGCTCAACATACTGGCCGTTTGGGTTCTCACCGGCTTATGGCATGGCGCCAGCTGGAACTTTGTCATCTGGGGACTTTTCTTTGCCGTGATCCTAATGGTTGAGAAACGCTTTATCCTCCCACGCGCCAACGACATCCCCGCTCCGGCTCTACACTTCTATGCCATGGTGCTTGTCATTGCCGGCTGGGGCATCTTCTATTTCGACAATCTCAATCTTATGGGACGTTTCTTCCAAGCCTTCCTGGGTTATGCTCCGGGCGGTCTTTGGAGCTTCGCTTGCGAGAACGCCCTCCGCTCGCGCTTCTGGCTTTGGGTGGCCGCCATCCTCTTCTCCATGCCGATCCGCCGCTGGGCCGCCGACATTCCTCACCGAGTGTTTGGCCGCAACGGGACCGTAGCCTTGAGCATTGAGACCCTCTCACGAATCGCAGTTGCCTCCTTATTGCTCATAATAAGTGTGGCATTACTTATCGGAGCCACCAACAACGCTTTCCTCTATACCCGCTTCTGACTCTCACTCCCCTCGCCTCTCCAATCATATGTCACCCACCTTCTTGCCTATTATACTCCTCTCAGTCGCCACCCTCGCTATCCCGGTCCCTCCAGGCGTCCATGACGAGGATGATGACATCATCGACATAGACTTCATGCACGCCGAGATGGCCTCCCTCTCCGGGGGACCCTCCATCGACTTCAACACCCCGGCCGACGAGTATGTCAACTCACTCACGGCCGATGCTCCATTTCGCCGTGCCCGCCGAGGCATCCTCATCGTTGGCTCGGGCGACTCCCTCCGCGCCATGGAGCCTTTCAAAGGCTCCTCCTCGGCCATCGAAGCCTATGCCGCGGCCATCAACGAATATGCATCCCGGCTCCCCGACAGTGTAAGACTCTACTGCATGCCGGTGCCAACAGCCGTGGCCTACTATTGTCCTGACGAGGCCACCCGCTTCACCGCCTCGCCCCGCACGGCCATGCTCCGACTCTTTTCAAGCCTCGACAGACGCGTAACCCCCGTAGACATTTACCCTACCTTAGGCAAGCATGCCGCCGAGCCCATCTACTCGCGCACCGACCATCATTGGGCACCCCTCGGAGCCTATTATGCGGCCGGATGCTTTGCCTCAGCCGCCGGGACACCCTTCCTTCCCCTCTCTTATTACTCAGCCCACTGTGTCGATGGTTATGTAGGCACCATGGCCAAGTTTTCGGCCGACCGAGCCGTGAGCAATGCCGCCGAGCAATTTGTATACTATACGCCTCTCGATTCCGCGTCTTACTCCGTCGACTATGTGAAATATAGCATCTCGCGTGGCAAAGGGCAAGTGATAGGGCGAGTCGTAGGCGAAAGCTCTCCTGAGACCGGGCCATTCTTCTACCGCTCCTTCAAAGGATCATCTTCTTACCTCACCTTCATGGGGGGCGACACTCGCCTCACACATATAAAGACCTCGGCATCCACGGGGCGTCGCCTGCTCATCCTCAAAGACTCTTTTGGCAACGCCATCCCCCCCTATCTCTTCTCATCATTTGACGACATCCACGTTGTTGACTGTCGCTACTTCACCCGCAACATCATCTCATATATTGCTGACAACAGTATCTCTGACGTTTTGTTTGTCAACAACATGACCCATGCCGTAAGCCCCGCTACATCCGAGGCCTATATCCGCTACCTCAACCAATGAGACGCTCACAAATATTCCTTTTCCTCATAGGGACGCTTTTCTTGGCCTTCTCCCTCCTCTTTATCTTCTTCCCCAGGCCCTCCTTCTCTGAGATTGAGCGCCGAGAGCTCTCCCTCTTCCCAGAGATTTCATCCGAAGACCTCGCCTCCGGAAGCTACACTCGCGATATATCGGCTTGGTTTAGCGACACTCAGCCTTATCGCGACCACTTCTTAGCCTTGGCCATGAAGATACGCGACAAGCTCGCCCTCCACACCGGCGGCGACGACGAGGTGTCGTTCCATGCCCCGACGCCCGAGCCTATGACCGAGGGCGAGAGCGCCGAGCCTGCCGACATGCTCTCATCCTCCCCTGCCCCCGACTCCATAGCCGACTATGACGGACATGCCACTCCCGAGGGAGCTGCCAAGATGGCCTCATCAGGTGTGCTCATCGTGGGCTCAGGTCCTGATGCTCGCGCCCTCATGGCCTTTGGCGGACGAGCCTCGGGTGGCGTCGCCTATGCCGAGGCCGCCAACCTCTACAAGTCGACCCTCGGTTCGGGAGTGAAGGTCTACTGCATGGTGATTCCTCTGGCTTCAGAGTTTTACACGCCGGAGAAAGCTCGCAAAATGACACAGCCACAGCTCCCGGTAATCCGCAATATATACTCCCACTTGGCAGATGGAGTCAAAGGTGTTGACGCCTACACCGCCCTGGCCTCCCACGCCTCCGAGCCCATCTATCTCCGGACCGACCATCACTGGGCCCCCCTCGGAGCCTATTATGCCGCCGAGGTGCTGGCCAAGGCTGCCGAAGTGCCCTTTATTCCCTTAGCTCAATACGACTCCCACACCATCACCGGCTTCGTGGGATCCATGTTTGGCTTCTCAAAGGACATTGCCATCAAAAATGCCCCCGAAGACTTTGTCTATTATACGCCTAAGGGGGTTGAATACTCCACCACCTACACCACCATCAAGCTCGACAGCAAGTTTCGTCCCGTGGGCGAGACAAAGCCCTATGAGGGACGCTTCTTCCATAAGTATGGCAACGGCTCATCATCGGCCTATCTCACCTTCATGGGGGGCGACTACAACCAGACCGTTGTGCGCACCTCCACTGCCAACGGACGCCGACTGATGATTATCAAAGACAGCTATGGCAACGCCCTCCCCGGCTTCCTTTTCGGGTCATTTGAAGAAATCCATGTGCTCGACCATCGCTACTTCCGCCACGACATCAAGAGCTATGTGGCTCAAAATAAGATTACCGACCTGGTGATGGTCAACAACATCTTCAACGCCTACTCTTCCGGAGTGGCCCGCCGATATAAGCATATACTTACCCAATCGACCCCCGTCCCCGCGCCGGAGGTTAAGGCGGTGGCCGCCGATTCAGCCTCGGCGCCACGCCTCGTCGAGAAGCCCGACACGACTCATAGGATTATCAAGGAGACACCGTCTCCCACAAGCGAGGCAACCGAGCCGGAGCAGCCCGACAGCCTCAATCGACAATGACTGCCACTTGGCGGTCATGGGGGAAGTGACGCTCCATCACGTCGGCCAGCCGCTCCGGAGTGGCTCCGAAGATGGCATCTTGATTGCGATCAAAGTAGCTGCGATCTGTCCCGACACTCTGGAAGGTCACAGCCCAGTCAAGCTGCTTAAACGGCGTGTCGAGGCTCTCAGCCAGCGTCGAAGTCATATAGCGGCGCAGACGCTCCAGCTCCTCCCCGCGAGGAGGCTCTGCCACAAATCGCCGCGCCTCGGCTCTGATCTCATCAAGAGCCTCGGTGGCCTTGTCTATCACACATTCAGTATGGATGTCAATCTGCGAGTTGGCCAAGTCGCTCAAAAGCCCGGCCCTTATCCCATAAGTAAGTCCCATCTCCTCGCGCAGTCTCATCGAGAGTCGGCTGCCAAAATATCCGCCGAGCCCTGTGATAGCCATCCGCAGCAAGCAATAGTCAGGATGAGAGCGATGGACAGCCGGCATAGACAGATGTATTGCTGCCTGACGGTCATGGACACCCTTTACCCGATAGTCACCCACCTCAACCGCTGGAGCATGCAGCCCTTCCGGAAGCGCGGGTTCTACAGGCTGTGACTGCTGTGGGAAATAACGGCCCATCGTCTCCTCCACAATCGTCATCAGCGCATCGTCAACTGCCCCGCTCACATAGAGAAGAATGCTCTCAGGCTTGACAAGGCAGCGATGCAGTGCCAAAACATCCTCACGCGTCACGGCCCTGATTTTCGACGTGTCATACTCAATATAACGCCCGTTGTCTCGGCCCCAGTAATGGCGTTGCGCCTCATCTGACGCTATGAAAGGGCTCTCCATAAGCCTTACGTCAAATCTTTGGGCAAAAGCCTCGCGATAAGCCTCAAAATTGGCCTCCTCTACTCTCGGGCACGCAAGCATTGCCCCAAGCGCGTCAATCACCTCGGAAGCAGTATCTCTCAAGCCCTTTACATCCATCTCGCTGCTATACTGTCCACCTTGAGGAATGACCCAAGCCCCGGCACCCTCTATCACCTCACTAAATGCTGCAGCATCCATCTCTCCCGCGCCATGCAGGAGCGACTGAGCCAGTAACATACCAGCCATACGATTGGACGCATAGAGACATCCGGCCCCCGCCATGAAGGCCCTGATGCGAAACACCGGCGCATCACAATCAGACTCTTTCAGAGTCACCACCCTCATCCCCGAGGGCAAAACACGTGTCTCCCACTCAGGGAGCACAAGCCGGGGCATCGGGCTCACCCCCGGTGCTTTGCTACGATCAATGCTCATTGCTCTCTCAGCTTAGCTATCGCGGCCTCAAGGTCGGCCGGCGTGTCAATTCCTATATTATCATAATCAGTTACAGCCGTCATAATCTTATAACCCGCCTGGAGCCATCTCAGCTGTTCAAGACTCTCAGCCACCTCAAGGGGACTCTGAGGCAGAGCCACAATTCGAGCAAGTATCTCAGGCCGATAAGCATACATCCCCACATGAGTCAGAAACGATGCCGATGAGAGCCACTCCATCCACTCCTTACCCCTCACATAAGGGATGATAGAGCGCGAGAAATAAAGAGCCTGACCGTCAGAGCCGGTTACGACCTTCACCAAGTTGGGGTCAAAGAGAGCCTCAAATCCCTTCGAAGGATCGAAAGGCCTCACTAGCGTAGCAATCTCAGTCGTCTCATCATCAAAGAGCTCCGCGAGCTGCCTTATCTGAGCCGGCTCAATGAAAGGCTCATCTCCCTGGATATTAACCACCACCGTAGCCTCGCGCCCCCTCTCCTTGACAAAGAGTCCATAAGCCTCAGCCACACGATCGGTCCCGCTGCGATGAGCCTCCGACGTCATCACAGCCTTACCCCCAAAGCGCTCAACAGCGTCAAGGATACGGCGGTCGTCAGTGGCCACCACCACATCATCGAGAGCCTTTGAGACCTGACGGTAGACCCTCTCAATCATCGTAATCCCCTCCATCATCGCAAGGGGCTTGCCCGGAAAGCGGCTCGACTGATACCGCGCCGGAATGATACCTATGAATCTATTGTGCATATCACCGCAAAGGTACATAAAAAACGCGATTTTTATGCCCGGTGAATAAGAAAGTAGGGTGTTCAGTTAGACAGTCCTAATAATGCTCTGAAAAGCACCTGAAAATTTATAAAAATCATGTGCTGAAAAATTACAACCGTATGCCGCGCTATCTATAAAAAGCAATCATAGCGCAGGCTATATCCAAACGCATGCCCAGGTTGAAAGCGCACCAGTCAACACCTCTTCTTGAAGTTCTGTCTGAAGCGGCTTTCGCAGGATTTACCATGTCGTGCCAACGCCAGGAAATTCATCTTTCCATATATGGTCAGAATCAAAACCATTGTCTCGATGATGAAGCTTTTGAAACTATTTCGTATCTTTGTGTCTGGATTGAGCGCAGATGCGACAATCGAACTTACTTGGTCAAGCGGCTGAATCATATTCGCAGCTGTCTGATTTACAACCACAAAGATACGATTTTTTGGTCGATTGACTAAATTTTTACGCTACTTATTTTGTTTAATTTCAGTCAGTTGAATATATTTTACAGCATATTTCCCGAAGTCAAATTTTTAACGAACTATTGGAAGATATATGACTTTCTAAAAGCAGAAACGGACTAAGGTTATGAGATATTGATGATTATATGAATAAGCAGCGGCAATATATA
>JAMPIE010000027.1 GCA_023663135.1 Alloprevotella sp.
AAGATGCCGATGAGGACGAGCAGAATGTCCCAAGTTATTTTTTGAAGATTACTAAAGGCAGTCAACAATATCGAATTGTTTTGCTCGTCACGTCCCCGTGAGTTTCAGGCGTTTTGTGAAGATTTGTGCTTTAGAAGTGCCGTCCAATGGGAAATCGCGATAATCGGTGAGGCGATGAACAGAGCGCTTAGGATATGCCCCGATATAAACATAACCTCGGCACGCAAAATCGTCAATACGCGTAATTACCTGATACATGCCTATGATAATCTGAGGGCAGATTTGATTTGGGCTGTCGTCATCAATCATTTGCCATTGCTCAAGCGCGAGGTTGAGACTCTGTTGGGCAATCATGACCCGGGCGGAATTGAAGCCTCGGACGGAAATTTATAACCGATCAATTCACCTCGGCGTTCTTTGCCGAGGCGAGAATTAACGACTGTTATCATGAGAGGGGGTGGAAGGAGGAAATTTGTTAATAAAGTTGTGAGAAATGTTATAATGTCTTAATTTTGCCGCAAAATTATGATATGTAACATAACTCTGTGTCATGTCGCGAGAGTCTTATGACACTGCAATGCGCTCATTATCATTATGCAAGCCGACGCAACGCCCTGCCCGGGAGAGTGTCGGCGTCCCTTATTACATTATGCTGAAATCTGTTTTCTAATTCAATATCTTTTATGAAAAAGCTGTTTCTATTCATGCTGACAGTGATTATCAGCGCCCTCTCGGTTGCGGCCCAGAACCGCACCGTCACCGGCACTGTGGTCTATGCCAGCGACGGCGAGCCTCTCATTGGCGCCACGGTCACCCCCGTCGGCGGCGGCAATGCCACGGCCACCAACTTTGAGGGCAAGTTCTCTCTCGTTGTCCCCAACTCAGTGACCCACATCCAGGTATCATACGTCGGTATGATCACCCGCAATGTGGCCATCTCCGACAAGCCCCTCCACATTGAGCTCACCAACCACGACAACGAGCTCGAAGAAGTGATGGTAGTGGCCTATGGCACTGCCAAGAAGAGCGCCTACACCGGCTCTGCCTCCGTCGTTAAGGCCGACGCCATCGAGAATGCGCTCGTTTCAACTGTCACCGACGCTCTCTCGGGCAAGGTGGCCGGCGTCCAGCTCCAGAGCTCCAACGGCCAGCCCGGAACATCCCCCAAGGTATATATCCGCGGCGTAGGCTCCATCAATGCCGGAACCGCTCCCCTCTATGTCGTTGACGGCATCCCCTACGACGGCGACATCTCCAACATCAACTCCATGGACGTTGAGTCAATGACCGTCCTCAAGGATGCCGCCGCTGCCGCCCTCTACGGCGCACGCGGCGCCAACGGCGTCATCCTCATCACCACCAAGCAGGGTCAGGCCGGCGCCACCAAGGTTACAGTTGACATGCGCTGGGGCGGCAACTCCCGCGCCATACCCAAGTATGACGTCCTGGAGAGCTCCGAGCAGTATTTCGAGCAGATGTACCGCTCCATCTACAACTCCGCATACTTTAACCAGACAATGACAGCCGCCGGCGCACACTCCTACGCCAACAGCGAGATCTTCAAGCGCCTCGGCTACCAGACCTACACCGTCCCCACCGGCGAGGGCCTCATCAACGCCGACGGCCGCTTCAACCCCAACGCCACCCGCGGATATGTCAACGGCAACTATTACTACACCCCCGACGACTGGAGCAAAGAGATGCTTCGCAACGGCCTCCGCCAGGAGTACAATGTCGCCATCTCAGGCGGCTCTGACCGTTACAACTTCTACGTCAGCGGCGCTTACCTCAACGATGAGGGCATCATCGACGGCTCTCACTTCAACCGCTTCTCGGCCCGCACCGCCTTTGACTACAAGGTCAACAAGTGGCTCAAGGTGGGCACCAACATGAACTACACCTACACCAACTCCGGATACCCCGGCGAACAGACCGCCTCCGCATCCTCCGGCAACGCTTTCATGATGGGCAACGACATCGCCCCCGTCTATCCCGTCTTCGTCCGCAACGCCGACGGCTCCATCAAGACCGACCCCTCTTCCGGCAAGCCCATCTACGACTACGGTGACGGCAAGTCTACTCCCTACACCCGTAACTTCATGTCGATGTCCAACCCCAAGAGCGACCTCCTCTATAACACCACTGAGTATCTCGCCGACATCTTCAACGGCAAATGGTATGCCCAGATCAACCCCATCGAGGGCCTCAACATCACCGGCACCGCCAGCTACTTCACAGACAACACCCGCTTCCACGAGCTGGGCAACCCCCTCTACGGGCAGAGCGCCTCTTATGGCGGCACTGCCGTGCAGGAATACATCCACTCCCAGGCCCTCAACCTCCAGGCCCTCGCCGCTTATCGCCGCACCTTCGCTGAGAAGCACGACATGGACATCCTCCTCGGCTACGAGAGCTATGAGTGGAAATATGAGGATGGCTACGCTCAGGGTCAGAACCTCTACCGTCCCAATAGCTGGGTTGTCTCCAACACCATCGACAACCGCAACGGCGGCGGCTCCACCAACGAGTACTCCACCCGCGGCATCTTCGCCCGCGTCAACTACTCCTTTGACCAGCGCTACTTCTTCTCGGCCTCTTATCGCCGCGACGCTTCATCACGTTTCCACCCCGACCACCGCTGGGGCAACTTCTTCTCCGTATCCGGCGCCTGGGACATCGCCAAGGAGACCTTCATGAACGACGTCAACTGGGTTGACCAGCTCAAGTTCAAGGCTTCATTCGGCCAGCAGGGCAACGACGCCATCGGCAACTACTACCCCTACCTCGACCAGTACCAGGTGACCGGCGGCAACGGCGTTTGGTCCGACGGCACTCTCTACTACAAGGGCAACCCCGAGATCACATGGGAGACCTCAAACAACCTCAACATCGGCTTTGACTTCAGCCTCAACAAGGGCATGGTGAGCGGTACCATTGAGTACTTCTCCCGCCAGGTGTCTGACATGCTCTACAAGAAGCCCGTGGCCCCCTCCAACGGCTACACCTCCATCCCCATGAACATCGGCTCCATGCGCAACAACGGCTGGGAAATCGAGCTCAACTACCGACCCGTGGCTACCCGCAACATCACTTGGGACATCAACGCCAACATCACCTTCATCAATAACAAGATACTCAAGCTCCACCCCGACCTCAACGGCGAGTTTATCAACGGCACCACCTACTATTGCGAGGGTGAGTCGCAGTTCCAGCTCTACCTTGCCAAGTATGCCGGCGTAGACCCCACCACCGGTCTTGCCCTCTACTGGGCCAAGGACGATGACGGCAACGAGTATGCCACAACCGACTATTCCGAGGCCAACAACTACAACCGCGCCCCGACCGGCAACCTCATGCCCAAGGCCTACGGCGGTTTCGGCACCACCTTCCAGGCCTACGGCTTTGACCTTTCGCTCTCATTCGCCTACCAGTTTGGCGGCAAGGCATGGGACTACTCCTACCAGAAGTTCATGCACGCCGACGACTGGGGCCGCAACTGGCACAAGGACATCCTCAACGCCTGGACTCCCCAGAACACCAACACCAACGTGCCTCGCCTCGATGCCCTCGACCAGTACTCAGGCTCTACTTCCGACCGTTGGCTCACCAACTCAAACTACCTGAGCCTTAACAATATCACTCTCGGATACACCCTCCCCAACAAGCTCACTCGCCAGCTCCACCTCCAGCAGCTCCGCATCTACGGCTCTGCCGAGAACGTGGCCCTCTGGACCGCTCGCAAGGGCTTTGACCCCCGCCAGAGCTACACCGACACCGACGGCGCCACATACTCCGGCATCCGTTGCATCTCCGGCGGCATCCGCGTTTCCTTCTAAACCTCCCATCCCTCAATTCTTAGAGAAACAATCAAATGAAATTATTCAACAACATCATATACCCCGCCGTGGCTCTCACCCTCGTGGCCGCTACCTCGTGTAACGACCTCGACACCGAGCCCCAGGGACAGTATATCACTTCTGAGGAGAAGGCTGAGGCAAACGCCGTCAACCCCTCCCTCGGCCTCGCCGGCGTGGTGGCCATCTCCACCGACTTCGCCCTCTACAACCGCACCTTCACCGGCGAGCAGCACGCCGACTACGGCTACCCCTCCACCATGCTCTTCCTTGACCAGATGGGCACCGACATGGTGGGCCTCTCTGTGGGCTACAACTGGTACACCGCCTCTTGCGCCCTCGGCCAGAGCCCAAACGGCAACTGCACCGCAATCACCTGGTATACCCTCTATCGCCAGATTGACGCCTGCAACTCCACCCTCACCTCATTCCCTGAGGGAGTGGAAGACGCCAAGGGCAAATATTTCCGCGCACAGGCCCTGGCCATGCGCGCAAATGCCTATTTCGTGATGGCCCAGATGTACCAGCGCACCTACAAAGGCCACGAGTCTGAGCCTTGTATCCCCATCATCACCACCGAAAACTCCTCAACCGCTGCCCTTGACGGATGCCCCCGCTCAACCGTCCAGGAGGTCTATGACCGCATCGACGCCGACATCAACGAGGCCATCACCCTCATCGCTGAGAGCGGCATGACCCCCACAAGCGTCCTTGAGACCGGCTCCAAGCGCTTCCTCTCTCTCGGCGCAGCCTACGGCATCCGCGCCCGCATCAACCTCGTGAAGCAAAACTGGGCCGACGCCGCTTCCGACGCCCGCATGGCCATCAACAACTCCGGCGCAACACCCTACTCCCTCGAGGAGGTCTCTCATCCCTTCATGGCAAAGATGACCGACCATGCCTGGATGTGGGGCATCTATATGGATGAGCAAAACCGCCTCGTCACCTCAGGCATCGTCAACTGGCCCTCCCACATGGGCTCGCTCAACTATGGCTACGCATCAGTGGGCGCCTGGCGCATGATTGCTCAGAACCTCTACGACAACATCCCCGCCACCGACATCCGCAAGGGATGGTTCCTCGACGGCGAAGGACAGAGCGCCAACCTATCCGACGCCCAGCAGAGCTACATGGACGGCGCCGGCTGCCCCGCCTACACACAGGTGAAGTTTGCCCCCTACCAGGATGTGATCTACCAGTCAACCAACGCAAACGACATATGCCTGATGCGCATCGAGGAGATGTATCTCATCGAGGCTGAGGCAACCGCCATGTCAGGCAATGTCGAGGGAGGCAAGCAGCTCCTCGTCGACTGGGTTACCACCTACCGCGACCCCTCCTACTCCACTCGCGCCGCCACCGCCGAGGCCGTCCAGGACGCCGTATGGCAGCAGCGCCGCATCGAGCTCTGGGGCGAGGGTATCTCTTACTTCGACCTCGTGCGCCTCAACAAGGGCATCGACCGCCGCGGCGGCGGTTGGGAGACCCAGTATGTATTCAACGAACCCGCCGGCACCCAGCAGCTCGTCTTCTGCATCCCGCAGTCTGAGACCAACCGCAACCCCCTCATCTCGCCCGAGGACAACAACCCCTCTGTCGGCGCTCCCACTCCCGTGGCCGACAACGAGTAATGCCTTAATCTCTTAACACGACTCCAAATCATGAAACTCAATAAAATAGGTGCGGGCCTCATTGCCATGCTGGCTGTATCCTTCGCTTCTTGCAGCGAGGGCCAGTACTGGGACGAGCCCAACTACACCCCCGCGGTTTCCTTTCCCAAGCCCGCCGCAACCGTAGGCATCCTCGCCGACGAGAGCTTTGACTCATATGACGTGACCGTGACTCGCAGCGACGCCGCCGGCGCCGCCTCCGTCGCCCTCACTCCCTCTACCTCCGCCCCCGAGGTGTTCACCGGCATACCCACTGTTGCCGACTTCCCCGCCGGATCTTCCGAGACCACCGTCACCATCCGCGTCAACACCAACGAGATGGCCATCGGCACCACCTACACCCTCACCCTCGCTGCCCCTGAGGCTGCCGAGACCGGCGCCGGTGACATCCAGTCCCCCGCCGCCAACGCCACCTTCACCTTCAAGATCGCCAAGAACTACACCTGGAAAAACGCCGGCTGGATGCTTTACACCGAGGCCTTCGTCGGCACCTTCTACGGCGTGGAGGATGTGACCTACTACGTGCCCGTCCAGGTGCCCGAACAGGCAGAGGGCAACGGCGTATACCGCCTCGTCAACCCCTACGGAGCCTACTACCCCTACAACGAGCCCGGCGACTACAGCGGCACCTCCTACCTGGAGATCAACGCTCAGAATCCCGCTCAGGTCTACATCCCCACTCCCCAGGAGCAGGGCATGAACTGGGGCGAGGGCAAGTTTATCCTCGGCTCCATGGCCGGCTTCTACCTCAACAAGGGTCAGAGCGCAGCTGACATTGCCGCTGCCGGTTACTTCGGTACACTCGCCGACGGCAAGATCACCTTCCCTGCCTCAACCCTTCTCGTGGGCATGGCCAACTACAACGACGGCGGTCTCTACAAGGCCAACGGCAACGGCTCATTCTGCCTCGACGTGGCTTCTCTGACCACAGAGAATCCTTACGAGTAAGACTCAGCCCCTCTTATAACTCGGCTTTTCAAAGCGAAGCTATATAATCTACGCGAAGGCGAGGGCGACCCCCATTAGGGGTGTCGCCCTCGCTGTCGCTTCAGGTTTGTCATTTTGTCAAATTGACATTTTGCCAAATAGTCATCTTGACAGAAAATTGCCTATCTTTGCGCCAGATAATACCCCTTTTCCCTCTACCACCATGAACCCCCTATCCATTGCGCTCATAGCCGCCATTGCCCTCGGAGCTTCCCCGGCCTCGCAGGCGCAGACTTTCAAGGAATGGCAGACGCAGAAGGTCAACTCCGTCAACCGCCTGCCCATGCGCTCATCCCATTTCCCCTACTCCTCCACCGCCGCTGCCCTCAGGGGCATCCCCGAGGAGGAGTCCAACTACATGACCCTCAACGGCAACTGGAAATTCCACTGGGTGCCCAACGCCGACCAACGCCCGACCGACTTTTTCCGCCCCGGATTTGACGACTCGGCCTGGGACTCCATCCCCGTCCCCGGCATCTGGGAGCTCAACGGCTACGGCGACCCCCTGTATGTCAACATAGGCTATGCCTGGCGCAACGACTTCCCCTCCAACCCCCCGACAGTCCCCGTGGAGAAAAACCATGTGGGCTCTTATCGCAAGACGGTCACCATTCCCGCCGACTGGCGCGGCAAGCAGGTGATTGCCCACCTCGGCTCCATCACCTCCAACGTCTATCTCTGGGTCAACGGCAAGTTTGTGGGCTACAGCGAAGACTCCAAGCTCGAGCCGGAGTTTGACATCACCCCCTATCTGCGCCCCGGCGAGAATGAGATAGCCATGCAGGTCTTCCGCTGGTGTGACGGCTCCTACTTCGAAGACCAAGACTTCTTCCGCCTCAGCGGCATAGCCCGCGACAGCTATCTCTTTGCCCGCGACAAGAGCGCCGGCATAGCCGATATCCGCGTCACCCCCGACCTCGATGCCGACTATCGCGACGGTTCGCTCAAGGTAGCCCTCGACCTCAAAGGCTCCCCCGCCGTAGCCCTCCGTCTCCTTGCCCCCGACGGCAAGGAGGTGGCCTCGGCCACGGTCTCCGGCTCCGGCTCCAAGACGGTCACCATGAATGTGGAAAATCCCCTGAAGTGGACCGCCGAGACCCCCAACCTATATCGCCTCATCGCCACGGCCTCCAAGGGCGGCCGCGAGATTGAGGCCACGGAGGTCAACGTGGGCTTCCGCAAGGTGGAGATTCGCGGCGGCCAGCTCTTGGTCAACGGTCAGCCCGTGCTCATCAAGGGCGTTGACCGCCACGAGCTCGACCCCGACGGCGGCTACGTCGTCTCGCGCGAGCGCATGGAGCAAGACCTCCGCATCATGAAGGAAAACAACATCAACGCCATACGCACCTCCCACTACCCCGACGACCCCTATCTCTACGACCTGGCCGACCGCTACGGCTTCTACATCACCGCCGAGGCCAACCTCGAGACCCACGGCATGGGCTACGGCGAGGGCACCCTGGCCATCCGGCCCGAGTTTGAGCAGACCCACCTGGAGCGCAACGAGCGCAACGTGTCCCGCAACTTCAACCACCCCTCCATCATCGTATGGAGCCTCGGCAACGAAGCCGGAGACGGCCCCAACTTCACCGCCGCATATATTCTTGTAAAGGAGATGGACCCCTCGCGCCCCATCCAGTATGAGCGCGCCGGCTTCGGCTCCAACACCGATATTATATGCCCAATGTATGTCTCCCCGGCCGGTGCCGCCCGCATCGTCAAAGACCCTGCCTTGGAGCGTCCGCTCATCCAGTGTGAGTATGCCCACGCCATGGGCAATTCCGGCGGCGGCTTCAAGGAGTATTGGGACACCATCCGCGCCTACCCCAAATACCAGGGCGGGTATATCTGGGACTATGTTGACCAGAGCCTCCGCAAGAAGGGCAAAGACGGAGTGATGATCTATGGTTATGGCGGCGACTGGAACCCCTACGACGCCTCCGACCTCAACTTCTGCGACAACGGCCTCATCTCGCCCGACCGTGTCCCCAACCCCCACATGGACGAGACCGCATATTACCTCCAGAACATCTGGACCTCCCTCAAAGCCCCCGGACAGGTGGAGGTTTATAACGAAAACTTCTTCATCCCCCTCGACAACTACCGCCTCCGATGGACACTCCTCGCTGACGGCACCCCCCTCTCCACCGGCACCATCGAGATCCTCGACGTGGCCCCGCAGGGGAGGGAAGTGGTGGCAATCCCCTACGACCTCGCCGCCGCCCCCGAGGGCTCGGAGCTCTTTCTCAACATAGCCTACGAGACCAAGGCCCCCGACGGGCTCCTCCCCGCCGGCCACACCGCCGCCCGAGCCCAGCTCCCCATCCGCGAAGGCTTCCGCCCCTTCGCCGGCATTGCCAACGCCAAGGTCAACAACCTCCCCCTTGCCCTCCCAGCCATCGATGCCCGCAACTCTGAGCGCCTCATCGTCTCAGGCCCCTCCTTTAATATACAGTGGAACCGCCACACCGGCCTGATTGACTCCTGGACCCTCGGCCAGATGGAGATGATAGAGCCCGGAATGGAGATGACCCCCTCATTCTGGCGCGCCGGCACCGACAACGACTATGGCGCCGACATGCCCCGGAGGCTCAAGGTGTGGCGCAACCCCGAGCTTAAGCTCAAAGAGCTCAAGAGCGAGATGACCCCCGACGGCCTTGCCCGCGTCATAGCCTCCTATGACATCCCCGCCGTAGGCGCCGACCTCACCATGACCTATACCATCAACAACGAAGGCGCCCTGCTCCTCACCCAGACCCTCACCCCGCGCGAAGGTGCCCAGGCTCCTGAGCTGATGCGCTTTGGCCTCGAGCTCCCCCTCATCCCCGCCATGGATCGCTCCTCCTACTATGGCCGCGGCCCCATCGAGAACTATGCCGACCGCAAGACCTCGGCCTTCGTCGGCCGATATGAGCAGACGGCCTCAGAGCAGTTCTACCCCTACATCCGCCCTCAGGAAAACGGCACCAAGAGCGACATGCGCTCATGGGCGCAGACCACCATCGACGGTCAGGGCCTCGAGGTGACCTCCCCCGAGCTCTTCTATGCCTCCGCAAACCATTACACCACAGCCTCCCTCGACGACGGCGACACCAAGCATCAACGCCACTCCCAAGAGGTCAAGCCCGTCGACTACACCATCCTCCGCCTCGACGCAGCCCACGCCGGCCTCGGCGGCATCGACTCATGGGGAGCCCGCCCCCTGGAGCCCTACCGCATCCCCTTCGGTCCCATGACCATGACCCTCCTCTTCACCCCCGTCAAGTAACCATTCCCCCGGCAAGAACGATAATGAGGCCTCGGCTATAACGCCGGGGCCTCTCTCATAATGATTGGTCACTATATTGCCCATTGACAAAAAACATGGGAGTGTGTGTTTTGCGTTACAAAATTTTATTCCTAACTTTACAAAGTATTCAGTAATGACCACCTTTACATCATAAAATAAAGCGCCATAAAGATGCCTACAGTATTTATATATTTCAATAGTTCGGTAATAATTTCATCAATATATCTGTATGAACTGGGCCAAGTCGGCCCGATTTAGATCTGGTATTTGGACCCCCGCTCCCGAAGCTCTCGAAAAGATTAGGAAAGGAATTGTCGCAATAGGGAAAGAGATGTCGTCCATCGCTGTATTGTAGGGACCATCAAAGTCATGTTGGAAGTTATCAATGTTGACCACCTCGGCATAAGACACCAAAACTCTATGGCGAGGTACCTCTCTGCATTCAGGTGTTTCGCCAATTTCAAAGAGGGAAATTGCCCACTGAAATGTTAAATGTTTTATATGGATTTAACATTTGATTGTTAAAAATAGCTCCATTGCCCCTAAATAGTGAGAATTTAACACTTTAGCTATCTCAGTTATCGACGCCTTTTTCTTACATTTGTAGACAATTTGCCCGTATAAGCCTCTCATCTGAGGATAGATTTTATTAGCCTCTTGATTATCAACGGATTGTCGCGGGCAAGTTAACCTTGTCAATACCATAAAACCCCATGCCGCGCTCCCGAGCCGGCCTCTCCCCCGGACTGCCAAGGCTTCTAAGGGCCGATGACAGTCGCGCCAGGCCTGAGAGCCCGGCGCCGTGCCCCCTTAAATCTACCGCTCCTCCCCGAAATTTTCTGCTCCTCATCATCCTCTTGAAAAACTAATAAATCTATCACTAAATATTTCAGAATGAGAAAAGTCTTTTTCCCATGGCGGTATGCCCTCACAGGCGTTGTCGCTATGTCACTCCTGACCCCGGTGACCCTCAGCGCGGCTGAGAGCCCCGCCGAGGCGCCGCAGGCCAAGGCAGCGGACGCCAAGCGGACCATCACCGGTGTCGTCACCGACGGTCAGGACGGCGAGCCCCTCATCGGTGCCACAGTCCAGGTTGAAGGCGACAAATCAGCCGTCGTTGCAACAGACATTGACGGTAACTTCTCCATCAACGTCAGTGGCCGCAAGGCTATCCTCGTCGTTTCTTACGTAGGCTATAAGACAAAGAAAGTGCCCGTCGACGACCTCTCCTTCGTAGAGGTGCAGATGGCCGGCGACGAAAACACTCTCGATGAGGTGGTTGTCGTTGGCGCAGGCACACAGAAGAAGGTGTCGGTAACCGGCGCCATCGCCTCAGTCTCCGGCGAGAACCTCCGCATGCCCGCCACAACCCTCTCCACTGCCCTTGCAGGCAAAATGCCCGGTATCATCGCCACTCAAAACTCCGGTGAGCCCGGCTCCAGCGCTTCATTCTACATCCGCGGTATATCTACCTTCGGTGGTCGCACCACCCCCCTTATCCTACTCGACGACGTTGAGATCTCGGCTGCCGACCTCGACTACGTCCCCGCAGAAAACATCGAGAGCTTCTCTATCCTTAAAGACGCATCCGCAACGGCCATCTACGGTGCCCGCGGCGCCAATGGCGTGATGATCGTCAAGACAAAGGGCGGCGACTACAACTCCAAGACCCAGATCTCCATCCAGGTCCAGAACGCCTTCAACTTCGTCGACAAGTTCCCCGACTTCGTTGACGGCCCCACATTCATGCGTCTGCGCAACGAGGCCATGGAAGCCCGCACCCCCGGCGTGACCCCCCGCTACACCCAGCAGCAGATTGACAACACCGCCTCAGGCGTCAACCCATACGTATACCCCAACGTTGACTGGAAGAGTGTCCTCTTCAAAGATATGGCCATGCGCCAGAAGGCCAACATCTCAATCAACGGCGGTGGCTCGAAGGTGAAATATTATGTTTCACTTGATGTCCAGCACGAAAATGGTGTGCTCAACTCCAAGAAGCTCTATTCCTGGAACAACAACATCAACATCTACAACTACACCTTCCAGAACAACACCTCCATCAAGGTGACCCCCACCACCACTGTGACGCTCAACATGAACGCACAGATACGTCAGAACACCGGCCCCAACGTAGCTGCCTCAACCCTCTTCAACCAGCTCTACACCACCTCGCCGGTGATGATGACCCCCACCTTCCCGATGGATGAAAACAGCCCCTTGAAGCACGTCAAGTATGGCACCTATGAGCCCTCGCCCGGCATGTTTATCAACAACCCGCCCTATGCGATGCTCAACACCACCTTCGCTCAGAAAAATCAGAACACCATCAATACCGTCCTGAAGCTCGAGCAAGACCTCGGCATGATCACCAAGGGCCTCAGCCTCCACGCTTGGGTCAACTTCAAAAACTGGGCTCAGAGCGAATATAACCGCAGCATCGTCCCCCACCTCTACATCGTTGACCAATATGACCCCAACGACCCCTATGGCGCATGGACCACTCGCATAGTCAACACCGACGGTTCTGACTTCATCAAGACCTCCGACATCGCCAAATCGTCTGACAACACCTTCGAATTCCAGGGCGACATCGCGTGGAACCGCACCTTCGGCCAAAACAACCTCAGCGCAATGGTGCTCTACCGCATGCGCGAGTATCGCAACGACGTCCTCCCCAACCGCAACCAGGGACTGTCGGGTCGCGTGACCTACGACTACGGTCACCGCTACCTCGCCGAGTTTAACTTCGGTTACAACGGCACCGAGCGTCTGGCCAAGAAAGACCGCTTTGGCTTCTTCCCCGCTGCATCCATTGGCTGGGTGGCCTCATCCGAGAAATTCTTCGAGCCCCTCTCGCCCGTAATCAACCACTTGAAGCTCCGCGCCTCTTACGGTCTCACCGGTTCTGACGACCTCGCCGGCAACCACTTCCTGTACATCGACCAGATTAAGGGCGACGACATTGCCAATCTTAAATGGAGCGCCGGCCCCGGCTCGGGCTATTATAATACTGCCGGCGGTCCCGTCATCACCTACCTCGGTATGCACGGCATTGGCTGGGAGAAGAGCCGCAAGCTCGACGTCGGTCTCGACATCACCCTCTTCCAGGACCTCCAGATCACTGCCGACTACTTCTACGAGCACCGCTACGACATCTTCCTCCAGCGCAAGGCATGGCCCCAGTCGCTCGCCTATGGTGAGCTCAAGCCCTACTCCAACGTGGGCAAGATGGACAATCGCGGCTTTGAGCTCTCCGCTTCCTACAACCGTCGCCTGACCGACGACCTCTCATTCTCCGTCAACGGCACATTTACCTACGCCAAGAACAAGCTCCTCAACGCCGACATCCCCTACTACGAGGAGGCATGGGTATCTGAAGCCACTGAAGGCATCCGCTACGGCTCTATCTTTGGCTACGTTGCCGAGGGCCTTTTCAAGACCCAGGAAGAGATTGACAACTCGCCCGAACAGCAGCTCGGCTCTATCGTCATGGTGGGCGACATCAAGTATCGCGACATCAACGGCGACGGCGTCATCAACTCTCAAGACCAGGTGCTCCTCACCGAGCAAAACCGCACTCCTCTGATCAACTACGGCTTCGGAGGCACCATCAACTGGAAAGACTTTGACTTCGGCTTCCAGTTTACCGGCGCTGCCAAGCGCAAGTTTATGATGAGCGGCATGGATCCCTTCCAGGAGGGTATCCGCACCGGCGACAAGAACGTCCTCCAGTGGATAGCCGACAACTACTTCTCTGAGGAGAAGGGCAACTTTGACGCTCTCTATCCCCGCCTTGGCGTGGCCAACACTGACGTGGCCAACAACTCCGTCGCCTCATCCTACTGGCTCCGCGACGGCTCATTCCTCCGTCTGCGCAACGTCGAGCTCGGCTGGACATTCAAGTATGGCCGTGTGTTTGTCAACGGCGTCAACCTCCTCCGCTTCTCCAAGTTCCGCCTTTGGGATCCCGAGCTCGGCTCCTGGAACTCCTATCCCATGCAGAAGACCGTCAATGTTGGCGTCCAGATCCGCCTGTAATCTCTCTTCTTTTCTCAACCAACATCTTATACCGAATCATACAAGATGAAATTCAACAATATACTTAAATCCGTATCGATGGCGGCAATCCTTGCCACCATGGCGGGGACCTCCTCCTGCGACTACCTCGAGGTGGTGCCGCCCGAGGTGCCCACTGCCCCCGATGCGATGAAGACCTACGACCGCGCCCGTGGCTACCTCTACTCTTGCTACAACGCGCTCAACGGCATTGACAACAACGACTACACCGTTGGCTATCTCGCCGAGGTAAACTCCACCACCGACGAGTACTACATGCCTTACACCTGGAACAATGATGCCACCGTCCTTCGCGGTACTCTCCAGAACACTCAGTCGGGTACCGTCGGTATCTCCGACCAGTGGAACCGCTGGTATACCGCCATTGGCCAGTGCCTCCAGTTTGAGAAAAACCTCAACGAGACCGGGCGTGAATATGGCGTAGCCCCGGAGGCTGAGATGGCTCAGTGGCTCGCTGAGAGCCGCTTCCTCAAGGCTTTCTACCACTGGAGCCTCCTGCGTCGCTATGGCCCGATACCCCTCACTCGTGAGCTCGCCGACATGAACCTCCCCACCGGCTCCATCCCCGGCCGCTCCCACTTCGACTACTGCGTCGAGTATATCATCAACGAGATGGAAGAGGCCTCAAAAGACCTCCCCGCCGTCCGCCCCGAGAGTGAAATCGGCCGCATCACATCCACCATCTGTAAGTCTATCATCGGCAAGATTCGCCTCTATGCCGCCTCTCCCCTTTGGAACGGCGAGTTCCCCACTCCCCAGTGGCGCAACAAGAGCGGCGTGACAACCCCCGCCGATCCCGAGCTCGGCACCCCCGACTATGGCGATCAGCTCGTCTCCACCTCTTATGACGCCTCCAAGTGGGACAAGGCCCTGGCCGCCAACCTCGAGGCCCTGCAGCTCGCCCTCGGCGCCGGCAACCGTGCCCTCTACAACGACACCACCGCCTACCACGGCAACAACCTCGAGCTCCCCTACGTCCCCTTCGATGCTCCCGAGGGATTCAAGCAGAAGGTGATGCTCATGCGCTACCTCAACACCACCCGCGAAAACGAGGGCAACCGTGAGATCATCTTCTCATCCTCTGAAGGCATCAACGGTGCCGCTCTCACCGCCCGTCTGCCCCACCGCATCATCAAGAAGAGCAACGGCACTTATTATGACCACTGGGAAGGTATCGGCACCTCCGTCTACTCCGTAGAGCACTTCCTTACCGTCAACGGCCTCCTGCCCGAAAACGACCCCGACTTCTATGATGAGAGCGAATGGTATACCTCAGCCGGCCTTCGCGGCAAGCGCAGCTCCATCATCAAGCTCTGCACCAACCGCGAGCCCCGCTTCTATGCCTGGGTGGGCTTTGACGGCGGCGACTACGGCAGCCGTGTCTACGACAACAAGGAGCCCCTCACCCTCGACATGAAGGACCCCGAGAAGCAGGGCTATGCCCCCAGCCTCTACAACCGCGACTTCTGTCCCTCAGGCTTCCTCAACCAGAAGTGGATTCACCCCGCCTGCTACTTCACCGCCGCCGGTGCTGAAAACCGTTACAACACAGCCACATATCCCATCATGCGTCTGGCCGAGCTTTACCTCAACATCGCCGAGTGTTATGCCGCCAAGGGTAATGTGGAGGAGGCCTGCAACTACCTCAACCCCATCCGCGAGCGCGCCGGCATCCCCGCTCTCACCTCCGCTATGGTCTCTGCCTCAGGCATGTCAATCATGGAGTGGGTCCGCAACGAGCGTTTCTGCGAGCTCTGGAACGAGAGCAACCGCTTCTTCGACATCCGTCGCTGGGTGATCGGCGAGCAGCAGCTCGGCTACGGCAAGCGCATCGTGCTCAATGCCCAGGTTGAGAAGCCCACCTTCGAGGAGTTCAACCAGAAAATGCCGCTCAACTTCCCCTACACCTGGGGTCGCAAGCTCTATGTCTACCCCGTATGGTATCATGAGCTCGCCCGCAACCCGCAGCTCGTGCAGGCTCCCGGCTTCTAATCATTTCTTAACTAACCGAACACTATATCAGATTTCTCATGAAGAAAATCATCATACTGGCAGCGGCTGCATGTACCTTGGCTCTCGGCTCCGGCGCTCTCACCTCCTGTGACAGCGACCACCCCGAGCGCTACCCGGAGAAGTACCGCTCTGTCGTAAAGTTCAAGGTGGAGGGCCAGCAAGACTTGCAGCTCTACTCCACCGAGGCCACTCAGAACTACACCGTCAACGTCCTTAAAGGCGGATGGGAGCCTGAGGCTGTGGCCAATGTCACCGTAGGCGTGATGAGCGAGGCCGAGTTTGACTCCTACACCAAAGACTATGGCTTCACCTACTATTCCCGTGTCCCCTCCGATTGCTATTACTTCGGCAATCCCGGCACTCAGAACGTGACCTTTGAGTTTGGCGACGAGGATTTCAAGCTCCATGACGTTACCATCATCCCCGAGAAGGTCAACGACTTCCTGCTTACCCTCCCGTACACCCAGACTGCCGTTATTCCCCTCGAGGTGAAAGCCGACGGTGCCTCTGTCAGCGAGACCGGCCGATACCTCTTCCTCGTGCCCAACTACAATGAGCCCAAGCTCGCCTTTGCCACCGCCGGAATGGATGCCGAGGTGCTCTCACCCACCGATGCCGCCAAGGCTATCACCGTCCCCGTGAAGGTTACTCTCCCGGTGGAGAATAAGTGGAACCTCCAGTACACCGTGGCCATCGACACCGAAGGCCTCGAAGCCTACAATGCTGCCCACCGCACCTCTTATGCCCTGATGGACCCCTCCATCTACTCCGGCATCACCGGCCCTGAGCAGACATTCACCTTCCCCGCGGGCGCAACCGAGCAGACCATCGAGATCACCATCGACGGCAACAAGCTCCCCTACACCCCCGTCTGCCTCCCCCTCAAGATCACTTCCCTCTCCGGCGTGAACATCGACATCGACCCCGCAAAGTCGACCCTCTATCTCGGCTATGAGGTGAGCCTCGTCAGCTCCTACTCCACCAACGACCAGGAGCCCTCCGAGGGTATCATCGACAATCTCTTTGACGGCAACACCGGCACCTTCTTCCACTCCACCTGGAGCGCCGCTGCCACCTCAGAGAGCCACGACCCCGTCTACGGCTCTTACATCCAGTTTAACCTTGCCTCGCCCATCTCCGGCCTCAGCTTCGACTTCACCACCCGCGCCAACGGCAACGGCGGCGCCCCCGACGAAGTCCATATCTACGTCTCCAACGACGGCCAGAACTGGACCCTCCTCGAGAAGGTGACCGACATGCTCTCGCAGCTCACCGGCGGCGCCGTCAAGGGCCACTGGGGCCCCTACAAGGCCGCCGAGACTTTCCAGTATGTACGCTGGTGTGTCATCAAGTCAAAGGCCGGCGCCCTCAACGAGGTCAACAGCGCCTACTGGAACGGCTCAGAGCTCCAGCTCTCCGCTGCCAACTGATCATCTAAGCACACTTTTCCATCTGCTTAATATTTAAGCGAAGGGGAGGCCTACGGGTCTCCTCTTCTTTTTGTATCTTTGCACCCAAATCACAATCAATCATTCTGCTATATCAATGAAGCTTTCACTCATCCTGCCGGCTATCCTGGCCGCGGGCTCCCTCGCAGCAGCCGCCGAGGCCCCGCTCTGGATGCGCTATCCCGCCATCTCGCCCGACGGCAAGACCATTGCCTTTACCTACAAAGGCGACATCTTCACCGTCCCCGCCTCCGGTGGCCCGGCTCGCCAGCTCACCACCCACCGCTCCTTTGACACCCGCCCCCTCTGGAGCCCCGACGGACAGACCATCGTCTTTGCCTCCGACCGCGCCGGCAACATGGACATCTACTCCGTCTCTGTGGCCGGCGGAGAGCCCCGCAGGCTCACCACCAACACCGCCGCCGAGACCCCCATTGCCTTCCTCAATCCCTCGACCATCCTCTTCTCCTCAGCCATTGAGCCCGACGGAAGCGCCATCCTCTTCCCCTCCTCTCAGTTCCCTCAGGTCTACTCCCTCGACATCACCCGTCCCGGCGCCCGCCCGCAGCTCTACTCCACCCTCCCCATGGAGGATATAAGCGTTTCGCCCGACGGACAGAGTCTCCTCTATCACGACAAGAAGGGATATGAAGACCCCCTGCGCAAACACCACACCAGCTCCATCACCCGCGACATCTGGGAAGCCACCGGCGCTACCCTTCCCGCCCGCGAACGCAAGTTTACAAAGCTCACCACCTTCAAGGGGGAAGACCGCAACCCCGTCTGGCGTCCCGACGGCAAGAGCTTCGTCTACCTCAGCGAGCAAGATGGCACCTTCAACATCTATCGCCGCAACCTCGACGGCTCCGGCGAGACACGCCTCACCGACTACAAGCTCCACCCCGTCCGCAACCTCACCTCCTCGGCCGACGGCAACACCTTAGCCTACTTTTGGAACGGCGAGATTTATACCCTTACCCCAGGCTCTCAGCCCACGAAGCTCAATGTGACCATCACCACCGACCGCGCCGACTATGACTCAACCATGATGGTCAATCGATCCGGCGCCCGCTCCATTGCCCTCAACGGCAAGGGCAAAGAGATTGCCTTCATCAACCATGGCGATGTCTATGTCACCTCGGCCGACTACTCCACCACCCGCCGCATCACCAACACCTCTGAGCAGGAGCGCAACGTCGACTTCGCCCCCGACGGCCGCTCGCTCATCTACTCGGCCGAGCGCGACGGCCGCTGGGGCATCTATCGCGCCTCGCTCGTCAACCCCGGCGACAAGCATTTCACCTATGCCTACGAGATTAAGGAAGAGCCTCTGATCCTTCTGGAGCAGAACGCCTTCCAGCCCAAATTCTCGCCCGACGGCAAGGAGATTGCCTTCCTGCGCGACCGCACTGAGCTATGTGTCTACAACATTGCCTCGAAGGAGATACGCACCGTCCTCCCCGGCTCATTCAACTACTCCTACTCCGACGGCGACCAAGCCTTCTCATGGAGCCCCGACTCCCGCTGGCTCCTCGCTCAATTCTTCGAGAAGGGGGGCTGGAACAACATCGACATTGCACTCGTCAAGGCCGACGGCTCCGGAGAGTATACCAACCTCACCCGCTCCGGTTATTCCGACGGCAACCCCAAGTGGGTCCTCGGCGGAAAGGCCATGACATGGACCAGCGACCGCGCCGGCTTCCGCTCCCACGGCTCCTGGGGCTCTGAAAACGATGTCTACATCATGTTTTTCGACGGCGACGCCTGGGACCAGTGGCGCCTCTCCAAGGAGGAGCGCGAGCTCGCCGACGAAGCCAAGAAAAAAGACTCTGACAAGGATGCCGACAAAGACTCCAAAGACAAGAAAAAAGATAAGAAGGGCTCTAAGAAAGATGATGACTCCAAGGAGGTGAAGCCCCTGACCTTTGACCTCCGCCACCGCGACAACCGCATTGCACGCCTCACCCCCAACAGCTCCTCGCTGAGCGACTTTATCCTCTCCGACGATGGCCGCAAGCTCTATTACACAGCCTCTTTTGAGGGGGGAAGCGACCTCTGGGTCCACGACCTCGACGACCGCTCCACGAAGATTCTCTTCAAAGGCGCCGGCTGGGGCGAGTTTGTCCCTGATGAAAAGGTGGAGAATATCTACATGGCCTCAGGCTCCGGCATCAAGAAGCTCGACCTCAAGAGCAAAGACACCAAGCATATCGACTATGCCGCCGACTTCACCTACCGCCCTGCAAAGGAGCGTGAGTATATCTTCAATCATGCCTGGCGTCAGGTCAAGGATAAGTTCTATGACCCCGACATCCACGGCATCGACTGGGAGGGCTACCGCGATGCTTATGCCCGTTTCCTCCCCCATATCAACAACAACTACGACTTCCAGGAGCTCCTCTCCGAGATGCTCGGCGAGCTCAACGGCTCCCACACCGGCGCCCGCTTCTACGGCAACATGGCTGCCACCTCAACCCCCGCCACCGCATGGCTCGGCGCCATCTGGGACAACGCCTGGCAGGGCGACGGCCTCCGCGTGAGCGAAGTGGTGGAGATGGGCCCGATGGACAAAGCCTCGCTCGCCATCAAGCCCGGCATGATTGTCACCGCCATCGACGGCCAGCCCATCCTCGCCGGCCGCGACTATTACCCCATGCTCTCCGGAAAGAGCGGCAAGAAGGTGATGCTCACCATCCTCGACCCCGTCACCGGCAAGAAGACCGACAAGCAGATCACCGCCTCCTCCTCCGGCCAGCGCTCGCAGCTCCTCTACAACCGATGGGTGGAGCGCAATCGCGCCTTCGTCGACTCCATCTCAGGCGGGAAGGTGGGTTATATCCACATCGAGGGTATGGACTCTCCCTCATTCCGCAAGACCTTCAGCGAGCTCCTCGGACGCTATCGCAACGCCGACGCCGTCGTGATCGACACGCGCCACAACGGCGGCGGATGGCTCCACGAAGACCTCGCCATGCTCCTCTCCGGAAAGGTGTTTGCCACCCACGAGCCCCGCGGACAGTTTGTCAGCAACGACCCCTTCTGGCAGTGGACCAAGCCCTCGTGTGTCCTCATGTGTGAAGACAATTACTCCAACGCCCACGGCTTCCCCTTCACCTACAAGGCCCTCGGAATAGGCAAGCTCATAGGCGCCCCCGTGCCCGGCACCATGACCGCCGTCTGGTGGGAAAACCAGATTGACCCCACCATCGTCTTCGGCATACCCCAAGTGGGCATGAAAGACCGCAACGGCCAGTGGCTCGAAAACCAAGAGCTTCAGCCCGACATCGAGATCTACAACACCCCCGAGCAGCAAATATCAGGCGACGACGCCCAGCTCCGCGCCGCTGTCGAAGAGATGCTCCGCGCCTCCCGCGCCAAGTAATCTCTACCAAGCAAATACATAAAAGCCCCGGAAATATACATCCGGGGCTTTTATGTATTTATAGTGGCTGTTATGGTCAGCGAATTAATATCTTGGTGGCCGATGTGCCTTGGCGGCGGATATAGAGGCCGGGGGCGGCGTCGGAGGGGTTGACGGCCATGCCCTGGAGGTTGTAGATGGTCACGGGACCGTCGGCGCTATCGGCCGTGGGGAGGGCGATGCCGGCGGCGGCCCAGGGGTCGGCGGGATAGTCCATGGCGCCGGTGGAGCTCTGCCCTTCGCGCTGGTAGACGCGCACCCAGTCAACCTCGGTCATATAGGTGTGGCTCGTGTCGGGATTGGCGGCCCATGAGCCATTGCCTACGCTCTGGTTGAGGATTATGTAAAATTCCTGCTCGTTGAATGGCCAAAGACCCTGGTTGACATTCTGAGGGGTAAGAGTGCCATATACATGTCCATCGATGGAGAAGTGCAGAGCCGACTCGTCCCATTCCACGCCGTAGACATGCCATTCGTTGATGTCAGTCTTCTGCTGATAACCATGGGTGATGAGGTCTTGATTGGCCTTTCGCCCGGTGTGGATGGTGGCAAAGGCCATATCCTTGTCGTTGATGCTCTCAAAGATGTCAATCTCGCCGCTCACGGGCCATCCCTCAGGCTGAGTGTTGGGCATGAGCCAGAAGGCAGGGAAGGAGCCGGTGAAGCCATGGACGCGCATACGGGCCTCGCAGCGGCCGTGGCGGAATGAAAATTTATGCATGGTCTGTATGGCGCCCGACACCATCTCGCGGTCATCCTCGGGAGTGGGGTCGGTGTTAGGACGGCAATACATCTGTAGGTTGCCTCCGTTCATCACCATCAGATCGGGCTGCTTGGAGATGAAGCGGTTCCAGGCGGCGTTATAGCGGGTCGGGGTCTCAAAGAGCTCGGTCGAGGGGTGGGAGCCGTCGGGGGCGTTAAACTCGTCGTTCCATATCAGGCGATACCCCTCAGCGGCATAAGGCTGCTCCTCGGCCCCCGGTGCTGCCGCTGCACTTATGGAGGTGGGGAAGGGGAGGATATAGGCCGGAGCTATCACGCCGTTGCCGCGGAATAGGATAGAGGGGTCGACCTCCATGGCCCACTGCGTGGGGTTGCCGTGAGAGGCCAGCGAGGCTGGGGCTGAGGCGGTGAGGGTGATGGAGCCCACGTGGGCATCGTTGTGGGTGATGATGTTGACCGGGAGGGTCTCAAGCGCGGGCCATTGGGCGGGGAGCGGGGCCATGTCGTAGCCAAAGATTCTCACTGTGGCTGTGTCGGTCTCTACGGTGAGTGAGGCGTCAGCGAGGGTGGAGGTGATGTAGATGGCCATGTCGGCAATGGTGCCGCCGTAGTCGGCTATAGAGGCGGAGCCCCCGGGCTCTGTTGCGTCCCAGTCCACCACGAAGCGGGCGCGGTAGATGCCGTCGGGTGTCCCGGCGGGGATTGTGAAGGGCGGCATCGCCAGGGTGTTTTGGTCAACGGTCTGCCCGGCGCTGTTAGTGCCCTTGTAGTAAGAGTAGCTCACGAGTTCGCCGTTAGAGCCGTCGCCGGGTGCCCGGAACTGTCCGTCGTTGTCGTAGTCAATGTACAGGTAGGCGTGCATCCAGTCGCTTGAATAGTCAACCGAGGGGCTCACCTTCTGCCCCGGCTGCGCCACGAAGAGGCCGTCGGAGAGAAGGTCGTGGTAAAGGGTGTGGACGGTGTCGATTGCCTCGGTAATCTGCAAGGTGAGGGCATGGGCTCGTCCGTCGGCGGTGGAGAGAGTCACGGAGCGCGGCCAGCGGCGATGTGCGGCGCCGGTAGGGGTGTCGGCGGGATGGTTGAGGGGATAGTCATCGGCAAGGGCTGCCGGGGCGGCTAAAAGGCCCGTCAGGGCCAGGGCCGCGAGAGTGGCGGTGTGTGTCATGGGGCAGGGGCGGGAGATAATGTAATGAAGATTCGGGGGGATTATGGTTGATGAGGGAGGGGGGCGAGAAGCCGACAGAAAGCAAATGTAAGGCAAATATGCCTGAATAACAAATCACCGCCCCATATTGTGCGGCAATACGACAAAAAATAATTGTATCAGTGCGCAGGCATCCCGATGGAATAACGCCAACCATCTCCCTTCAATAAAACGGTAATGTAAATTGTTGGTAAGGTAACAATATAAAAAGATAGTATGAACTATG
>JAMPIE010000028.1 GCA_023663135.1 Alloprevotella sp.
TAGAGCACCTGACTGTTAATCAGGGGGTCGTTGGTTCAAGCCCATCCTGAAGCGCTTAAGAGGACTGCATCGCGACGATGCGGCCCTTTTTTGCTTCCCTTTCCGTTTTTTTTGACTACCTTTGTGGCAACGCAGCAGCGGACGACGCATGCGCCCCAAAACTTTCAACACCGACCCCCGCCATGACAAACCTCAAGCAAGAAATCATGGAGGCCGTGGCCGCCTTTACCGCCAACGACCTCGCCTACACCGACAACGCCCTCATAGTCATTGACCCCAAGGGACACACAGCCACCATCCTCGACCCCGACGAAGAGGCCGACGTCGACGCCATCATCGAGGCCGACCCTGACCACGACTACGTGGCCGTGATGGACCTGGTGGAGACCGACGACGACGGCTCATGGCTCCCCGACGTGGCCGCCATCGATGAGCTCCTGGCCGAGTATTAAGCCAAGGCCGCGCATTCTTGTTAACTTAAGTAATCGTAAAAAAATAAGTTGGTAAAGAATTTCGCAGGATTTTTTGTGCAGATTTTTTAGCGAAAGTGCAGGAATGTAGCGAGCTACATGACTAAACTGAGTTGAAAAAGATGCCAAAAAAGACAAGAAAATCTACCAAGTTATTTTTTGAAGATTACTAAAACCAATCTCACATCCACATAATGCCTAAGTCAACCATAATAGCTCTCCTGATGGTCATAGCCACGACCCTCGGAGCCAGCGCCCAGTGGGTCAAGGGGGAGCTATACAACCTCTCACCCACCCGCCCGGCGGGGCGGACCATCACCGCCACCCCCGCAGCCGGGCTGAGCGCCATCGACCTCGCCGACCCCTCGGCCTGCTTCACCATCACCGAGCTCTCAGGCTCGTGGCGCATCATCAACCCCTTTACCGGAGTGGCTCTCCGAGCCGACGGCGCCGCAGTGGGGTCGGGAGAAGTCAATGGCTCCGACGAAGCCCAGTTTTGGCTCATCGAGCCCGGAATGGACTCCTCCCACTCCCTCATCATCCCCGCCAACAACCCCTCCAAGGCCATCAAGGCCGGGGCCGCCGGAGAGCTGACCCTCACCGACCGAGCCGGAGCCAAGAGCGACCGCGCCGCCAACTTTGCCATCACGCCGGCCCCACGCGCCGGCTTTGACAACGCCTTGACCTACCGTCTCCTCCCCTTAGCCCATCCCGGCCAAGCCTTAGGCAACGGCGACAACTCAGGCAATAATGCCGCCATCGTAGCCGAGACCATCGACCCCGACAACCGAGGCCAATATTGGGCCGTAGAGATGATCGACCCCGACGCCCGCGCCATCTCAGGCGCCTTCTATGCCCAAAACTTCGACGACGGCGGCGGCAACGCCTCCATCAACCACCTCCTGCAATGGCCTGCCCAAAAGGGGGTGTGGAACAACGCCCGCTTCCGTTTCATCCCTGCCAAGGGAGCCAAGGAGCGCGCATGGGTGCTCCAGAGCGTGGCCCGGCCCGACATGATGTATGCCCTCGCCGACGATGGCCGCATGGTGAAGAAGCCGCTCAACGCCGCCGACCCTACGGCATGGATAGCCATTGAGCAGGTGGAGAAGCCGCGCCTCAACTCCCCTCGCTGGGAAGATGAGACCATCTTCCAAATCAACCGCCTCCCCGGAGCAGCAACGATGACCCCCTATGCCACCACCGACGAGCTGATGGCCGATCGGCGCTTCTTCTCCTCACCCTGGGAGGAGACTCAGTCGAGCCGCATCATGAGTCTCAACGGCCCATGGCGCTTCAATCTCGTGCCCGAGCCCTCGCAGCGGCCCCTCGACTTCTTCCTCCCCTCCTTTGACGACACGGCATGGGACACAATCCCCGTGCCCTCCAACTGGGAGATGCAGGGATATGACCGCCCGATATATGCCAATGTGGAGTATCCCCACTCCAACACCCCTCCCTTCATACGCGCCCGTCCCGGCTTCAACGACGGCGGCGCCAACTATGGCATCAATCCCACCGGCTCATATCGGCGCTCCTTTGAGGTGCCCGACGAGTGGCTCTCGCGACGCACCATCCTCAACTTTGCCGGCATCTACTCCGCCGCCTCCATATGGGTCAACGGCGAGTTTGCGGGTTATACACAAGGCTCCAACAACACCTCAGAATTTGACATCACCCCCTTCCTCCACAAAGGCCCCAACACCTTGGCTGTGGAGGTGATGAGATGGAGCGACGGCTCTTACCTCGAGTGCCAAGACATGTTCCGCATGAGCGGTATCTTCCGCGACGTGACCCTCCGTTCCATCCCCGCCGGCTCAGCCATAAGAGACCATGTGGTGAAGACCACCGTGGCCCCCGACCATGGCTCAGCCCGAGTGACTGTAGACATAGACATGCTCGCCGACTCCATCGGCGCCCCCGACAAAGAGATCACCGCATCGCTCCTCGCCCCCTGGGGTGAGACCATTGCCACCGCCGAGACAATCAGTCGCGCCGGCGCCCCGGTCAACTTCACCTTCGACGTGGCCAACCCCATGCTTTGGAGCGACGAGAGCCCCTCGCTCTACCGCCTCATCGTGAGCCAGGCAGCTCCCGGAGGCCCTCAAGAGATGGCCTTCTCCACCCCCGTGGGCATCCGCGACATACGCATCGATGGCACGACCCTCCTTCTCAACGGCAAGAAAGTGTGGATTAAGGGGGTCAACCGCCACGACACTTCACCCATCAACGGACGTGCCGTGACGAAAGATGAGCTCCTGCGCGACGTGACCCTTATGAAATCCAACAACATCAACGCCGTCCGCACCTCCCACTACCCCAACGACCCCAAGCTCTATGCCATGGCCGACGCCATGGGCCTGCTCGTCATCGACGAGGCCGACCTCGAAGACCACGCCAACCAGAGCATCTCTGACATGCCCTCATGGATTCCCGCCTTCAACGACCGCATCGACCGCCTCGTGACACGCGACCGAAACCACCCCTCCGTCATCATGTGGAGCCTCGGCAACGAAGCCGGCGCCGGCAAAAACTTCGCCCACTGCTATGACACCGCCCGAGCCCTCGACCCCACCAGGCCCATCCACTATGAAGGCACCCGCATCAACCTCCCTTACGGCGGCGAAAAATATTCCGACCTCTACTCAAAGATGTATCCCGGACAGGCTTGGATGCACGCCAACACCTCAGGCCTCGACAAGCCCATGATCATATGTGAGTATGCCCACGCCATGGGCAACGCCATGGGCAACTTCCGCGAATACTGGGATGTCATCGAGGCCTCCGACGCCACCGTAGGCGGCTGCGTCTGGGACTGGGCGGACCAGAGCATCTACGAGCCCCGACTCATGAAGCAAGGCATCTACAAGCTCACCACCGGCTATGACTACCCCGGCCCCCATCAGGGCAACTTCTGCTCCAACGGCATCCTGACCTCCTCGCGCCGCCCCTCGGCCAAGCTCGCCGAGGTAAAGAATGTCCACTCTTGGGTGAAGATTGACACCCTCATCATATCCCCCGACCGACGCACAGCCACCATCACCTTGCGCAACACCTTCAACACCACCCCCCTGAGCGCCTTTGACCTCCGAGCCGAGACCCTCGTTGACGGCCACGTCAAGGCCTCATCCACCACCCCCCTGCCGGCCATCGCCCCGGGAGAGGAGGGCACCGTCACCATTCCCCTGCCCAAGTTTGTGGCCAAGCCCGGCAAAAAAGAGAAGGGAGCCGAGATGCTCGTGACGCTCCGCGTCCTCCGCCGCGATGCCACCCCCTACTCCCCCGCCGGCCACGAGGAGGCCTTGGCTCAATGGCCCCTCACCGAGCCGCGAGCCCTCGCTCCCGTCAAAGCCTCGACCAAGAAAGCCGATGCCCTCGCCCTGGCTCAGAACGACTCCACCCTCACCATCAGCGGCCGCAACCTCAGCGCCACCTTCAGCCTCGCCACAGGGCGCCTGACAGCCCTCTCCCTCGATGGTCGCCGGGTGATTGCCCCGGGCATGGGACCCGAGTATGCCAACCACCGCTGGATTGAAAACGACCGCTTCCGCGACACCTCGACCGGCCTTGACCCCAACGGCTCTATCAATGCCACCGTCAACCCCGACGGCTCCATAACCGTCAAGACCTCGCGCTCAGGTTCCATATGCTCCACCGCCATCGACTATACCTTCTATCCCCGGGGCATCGTTGACCTCGATGCCACCTTCGACCCCAAGAGCGCATCCCTGCGCCGAGCCGGCCTCGCCCTCGGCATCGACTCAGCCCTCTCTGAGGTTGAATACTACGCCCTCGGCCCATGGGAGAACATCAATGACCGCCTCGACGGAGTGACCCTCGGCCGCTACACCTCACGCGTCGGCGAACTTGACGAGAAATATATGAAGCCACAGAGCGCCGGCTCTCGCGCCGCCCTCCGCGACGTATCCTTCATTGACCCCGCCACCGGCTATACCCTCCTCATCGAAGCCCAAGGGCCGGTCACCTTCTCTGCCATGCGCAACGACGATGCCCAGCTCATGGAAGCCCAGCATCAGGACGACCTCATCCCCCTGCCCTACACCTACATCCACCTCGACGCCGCCGACCGTGGCCTGGGCAATGCCTCCTGCGGCCACGACGTGGACACCATGCCCATCTACCGCGTGGCCGAGGCCCCGGCATCCTACCGCCTCCGCCTCTCAGCCCATCGATAAACAGACTCCTTAACATTGACCTCGGCCCCGACGCCCATCCAAGCGCCGGGGCCTCTTTTTTTGCTATTGTCATTCCAATACACTATCTTTGCAGCAAAGCAAATGCCATGGACGAAGATGCTATGATTGAGGCCGAAATGGCCGACCTTATCAGGGGTTACCTTGCCTCGCGCCACCGCAAAAAGGTGGAAATCATCGAAAAGGCCTTCCGATTTGCGCGGAAGGCCCATAAGGGAGTGCGCCGACGCTCCGGCGAGCCCTACATCCTCCACCCCATCGCCGTGGCCAAGATAGTCAGCCAAGAGATAGGGCTCGGCTCCACATCAATATGCGCCGCACTGCTCCACGACGTCGTGGAAGACACGGAGTATACCGTTGAAGACATCGAAGCCCAGTTTGGCGCCAAGATTGCCCGCATCGTCGACGGCCTGACCAAGATCTCAGGTGGCATCTTCGGCGACAAAGCCTCGCTCCAAGCCGAGAACTTCCGCAAGCTGCTTCTGACCATGAGCGAAGACATACGCGTAGTCCTCATCAAGATGGCCGACCGCCTCCACAACATGCGTACCCTTGGCTCCATGGCCCCCAACAAGCAATATAAGATAGCCGGCGAGACCCTCTACATATATGCCCCCCTGGCCCACCGCCTCGGCCTCTTCCCAATCAAGACCGAGCTCGAAGACCTCAGCTTCAAGTATGAGCATCCCGCCGAATATGCACGCATCTCGGCCCTAATCAAGCAGAGCGAGGAGCGACGCACGAGCGTCTACAACGACTTCTCGGCCCCCATCAAAGAGAGCCTCCGGAAGATGGGCCTCAAGTTTGACGCCAAGGCGCGCCTCAAGAGCGTATACTCCATCTGGCGCAAGATGGAGACCAAGCATGTCCCCTTTGAGGAGGTCTATGACCTATATGCCATGCGCATCATCTTTGACTGCGACGACCCCGCCGACGAAAAAGCCCTCTGCTGGCAGATCTACTCGGCCATAACCGACCTCTATCGCCTCCACCCCGACCGCACTCGCGACTGGATCTCGGCCCCCAAGGCCAACGGCTACCAGGCACTCCACCTCACCGTGATGGGCCCCGACGGCAACTGGATCGAGGTCCAGATACGCTCCCGGCGCATGGACGAGATTGCCGAGAAAGGATTTGCCGCCCACTGGAAATATAAGATAGGCGCCAAGAGCAACGAAGAGGAAGAGAGCGAGCTCACCGTCTGGCTACGCACCATCAAGGACATCCTCGACGACCCCAACCCCGACGCCATCGACTTCCTCGACACCCTCAAGCTCAACCTATTCGCCTCAGAAATAGTAGTGTTTACCCCCAAGGGTGAGCTCGTGACACTCCCCTCCGGCGCCACAGTCCTCGACCTGGCCTACTCCCTCCACTCCCAGCTCGGCGACAAGTGTATAGCCGGCAAGGTAAACCATAAGCTCGTCCCCCTGAGCCACCGACTCTCGTCGGGCGACCAGGTGGAGGTGCTCACCTCCCATTCCCAGACTCCCAAGAAAGAGTGGATAGCCTTCCTGGCAACAGCCCGCGCCCGCACCCGCCTCCGCGCCGCCCTGCGCCGCCTCGACCAGCCCTTTATCGACAAGGGGCGCGAGACCCTCTCCTCATTCCTCGAGCAACACCATGCCCAGGCCTCCAACGAGGTGATCACCAAGATGATGGCCTACTTCCATGTCTCCACCCGCGACGACCTCTACCTCCGCTTAGGTAAGGAGGAGATAACCCTCGACGACTATCGCCTGCGCAACGACTCCTCCTCCTCCTCCTCCGACCAAGGCATCCTCCGCAAGATATTGCGCCTGGGCCGCCGCAAAGCTGCCGTTCAGGCCCCCGCATCAGGCGAGCCCAAGCCCCCGCACATCAACACCAAAGAGACATATACGCTCCATTGCGGCGAGAGCGACTCCAACTTCATCTTCCCCGACTGCTGCCGCCCCATCCCGGGCGATGATGTGATGGGCTTCATCAACGACCTTGGGCAGGTGGAGGTCCACTCCCTCACATGCCCACGCGCCCAGGTGCTCAAAGCCACACACGGCAATCGCATCCTGGCCACACAGTGGGAGACCGCCGCCCCCGACACCAAATTTATGGCCGAGCTGCTCATCCGCGGCATCGACCGCCACGGCATCCTCACCGAGCTCACAGCCATGATATCCACCCAGCTCGGCATCGACATCCGAAGCCTCAACATAGCCGCCGACAAAGAGGTGTTTGAGTGCCGATTGAGCGTAATGGTCTCCGACACCGGAGCCGTGGAGCGGCTCTGCGCAAAGGTCCGCAAAGTCAAGGGAGTGCGCTCCGCCACCCGCCTCTCATAAACATTTGCATTTCAACCCGTAAAAAAACGAGACAGGCCGAAATCGATTAGGATTCCGGCCTATCTCAGCGTTATTGTCAATAGGGGATTACTGGAGCGACTCGAGGGTCTTCTTCACGGCCTCGTCGTCGGGGACAATCTCGAGGTATTTGGTGAAGTAGTCGCGGGCTATGGCCTTGTCGATGGGGGCATAGTATGAGCCCATGAGGTAGTAGACCTGGCGGTAAGAGGCGGCCTGCTTGGTCTTGTTGTCGGGGTCGGCATCAAGGAGGTCGAGCATAGCGCGATAGGCGGTGGCCATCTGCTCGTTGGGCTTGTCGTTGAGAGCCAGGTAGAGATTGCCCTTCTGACGATAGAGAGTGGCTGATGTGGGAGCCTTCTCGATTGCCTGATCGATATACTTCACACCTTCGTCGACAGCAGCAGCTCGCTCGGGGGAGTCCATTGGGAGCTGGCGGGCATAGGTGTAATAGTTGCGAGCCATATTGAAGAGGTCGGTAGCCGAGGCATCGCCAAGGTCGATATACTTCTTCATGGTCTCCACAGCGAGCTCGCCCTGGCCGTTGGAGTCATAGACAGAAGCAAGGTTTTTGAGCAGGTCGCCATTATCGGGGTTGGCGGCAATGGCCTGCTGGTACACTTCGATGGCCTCAGGATATTTCTTCTGGTCGGAGAGGGCGGTGGCGTAGAGGATATAGTCGTTGGGGATGAGCTCAGCGCCGGGGATGGAGAAGAGCTTGCGACCGGCTTCCTCAGCGGCAGAATAGTTTTCCAGGGCGTTGTTGTTGAGCATAAGGACACGATACATGAAGGGGTTTTGCGGGTCCTTGGCCAGCACCTTGTTGGCCATATCCATGCTCTCTTGGTATTCCTTGGCCGAGAACGCGAGTCCGGCAAAGCGCTGCTCGTCGTTCTGGAAGTGGTTGGGATTGTCGAGATATTTCTTGTAAGTAAGATAGGCCGAGCCAAACTGGTTATTGTCATAATATTTCTCGGCGAGCTCGCGCTGAGCCAAAGCCGAAGCAGGCTCTTTCTCATTGAGCTCCTCAAGGCGTGCGATAGCAAACTTGGGATTGACACGGAAATATGTCTGGGCATACTTTACATAAGCCTCACGGTTGACGTGGCCTTTCTCGTCATCCATGGTGATGGCCATCTCATACTTGGAGGCGGCCTCGCCGGGATCGTTCTTGGCGGCCATGTCGCCTTCGAGGACATAGACGGCGGCCTCCTTGTTTTTGGATGTCTTATACGCCTCGGCTATTTTCTTCTGGATATCCTCGGCATAAACGGCAGGGTCGACATTCCAGTAAGCACGAGCAATCTGAGCGGTGATGGCTGCGTTTTTCTTATCGATCTTTTGAGCATCCTTAAAGAGGGTCTCAGCAGCCTTCTTGTCGCCCTTTGACAGGGCAATCTGGCCGAGGCCCACGAGATTGGGGGCATAGAGAGGGTTGAGCTGCGAACCTTCGGTGAAGAGCTTCTCGGCCCCGGCGATATCGTTCTCGTTGAAGGCTATCTGTCCGAGGTAGAAGAGCGAGACAGCCTTGTCGGTCGAGGGGTCACTAAGGGTATTGGTGAGGATGGTCTTGGCTACATCTTCACGTCCGGCGTTGAAGTTGTCGACACCGTCTTGGTAGCCTTGGGCATTGATAACCCCTGCACCGGCGAGGATGTAAGCGGCGGCGAGCGCCACGATTGATTTGAGTTTCATCTTGCTGGGTATGTGGCTTATTATTTTATTGATTCTATGAGGATGAGTTTGAATATTCTGACTCACGAAGCGCGCAAAGGTTTAACGGTTGACGAGCTCAACGCGCTTTGTGTACATAATGTTGGGGAGGACACCGGTGCTCTGAATGAGCTTCTGGCCATAGAATGAGGTGACATAGGTGTAGAAGCCATGGCTGATGGTCCCTCCGGCGGCGGTACAAATCATGTAGATTGAACGCGTCAGAGGATACTGGCCGGTGTAGATATAATACTGGAATGGAGCAAAAGCCTCCACTTCGTCGGGGGCCGAGACTTTGAGCACCTTTACGTCGGTATTAAAAACCTGTTGGAGCTCATAGGTGACGGAGTCGTTATTAAGGAAAGCGGTGCGCTCCTCGGTTGACATATCCGATGTGGCCATATCGGTCGAGATCCAGCTGACACCAATCACTCCTATAGCGTTTTTGTTGGAAGCCACGGCCTTAAACACCTCTTGGGGGCTCTTCTGAGCAAAGACATTGGGGCCAAGGGGAGCGCCGTTGAGGAGCGAATCGCGTACATACTGGACGGTCGACGAGCCTTGATGGTCAAACACCACACGGATGGAGTCGAGGCCGTCGTTGGGCCATATGTCTTCCCACGTCTGCTCCTTGCCCGAAAGGATATCTACGAGCTCGGGGACTGAGATCTGGTCAATCTTATTGGCGGGATTGACAATAAGGGCAATGGCGTCGACAGCGATGCGGCTCTGGCGCACTTGTCGGTCGTGACTCTTGAGATAGGCAGTCTCATCGGCGGTGAGCTCGCGGGTGGTGACGGCGAGCTTGGTCGAGAGGTCGAGGATGGAGTCGAGACAGGCTTTCTCATCAATATAATAGGGGATGATTGAAGCATCTTTGTAGTTAAATTCAAAGACGTCAATCTCCTGCTGCATGATGTTTTCAAAGGAAGCGTCACATGCAATGGTGGCAATGCCGCTTGAGGCGGTCGACTGCGGCTTCTTGTCGCATGAGGGCATGACTAAGGCAGCCGTCGCCAGAAGAGCGGCTGCTGCCAAAGATGATGGGATGAAGTGGGCCATATATCGGAGTGGAGATTGTAAAGTGGGTTGAGAGGGGCTAATCGGCATCTACCCCGGCAAACTGACGGTAACCGCGCCAGATGCCATAGACCACGAAGAGAGAACCGGCAACCCAGCGGAGCCAGCCCCAGCTGCCTGTGAGCCAGTCAAAGACACCGCAGAAGCACAAGATGCCCATACCGATGTATATGATAATCATGATGATGCCGAAGATGTTGCGCATGGTCGTCGGCGTTCCGGTCTGATTGCTATTGCTTCCCATAATAGTTGTGGAGTTGAATGAATTGATGGAAATGAGGGGGGTGATGAGGGGAGGTCGCCGGGCTCTCCGGCTTGGGCTCCTTTGTTATGGATTAAACATCATGGAGGCCCGAAAGTTCAGGCAACACAATGACCTCATGCCCTCTTGCGCTACATTTTGCGGTAAAATTAGTGTTTTTTTTCCAATCTTGGAAAAAAAATCATTCGCGGCGCGAGATGCGCGATGCTATGAGTCCCACCAAGAGACCGATAAGAGCCACCAAAAGAGTCACTATGGCCACGTCTGTGGCTGCAAGCTCTACGGGATAGGCGGTGACCGACAGATGGGATGGGTCGCCATGGAGATGTATGAAGCCAAAGGCCTGCTGGGCCAGGCATAGGGCTGCCCCAAGTATCACTCCGGCTATACCGCCGAGCATGGAGATGAGCCATCCCTCCCAGAGGAACACTCGGCCTATGAGGCTCGGAGTGGCGCCTAAGGCACGAAGGGTGGCCATGTCTGAGCGTTTCTCGATGATGAGCATCGAGAGGGTCGACACCACGTTGAAGGAGGCTATGGACAGAATGAAGGCAAGCATCACAAAGGTGATCCACTTCTCGATGGCTATCATGCGGAAGGAGGCTGTCTGCTGCTCGGCGCGGGTGAGCACCCTCCATTGTGGACCCAAGGCCGAGGCGACGGTCTTTACAGCCTCAGAGGGAGAATCGCCGGGGGCGAGGGCTATCTCAATGGCCGAGGCCTCGCCACGGGTGTAGCCAAAGAGACGACGTGCGCGCGAGAGCGCGACTATGGCATATGAGGCATCGTAGTCGGATTGCTCAATCTGCCACACTCCGGCCACGAGGACGGAGTCGGTGACGAAAGCTCCCATGGCATTGGCCCGGCTGATGCGTCCCACTCGCCTGGGTGCATAGAGAGCCAAGGGGTTGAAGGGGTCGGGGTGGACGCCCAAGTCGATGGCTGCGCCTACGCTCAGCGCCATGGCCGGATACCCATAGGGGTCGGCCAAGGCAAAGTCGCCGTCGATGATGGCCGAGTCGATGGCAGCAACGCGTCCATAACCATCCCCCACGCCCTTGACGGTCAGTGGGAGCTGGGTGTCGCCGGCCATAGCCAGCGCCTGACCTTCGAGGGTGGCTACGGCAGCCTCCACCTGAGGGAGCTCAGCAAGTAAGGCCGCCACGGAGTCGGCCCCGGCCACTGCCATGCCTTGGGCCGGGACGGCCTTGAGCTCAGGGTCGATAAGGCTCAGACGCCCGGTGGCGAGCGAGGCAAAGCCGTTGAATACCGAGAGGACACACACCGTGGCCAAAGTGGCAACGGCCACTCCGGCTATGGCTATGACTGAGATGATGTTGACTGCGTTGTGGCTCTTACGCGAGAAGAGATAACGCAGGGCAATGTGCAGTGATAAGATGGCCTTGGGGGATTATGGAGGGTGAATCGATGAGGATTACTCCAGGAGCTTGTCGATATTGTCGATATAGTCGAGAGAGTCGTCGATATAGAAGGCGAGCTCGGGGGTCTTGCGCAGCTGATAGCGCACCTTTTGAGCGAGCTCATATCTGATGGTCTTGGCCGAGGCGTTGATGCTCTCTATCATCTCAGGAGCCTTTTCGGAGGGGAAAATTGATAGATAGACACGAGCAATGGAGAGATCAGGCGACACGCGGACAGCTGACACCGACACGAGAGTGCCGCGGGTCTTGGCGGTCTGCTGACGGAATATTTCGCTCAGCTCCTTCTGGAGCAGGCGGGCTATCTTGGCTTGGCGGGTTGTTTCCATAGGTGGGTTATAGGAGAGGGGAGGCTGTGGTTTTCCTCCCCCCGTCAATGGTATAACAATTTGGGCAGCGCAATAGGTTTAGCGACGCTGTCCCTTTCCGGCGCGTTTCTGCTGCTCGCGGAGCATGGCCTGCTGTTGGCGCTGAGCCTCTTCGAGGCGAGCCATGAAGCCGCTCTTTTTCTTCGGCTTGCGAGCATTCTCGGCCATCTGTGTGCGGACCTTGTCTTCGTTGATCACTTGACGGAAGATATAGGTCTGGATGATGGTAATAAGGAGCGACAGGAGGTAATAGTAGCTCAAACCGGCTGCATAGTTGTTGAAGAACACCAGGAACATCAAGGGCATCAGATAAGTCATCCACTTCATGCCTGGCATGGATGCACCTCCGGGCTGCGAGGCCATGTTAATCTTGGTGTAGATGATGTTGACAATGGTCATGAGCAGACAGAAGAGGCTGATATGATTGCCAAAGGTAGAGGAGATGAAGGGTATATTGGTGGTCCATGACACTATGGCATCGGGTGCCGAGAGGTCCTTGGCCCAGAGGAACGACTGGCCCCTGAGCTCAATAGCTGAGGGGAAGAAGTTAAACATGGCAATGAGTATGGGCATCTGGAGCAGCAGAGGCAGGCAGCCCGAGAAGGGGCTGGCGCCGGCCCGTGAGTAGAGGGCCATAGTCTCTTGCTGGCGTTTCATGGCATTCTCGTTGCCGGGCCATTTGTCGTTAATCTCCTTTATCTCGGGGGCGAGCACTCTCATTTTGGCCTGGGAGATATAGCTCTTATAGGTGAAGGGGAAGAGGATGATCTTGATAAAGATGGTGAGCAGGAGGATAATGATGCCATAGTTGCTGATCCACTGACCAAGGATATTGAATACGGGAATCACAATCCATGTGTTAATCCAGCGGAAGAGGGCCCAGCCTAAGGGGATGAGCTTGGTCAGATGAAGGTCAGAGTCGGGGGCGATAGTCTCGCTAAGGTCGCTGAGGATAGGATATGAGTTGGGGCCGAGATAGAGGGTGAATGCCACGGGCTGCTCCAGAGTGGGCGAGTAGTCGAGGGTGGCTTCGGTGGAGAGCTCTTTAAGCATTGAGGGGGAGTCTTTGAGCACCTTGGAACTGATGTCGGCCGAGGCGAAGTTGGTGGCGGCTACAATTACCGACGAGAAGAATTGGTTTTTGTAGGCAATCCACTTCACGCGGTTGGAGAGCTCTTCTTGATCGTCGGAATTTTCGGAGAGATTGTCCACGTCGTCCCCCTCATACATATAATAAAGGCCCGAGTTGCGTTCTTCAAACATTCGACCGGCTTCGTTGCGGAGCATCTTCTGGCCCCATGAGAAATCGACAGAGGTGACCGACGAGGGGATCACGGCTTGCATCCCCTGTTGGAGCATCTCCATCTTCACCAGATAGCCTTCGCCGGCAAGAGTGTAGCGGAAGGCAAAGTGGGCACCGTCGCCAAGGTCGAGAGCCATTGTGACTGATGAGTCGGTGACTTCGGTGGGAGTAAAGAAGAAGTCGCCGGTGTCAAAGCGGTTGGTGGCCGAGGTGAGGGTGAATCCCATGCGGTCGGTGGCCGGGGAGATGAGCTCCACCTGAGCGGAGTCATAGCGCTGATATTTGTTTAGGGTGGCGCGAGCAATCATGCCGCCCTTATTTGCAATCTCGAGGGTGAGGTCGCCATTAGAGAGCTTGACGGTGGAAGAGTCGCCCGAGAGGTAACGTGCAAAGCCCTTGTAGCGAGCCACATCGGCCAAGGCCGAGCGGAGGGTCTTGACGGCCTGAGCAGCAGTAGCGGGGGTTACGCCGGCAGGATAAGAGGCCGTCAGGATGTCGGCCATAGCCACTTCGCCTGCGGGTGTCGATACAAAACCGCCGAGCCGATCGGTCTCGTCAGAGAGGGTTATGTTGGCTCCCTGAGAGGCCAGGGTGTAGAGGTTGGCGGCGGTGTCGAGGCGCCCATATTGGCGCACTGTGGCGCGTATGTTGTCAATCTCGGCCGGCGACACGGTGTCGATGGTCAGGACATCAGGGTCGGGGGCCTGCTTGGTGGCCTCGGCGGCTATCTTCTCGGCCTCGGCGCGCTGGCGCTCGAGCTCCTCTTTTGACGGTTGGTTGAGCCACATAAATCCGAAGACTATGGCGGCCATCATCAGGAGCCCGGTTAGGGTGTTCTTGTCCACTTCTATTGGGGTGTGAATTGGGGTTTAAGATCTGGAGTTTTTATAGTCAATGGCCGCCTTCATGAAGGAGAGGAAGAGTGGATGGGGCGACAAGACGGTAGATGAATATTCGGGATGATACTGTGTGCCGAGAAACCATCTGAGACCGGGCACTTCTACCACCTCGACGAGCGACGTGGATGGGTTGATGCCCACACATTTCATGCCTGCCTGCTCAAAGCGGGCGCGATAGTCGGAGTTAAACTCAAAGCGATGGCGATGGCGCTCCGACACCTCGGTGGAGCCATAGGCTCGGGCAGCGAGCGAGTCGGGGTCAAGACGGCAGTCGTAGGCGCCCAAGCGCATAGTGCCACCCTTGTCGGTGACGCTCTTTTGCTCCTCCATCAGGTCAATGACGTTGTCGGGGGTCTGGGGATCCATCTCGGTGGAGTTGGCCTGCGGGAGGCCAAGGACGTCGCGGGCATACTCGATGACCATACACTGCATACCCAGGCAGATGCCAAAGGTGGGCACGTCGTGCTCCCGACACCACTTGAGGGCCACAAACTTACCCTCGATGCCTCTTTGGCCAAAGCCGGGGGCTATCACCACGCCATCCATCCCCTGGAGCATCTCACCGGCGTTGTCATCGGTGAGCTTCTCGGAATGGATGTAGACCAGGCGCAGGCGCCGGTCGTTGTAAGTGGCGGCTTGGAAAAGGCTCTCGTTGATGCTCTTATAGGCGTCTTGGAGCTCTACATACTTGCCCACGAGGCCAATGGTCACCTCCTCCTCGGCGTCGTTCATGCGCTCGAGGAAGTCCATCCAGGGTTTCATGTGGGGCTCGCCCTGAGCCTCGGGGTCTACGCCCGTCTTGCGGAGGACGATGGAGTCGAGCCCCTCGTGATGGAGCATCACAGGCACCTCATATATCGACGGGCAGTCTTTGCTCTGTATCACGGCCTCGGGGTCGACGTTGCAGAATTGCGCAATCTTGCGGCGCATCCCCTGGGGTATCTCATGCTCCGTCCGGAGGATGAGGATGTCGGGCCTGATGCCGAGCTGCTGAAGCTCCTTGACGGAGTGTTGGGTGGGCTTGGTCTTGAGCTCCTTGGCGGCTCCGAGGAAGGGGACATAAGTGAGATGGATGCTTATGGCGCGGCCATCGAGGTCCCAGCAGAGCTGCCTTACGGCCTCAAGGAACGGAAGACTCTCGATGTCGCCCACGGTGCCGCCAATCTCGGTGATGACATAGTCATAATTGCCGGTCTTGCCAAGGAGCATTATGTTGCGCTTAATCTCATCGGTAATGTGGGGGATAATCTGGACGGTCTTGCCCAAGTAGTCGCCGCGACGCTCTTTCTCGATGACGCTCTGATAGATGCGCCCGGTGGTGACGTTGTTGGCGCGGGTGGTGCGCACATTGGTAAAGCGTTCGTAATGACCCAGGTCAAGGTCAGCCTCGTGCCCGTCTACGGTCACATAACACTCTCCATGCTCATAGGGATTGAGAGTGCCGGGGTCGATGTTGATGTAGGGGTCATATTTCTGAATGGTGACGCGCAGTCCGCGTGCCTTGAGCAGGCAAGCCAGCGACGAGGAGATAATCCCCTTTCCGAGCGACGACACCACGCCGCCTGTCACGAAAATATACCTTGTTTCCATGCCGATGAGAATGTGTCGATGAATTTCAAGCCGCAAAGATACAAAAAAGTAATGTGATTTTTACCCCTGTGTCTCTATCGTGCGAGCAGATTGTTGAGGTAGTATTTCGATTGGCTAAGGTCTATGGCATTCTGAAAGCTCTTGCGATTGAGCATTTCTACGATTGCATCGCCACGAAATTGCGCGACTCCACGACTTTTACGCCCGGCCCAGTGATATTGCAAAATTGTATTATTTATCAAGGGCTTGTGATAGACGGGACAGAGTCGTGTTGATACAATTCCGGTTTCGTCAACACCAATAAAAAAAACATGAAAACACTCTTCTCATCAGCCATTTGGCGTAGGAATTTATCTACATTATATGCCTTCGGATTTGAGTCTAAATACATGACTCTGGTTTTGATGTCAGTGTAAACATCATTTGATTTGAAATGTACAATATAGTCACCAAGGCCGTTCCGGCTATCGTAGGTCGGTAAAATCTTCTCGATATTCCTTATCTCCACCAGCAATTTTGCTCGATCCTTTCTGTTGTGTTTTGGTGCTTTGTGGATTACGTAATCAAGAAATTTTTCAACCTCGATATTCATGATATGCTCAGGCAAACAGCGATGGCTGGGATTTCGCAGCAGGTCTCGTTTTCGTGGCAGTTGGTTGTTTCTTTTGGAGCGAAAGAGTATTACGCTCCCAAAACACACCATCGGTATAGCCCTGAATGGCAGGGTCTTCAATCGCTTGGCGAAAACGTTTTGCTGCCCATAGACAATATTCAGGATTAATCTCTATCCCAAGGTATCGACGTCCTAATTTTTGCGCCACAACGGGAGCTGTGCCGCTGCCCATAAAGGGATCGAAAATAATGTCGCCGGGCCGAGATGATGCGAGTATGAGCCTGGCATATAGTTTCTCGGCTTTTTGTGTGGGATGGTCTGTGTTTTCGGGCATAGACCAAAAGGGGATACTGATGTCATCCCAAAAATTCGATGGATAAGTGATGCGAAAATTCCCATTTTCAGTTTCCTCCCAATCTTTTGGCTGTCCGTTGGTGCGATATGGTGCAGTCACGCGACGCTTAATCATTACATCGTCCACATTGAAGAGGTAATCGTTCGGATTTTTCACAGCAAACCATATATCCTCCATGGAGTTTTTCCAATTAGATTTAGCCCCTCGTCCCTTCTCTCTCTGCCATGTTATGCGGTTGAGTATGGTCAGCCGCTCTTCAATGACCCTTTGCATTGAGCTTGAACATTTCCAGTCTCCGCACATATATAACGAACCGTCCGGAGCAAGTTTGTCCACAACTTGGTAGAACCAGCTTCTAAGGTAGTTTTCATAATCTTCGCTTTTCATAGATGTGAATTTCCTTCCATGAAAGTCCTTGTCGAGATTATATGGAGGATCAATGATTATCAGATTGAAAATTCCATTTGGAATCCAATCCAGACAGTCAATCAGGTCAGCGTTGACAATTTTATTTATGTAATCACCGTTTTGAATGGTTTCGAGTGATGATATTGCCTTGGAGAGAAATGATTTCTCCATGGTGTCAACTGAAAGCGTGCGGTTGCGTTCGGCGCGTTGCTTGGGTTGCAGGGTCATATGGCACAAAGACACATAAATTCCGCAATTTCTTATGCCCGGTGAAAAAGGATTACGACCATATCGGAATTATACGGCATATTATTCGCGGCGGCGCGTGGGCAGGAGCGCGGCGTCAAAGGCACGGGCAAACCGCTCGAGCTGGGGATGGATGGAGCCGCGCCAGTAGCGCCAGTCGTGGCGGCCGGGATAGGTGGCAAAGGAGTGGGGGATACGGCGGGCTGAGAGGATGGAGTCGAGCTGGCAGTTGACTTCATAGAAGAAGTCGGAGGTGCCGCAGTCGATGGTGATGTTAACGGAGGTAAGGACGGAGTCGGGGAGGGTCTCGACGAGGTTTCTAACGGTATGGTCTCTCCATCGGTCGGGGAAGGAATCGCGCTCCCCTATCCAGCGCTTCATGTTCCAGGAGCCGGGGAAAGGGCGTATGTCTACACCGCCGGAGGTCGACCCGGCGTTGGCCCATATTGAGGGGTGGCGCAGGGCAAGCCAAAGAGCTCCGTGGCCCCCCATACTAAGTCCGGTGATGGCGCGGGACTCGCGGGAGGGGATGGTGGGGTAGAGCGAGTCGATGGCGGGCACAAGCTCCTCCACAAAGAAGCTCTCCATCTTCATCTCGGGTTCCTCAGGGGCATCCCAATACCAGCTGTTCATGCCGGAGGGACACACCACCACCCATTCTCTTGTCCGAGCCAGGGAATCGATGTCGATAAGGCCGGGCCAGTTGCGATAGTTGCCGCCATGGCCGTTGAGGAGGTAGAGCGTCGGGAAGGGCCCGGGGCCGTCAGGACGGGCCACTGTGACACGCATAGGCTCGGGGATGAGCGGCGAGCTGAGGGTGATAGTGTCGGCCTGGGCTGCGGCTGTCAACGCAGTCACAAAAGGCAGGAGGAGAGCGATGATGCGATGAATTGCTGTGTTCATTATCGTGGATAGATATAAGGGGATGACGAGGGTATGTCCTCAGGGTTTTTGCGCCAATATTCTCTGAGAGGCTTGTCGATGTTGAAATACACCCCGCCGAGGTCGTGACCGTCGGGGGTGGTTATTGTCACATATTCACATACCTCGGTGCCGTCGTCGGGCGACCCTATATCTTTGGAAAACACGGCGCTCTTCGCTATCAGCCCCATGGCGTTGAGAAGCACATACTCATGTTGAGGCTCAATGACATACCAGGCATTCTCCTCATCCTCGCCCGTCCCGGTAGAGAGGATGGCCAAAAGTATCTGGCGTATCTTGTAATTCCACACGTCGGATAAGGCCGTGCGCCCGCGAGCGCGCAGGGCGCGGCTGAGATTGATCATCCTCACCAAGTCAAAGGGGTTGTCTTGCAAGGCGGCGTTGCAAAACTTGATGATGGTGTCACACTCCTCGCGGGTGAGCATCGAGTGGTTGATGGCATCCATGGGGTCGCTCTCATGCATCGCCGAGGGGCGGTAGGCATCATAATCCTCCATAAACATAGCTCCGAGGTAGAGGCGGCGATATTTGTCGAGCTTCATGGTGGTATCGTTGCGCTCAAATTCCTCCATCAGCCTGGGATAGTAATAGGGCGATGTGCGGTCGGTTATCTCGTTGTAGATCGAGTCGAGGTCGGGGACCTTGATCTGCTCCGGCGGCAATATCTGAGCCTTGGCTGCCATAGCTGCCACGAAGGCCATTATAAGGGTGAGTAGCGTCTGTTTCATTTTTCAGGAGAGGCGACAGAGGATGTAGAGGCGGTCGCTGAGGGCCGTTTGTTCATTTCAGGATAGGGTATACGTCCATGAAACATGGTCTGGAGGCGCGAGGCAAAGACCTCTTTTATCTCGCTGATGTCGCGAAACGAGATAGGGGAGTTGTTATGGAGCCCCTCGGCCACCTGCGAGTCGATGATGCGGTCCACCAGGGCTGCAATAGCCTCGGGGGAGTGATCGCCCAAGGAGCGAGAGGCGGCTTCCACGGCATCAGCCATCATCAAGATTGAGGCTTCGCGCGAAGTGGGGTTGGGACCGGGATAAGTAAAGGGTGCCGGATCAACCTCCTCGTTGGGATGAGCGTTGCAATAGGTGGTATAGAAATAGCGTGCCTTGCCTCGGCCATGGTGCTGGACTATGAAGTCGCGAAGCACTTTGGGGAGCTTGGCCTTCTCGGCGCGACGCACCCCCTCGGTGACATGGCCAATGACTATCTTGGCGCTCTGGAGGGGATCGAGGGCATCGTGGGGGTTCACGCCATGCTGGTTTTCGGTGAAGAAGGCTGGATTGGCTATCTTGCCTATGTCGTGGTAGAGAGCTCCGGCGCGGACGAGCTGCACCTTGGCTCCGATGCGATTGGCCGCGGCCGTGGCCAGGTTGCTGACGGCCATGGAGTGCTGGAAGGTGCCGGGACACTCTTCCGAGAGCTCTCTCAGCAGCGGATGGTTGATGTCGCTCAGCTCCACGAGTGTCACTCTCGAGGTGAAGCCAAACACCTTTTCGAGCACAAACACCAATATATAAGCAAAAGAGATAAACACAGAATTGATGGCAAAAAAGCCGGGCAGGCGTATGCCCATATGAGCCAACGTCCCGCTCTGGATTATCTCCATGGCCACAAAGCCAAGGATATAGGCCACAAACACCAACACGGCGGTGCGTATCAGCTCGCTGCGTTTTGACAGCTCTCGGATGGAGTTGATGGCCACCACTCCGGCCACCCACTGGATGAAGATAAACTCCAACTGATGGGAGGCCACAAGCGCTGCCCCAAGGACAGTAACGTTGAAGGTGAAGAAGGCTGTCCGCGAGTCAAGAAACACCAGCGTGATGATGGCCACCATGGTGAAGGGGGTGAGATAGAGCCCGGAGTCAAAGGTGGCGTTCATCAGCAAAGCGAAGAGGATGAAGCCCGCCGACATGAGCATGAGGAAGGCAACCGTCCGCGCCTGGCGGAAATAGTCTCGGCGATAGAAGTAGAGGAAGGTATAGAGCGCTCCGAATAGGAGAATAAGATAAAGCACTCGCCCTACGGCTTGAAGCACCACCGACGAGTCGTCGAGGCTCCCGCGCTCGGCAATCTCGGCCTCATAGCTCTTGAGAGCCAATATCATGGGCTCGTCTACCACCTCGCCACGATCTATGATGCGCTCCCCCATCTTATATGCCTTGGGCGAGGCAATGGCCTTGCGATAACGCTCCTCAAGCATCCGGGCATTGACCAGAGTGTCAAGCACCACATTGGGCTTCAATATCTCGGGCAGATGGACAGCGGCTATGGCCGAGCGATACCGGCTGTCGGCCAAAGTGGAGTCGATGCGCGCATAGGCTGCCTTGGGCGAGAGATAGTTGGTGGTGGGGATGGAGACGGCCGTGTTATTGTGGATCATTCGGACGGTGCGCAAGCGCCCGGCTCGTATGTCGGCATAGACGTCGTTATCAACTATGCCCCCCTCGGTCACCCGGCGTATGGCCCCAAGGAGGCGATTGCGCTCCCCCGGAGAGAGATTGACCTCGGGACTCTCCTCTATGCGGCGGCTCACCTCGCCAAGAAGTATCTTGTCGGCCGAGGCGTCGCGAGTATAGATAGGCTCAAACACCTTGTTAATGCTATCCTTAGCGCGATTGACATAAGCCGAGTCAGGACGCACGGCAAACTCAAACGGGGCCGTCAGCAGCCCATAGTTCCATGGCCTGTCTCTCTCATAGTCAAAGTGGCTGGCATGATTGCGCGGCAGGCAGTAGGCAATGACAAAGACAGCCGCAGCCAAGACTACCCACTTGAGCCATGGGCTGTTCCACACGGGAGAGGCCGAAGAGTCGGCCGACGACGAGGGGTTATATCGTGGAGTGATGTTCACTTCTTTGCAGATTTATGGAGTTTAGTAATCGTAAAAAATATGTTGGTAATGAATTTCGCTGGATTTTTTGTGCAGATTTTTTGGCGAAAGTGCAGGAGTGTAGCGAGCTACATAACTAAACTGAGCTGAAAAAGATGCCAATAAAGACAAGAAATTCCACCAAGTTATTTTTTGAAGATTACTTACTGCAAAGTAACAACATTTTTCGCAAAAAGCCCCAATCCTGCCCCAAACATTTGCAACCTCCTCCCCGGCCGGGGGTGTCAGCTGAGGAGGCTGTCGTTTCCTGAAAGAGGTTGACTCGGTTAGACGTTATATCTGAGTTGGGTTG
>JAMPIE010000029.1 GCA_023663135.1 Alloprevotella sp.
AGCACTTCCTTGGTAAGGAAGAGGTCGCGGGTTCAAATCCCGCCATCGGCTCCACCAAAAGACTGACGGCCCCGATAGCGTCTTGACGTTATCAGGCCGTTACGTTGAACCAAACGAAAATACTAACAAAACGAAAATAATCATAACACAGTTATGGCTAAAGAGAAATTCGAAAGAACCAAGCCGCATGTAAATATCGGCACTATCGGTCACGTTGACCACGGTAAGACCACCCTTACCGCCGCCATCACCACCGTTCTTGCCAAGGCCGGCCTCTCTGAGGTTAAGTCATTCGACCAGATTGACAACGCCCCCGAGGAGAAGGAGCGTGGTATTACCATCAACACCGCCCACGTAGAGTATGAGACTGCCAATCGTCACTACGCTCACGTTGACTGCCCCGGACACGCTGACTATGTAAAGAACATGGTAACCGGTGCTGCTCAGATGGACGGTGCTATCATCGTGGTTGCCGCAACCGACGGCCCCATGCCCCAGACCCGCGAGCATATCCTTCTCGCCCGTCAGGTAAACGTTCCCCGTATCGTCGTGTTCCTCAACAAGTGTGACATGGTTGACGACGAGGAGATGTTTGAGCTCGTCGAGATGGAGATGCGCGATCTTCTCTCCAGCTATGACTACGATGGCGACAACACCCCCATCATCCGTGGCTCTGCTCTGGGCGCCCTCAACGGCGAGCCCCAGTGGGAAGCTAAGGTTATGGAGCTCATGGAGGCTGTTGACACCTGGATTCCCCTGCCTCCCCGCGACATCGATAAGCCCTTCCTTATGCCTGTTGAGGACGTATTCTCAATCACTGGCCGCGGCACTGTTGCCACAGGTCGTATCGAGACCGGCATCGTGAAGGTTGGCGACGAGGTTCAGATCATGGGCCTGGGCGCTGACATGAAGTCTGTTGTTACCGGCGTTGAGATGTTCCGCAAGCTCCTTGATCAGGGCGAAGCCGGCGATAACGTAGGTCTCCTCCTCCGTGGCATCGACAAGAAGGACATCAAGCGCGGCATGGTAATCTGCCACCCCGGTGTTGTTAAGCCCCACAGCCGCTTCAAGGCTTCCGTATATATCCTCAAGAAGGAGGAAGGCGGCCGTCACACTCCCTTCCACAACCACTACCGTCCCCAGTTCTACATCCGCACTCTTGACGTGACCGGTGAAATCACCCTTCCCGAGGGCCGCGAGATGGTTATGCCTGGCGACCACGTAGAGATCATCGTTGACCTGATTAACCCCGTAGCATGCGACACCGGCCTGCGCTTCGCCATCCGTGAGGGCGGCCGCACCGTAGGCTCTGGCCAGATCACCGAGATTCTTGAGTAATACCCTACTCACGATAAAAACCCAACCAAAACCAATTCGAATTTGTCTGAAGGCCTAACAAGGTCAACCGACATAACACCCTAAGACCGGGCGGCACGACACTCATAAGCCGCCGAGCCGCCCGGCTTTTATACACAGGTTTAGCTCAGTCGGTAGAGCACTGGTCTCCAAAACCAGGTGTCGGGAGTTCGAGCCTCTCAACCTGTGCCAATAAAACCCGAAATGAAGAAACTGAAACTACTTACAGACATCGAGGAGTCTTATAACGAGCTTCGCTATAAGACTTCTTGGCCTACCAAAGGGCAGCTGATCAAGAGCTCAATTATCGTGCTTATCGCTTCCATCATCATTGCACTGATAATCTGGGTAATGGACTTAGCAACCAACGGCCTGATGCACTTTATCTATGGACTCGGTCACTGATTAAACAGAGGCCGCGCCCTTTTTTTAGCCACAGAGTGAACAGACAGTCACCCAATCTAAATCAACGCCTGAACCAACCCGCAAGCTGAAAACTATCACAATGGACAGCCAAAAGGAAAAGAAAAAACCAACACGAGGATGGTATGTCCTCCGTGCCATCTCCGGCAAGGAGGCAAAAGTAAAGGAAGTGCTTGACGCTGCCATACGCAACACTGACCTCGGAAAGTATGTCTTTCAAGTGTTGATACCAACCGAAAAGGTGATGACCGTGCGCAACGGCAAGCGACAGGTCAAGGAGAAGAATCTCTACTCCGGATATGTCTTTGTCGAGGCGATACTCCATGGCGAGGTCTACCACGAGCTTCGCAACACTACCAACGTCATAGACTTCCTCAAGGGTCGCGGCAAAGATGCCGAGCCTGAGGCACTGCGCGAAAGCGAGGTGATGAGGATGCTGGGCGCTGCCGACGAACTTGTGGATGCCACAGAAGAGGGCGTCAACGACTTTATCCTCGGCGAGACGGTGAAGGTCAACTATGGCCCATTCATCGGCTTCACCGGCGAGATAGAGGAAGTGGACCGCGAGCGCAAGAAGCTCAAGGTTATGGTAAAGATATTTGGACGCAAGACCCCTTTGGAGTTGGAGAACTCGCAAGTAGAGAGAGTGTAAGGCAGAAGCGGGGGTTACGACCGCGCTTGCATCCACTTCTCCGGCAGTGAATTCATTCCACACCACCACCCAATCAAACAATAAGATTTAACAATGGCTAAAGAAATTGCTGGACAAATCAAATTGCAGATTAAGGGAGGAGCAGCAAACCCCTCCCCTCCAGTTGGACCCGCCCTTGGCTCCAAGGGTATCAACATCATGGAGTTCTGCAAGCAATTCAATGCCCGCACTCAGGACAAGGCCGGTAAGGTTCTTCCCGTAGTAATCACATATTACTCCGACAAGAGCTTTGACTTTGTCGTGAAGACGCCACCGGTGGCCATACAGCTGATGGAAGCGTCAAAGACCAAGAAAGGCTCGGCTCAGCCCAACCGCACAAAGGTTGCCGAGGTGACTTGGGAGCAGGTAAAGACAATCGCTGAAGACAAGATGCCAGACCTGAACTGTTTCACCGTAGAGAGCGCTATGCGCATGGTGGCCGGTACAGCCCGCTCAATGGGTATCACCGTCAAAGGCACATTCCCTGGCAATAACTGATAAACTTCAATTGACATGAGTAAACTGACAAAAAACCAAAAGCTTGCTTTAGAGAAGATTGAAGCCGGGAAATCCTACTCGCTCACCGAAGCCGCCGAGAAAGTAAAGGAAATTACCTTCACCAAGTTTGACGCATCTCTTGACATTGACGTGCGCCTTGGCGTTGACCCTCGTAAGGCCAACCAGATGGTGCGCGGCGTCGTAACCCTCCCCCATGGAACAGGCAAGCAGGTTAAGGTGCTTGTGCTGTGTAACCCCGATGCCGAGACTGCCGCTAAGGCTGCCGGTGCCGACTACGTGGGTCTTGACGAGTACATTGACAAGATTAAGGGAGGCTGGACTGACGTTGACGTGATCATCACTCAGCCCGCCATTATGGGTAAGATAGGCGCCCTGGGCCGAGTGCTCGGTCCGCGCGGCCTGATGCCTAATCCCAAGAGCGGCACTGTGACCAACGACGTGGCTAAGGCCGTCGAGGAGGTCAAGAAGGGCAAGATTGACTTCAAGGTTGATAAAAACGGCATTGTTCACTCCTCAATCGGCAAGGTGAGCTTCACCGTTGACCAGATGCGCGACAATGCACGCGAATTTATCAACACTCTGATTAAGCTCAAGCCCGCCACCGCTAAAGGCACCTATATCAAGAGCATTTATCTTTCGAGCACCATGAGCCCCGGCGTTAAAGTCGACTCTAAGACGGTTGCCGACTAATCGTTCCACACCATCAAAGAGACTAAAGCAACATGAAAAAGGAAGATAAAGGCAAGGTTATTGGCCAAATAGCCGAGACCCTCAAGCAATATCCCAGCTTCTACCTTGTAGAGACCGCCGGACTCGATGCCGAGAAGACCTCGGCACTGCGCCGTGCCTGCTTCAAGGCCGACATCAAGCTCCTCGTGGTGAAGAACACTCTTCTGCACAAGGCGCTCGAGAGCCTCGAGGCCGACTACAGCGAGATATATCCCGCCCTTGCCGGCCCCACCACACTGATGTGCACCACCGTGGCCAACGCGCCCGCCAAGCTCATCAAAGACTTTGTAAAGAAAGACGACAAGCTCCCCGTCCTTAAGGGTGCTTACGTTGAAGAGACCGTTTACCTCGGTGCCGACCAGCTCGATGCCCTTTGCGCTATCAAGAGCAAAAACGAGCTCATTGCCGACGTTGTGGCTCTTCTCCAGTCGCCTGCCAAGAACGTTGTTTCAGCCCTCACTTCGGGCGGCAGCAAGCTTCACGGCATTCTGGAAACCCTCTCGAAGAAGGAAGAAGCTTAATAGCAGCCTAAGAGGCCGCAGAGACCTAAGCAGATCTCGAGAGACTCATCCTTCCCTCTCTCCAGCTACCAACCCTAAGTAACAAAAAAACAACAAAAAAACTCATACTAAAATGGCAGATCTTAAAGCTTTTGCTGAACAATTAGTTAACCTCACCGTAAAGGAAGTCAACGAACTCGCCCAGATCCTCAAAGAGGAGTATGGCATCGAACCCGCAGCCGCTGCAGTGGCTGTAGCCGCTGGCCCCGCTGCCGCCGCCGAGGCCGCCGAGGAGAAGACCTCCTTCGACGTGGTGCTCAAGAGCGCCGGCGCTTCCAAGCTCGCCGTTGTGAAGCTCGTCAAGGAGCTCACCGGCCTTGGCCTTAAGGAGGCTAAGGAGATGGTAGACGGCGCACCCTCCGTGATCAAGGAAGGTGTAGCAAAGGCCGACGCCGAGGGTCTCAAGAAGCAGCTCGAAGAGGCCGGCGCCGAAGTAGAACTCAAATAATCCACCTGACTAACAGGCCAATAGGTAAAGTGTCGCCCTAATGGGCAGATACTTTACCTTTTTGTGTCTGAACTCCCTGCCGACACTGCCTGAAGCCCCTACAAGGGGCTAAATCAAGGCATTGTGACAGCCGTACACAAGCGGCCATACATGGCATTGGTCTCCAACCCGCCATGCATTGCCGCCGAAGCGGGATATGGCCTCAAAGGGCCTCCCCTCCCCTCTCTCCATCCTATTAATGCCCTCTCACCTCTCAATCTAACTTCAGCCTCACCCTATAGATGTCAGTAACAACAGATAAACCCCGCGTCAACTTTGCCTCGGTAAAGAACCCGCTCCCTTATCCCGACTTCCTTGAGGTCCAGCTGCGCTCGTTTAAAGACTTCTTGCAGCTTGACACTCCCCCGGAGAAGCGCACCAAGGAGGGCCTGTACAAAGTTTTCTCGGAGAACTTCCCCATAGCCGACACACGAAACAACTTCGTGCTCGAATTTCTTGACTACTACATCGACCCGCCCCGTTACACCATCGAAGAGTGTCTCGAGCGCGGCCTCACCTATTGTGTCCCCCTCAAAGCAAAGCTCAAGCTTTATTGCACCGACCCCGACCATGAGGACTTTGACACAGTAATCCAGGATGTATATCTCGGTCAGATACCATACATGACCGAGAAAGGCACTTTTGTCATCAACGGCGCTGAGCGCGTCGTGGTGTCGCAGCTCCACCGCTCACCCGGCGTCTTCTTCGGACAGAGCGTCCACGCCAACGGCGCTAAACTCTACTCTGCTCGTATCATCCCCTTCAGGGGCTCCTGGATTGAGTTTGCCACTGACATCAACAATGTCATGTATGCCTACATTGACCGTAAGAAAAAACTTCCGGTCACCACCCTACTGCGTGCCATTGGGCTTGAGACTGAAAAAGAAATCATCGAAACTTTTGGACTGGCCGAAGAGATAAAGGTCAACAAAAAAAACCTCAAGGAGGCCTTGGGCCGCACTTTAGCCGGACGTATCTCCAAGACTTGGACTACTGACTTTGTCGATGAAGACTCCGGCGAGATAAGCCAAGTGGAGCGAACCGAAATTCTTCTCGACCGCGAGACTGAGCTGACCGAGGAAAACATCAACATCATCCTCGACAGCGGCGTAAAGACCATCCTCCTCCATCGCCCCGACTACAACGCCAACGACCGCTCCATAATCTTTGAGACCCTCAAAAAAGACACCACCAACACCGAGCGTGAGGCTGTTCAATATATCTACACCCAGCTGCGAAATGCCGTAGCCCCCGATGATGCCAGTGCCCGCGAGGTGATCACCAACCTCTTCTTCTCTGAAAAACGCTACGACCTGGGCGATGTAGGCCGCTATCGCATCAACAAGAAGCTCGGCCTCGACATTGACCCCGAGGTACGCGTGCTCACCAAGGAAGACATCGTAGCCATCATCAAATACCTCATTGAACTCATCAACTCCAAGGCCGACGTTGACGATATTGACCACCTGAGCAACCGCCGCGTCCGCACTGTCGGCGAGCAGCTATGCAACCAGTTTAACGTCGGATTGGCTCGCATGTCGCGCACCATACGCGAGCGTATGAATGTCCGCGACAATGAGGTGTTTACCCCCATCGACCTCATCAACGCCAAGGCCATCTCGGCTGTCATCAACTCGTTTTTCGGCACCAATGCCCTGAGCCAGTTTATGGACCAGACCAACCCTCTGGCCGAGATGACCCACAAGCGCCGTATGAGTGCCCTCGGCCCCGGCGGCCTCTCACGCGAGCGCGCCGGCTTTGAGGTCCGCGATGTTCACTACACCCACTATGGTCGCCTGTGCCCCATCGAAACTCCTGAAGGACCCAACATCGGCCTTATCTCGTCGCTCTGCGTCTACGCCAAAATCAACGACTTAGGCTTCATTGAGACACCCTACCGCACCGTCACCGACTCTCGCGTCAACCTCAACAACGACGAAGTGGTCTACCTCACCGCCGAAATCGAGGAGGGCAAGGTAATCGCACAAGGCAACGCCCCGCTCAACGACGACGGCACCTTCAAGCGCGACCGCGTCAAAGCTCGCCTCGATGCCGACTTCCCCATCGTGCCCCCCGAGCAAGTGGAGCTCATGGATGTGAGCCCCACACAGATAGCATCCATTGCTGCTTCGCTCATCCCATTCCTGGAGCACGACGACGCCAACCGCGCCCTTATGGGATCTAACATGATGCGACAAGCCGTGCCACTGCTCCGTTCCGAGAGCCCGATCGTAGGCACCGGACTGGAGGGTCAGCTCATCCGCGACTCACGCACTCAGATTACCGCCGAAGGCGAAGGCACCATCGAATATGTCGACGCTCGCGTGATACGCATCCGCTATGACCGCACCGAGGAGGAGGAGTTTGTCTCCTTCGAAAGCGCACTCAAGGAATATCACATGCCCAAGTTCAGGCGCACCAACCAGAACACCACCATCGACCTCCGCCCCATATGCAAGGCCGGCCAGCGTGTATCAAAGGGCACTATCCTCACCGAGGGATACTCCACCGAAAAAGGCGAGCTGGCCTTAGGCCGAAACCTCAAGGTGGCCTTCATGCCCTGGAAAGGATATAACTACGAGGATGCCATCGTGCTCAACGAGCGCATGGTTAAGGAAGACATTCTCACATCAGTACATGTCGACGAATACACCCTTGAGGTGCGTGAGACCAAGCGCGGCATGGAGGAGCTCACCTCCGACATTCCCAACGTCTCAGAGGATGCCACCAAAGACCTTGCCGAGAACGGCATCATTCGCGTAGGCGCCCACGTGGTGCCGGGCGACATCATGATAGGCAAGATTACCCCTAAGGGAGAGAGCGACCCCACACCCGAAGAGAAGCTCCTAAGAGCTATCTTCGGCGACCGTGCCGGCGACGTAAAAGACGCCTCACTCAAAGCCTCCCCCTCGCTCAAGGGCGTAGTGATTGGAACCAACCTCTTCCAGCGCGCCGTCAAGCGCGGCCGAGCCTCCAACAGCGCCAATGCCATCCAGGCCAAGCTCCAGGAAGAATATGACGAGAAGCTCCAGGCTCTCAAGGATATCCTTGTAGAGAAGCTGCTCAAGCTCACCGAGGGGCTCACCTCACGCGGCATCAAAGACTACACCGGCAGCGACAACATCCCCGCCGGAGCAACCTTCACCGCCGCCGCGCTGGCCAACCTCAAATATGACCAGATAAGCCTCTCCGGCTGGACTGACGACGAGCACGCCAACGACCTCATCCGCGCCACAATTGTCAACTATCTGCGACGCTCAAAGGAGACCGAGAGCGAGCTGCGACGCAAGAAATTCGACATCTCGATAGGCGACGAGCTTCCCTCAGGCATCATGCAGATGGCCAAGGTCTATATAGCCAAGAAACGCAAGATCTCTGTGGGCGACAAGATGGCCGGCCGCCACGGCAACAAGGGTATCGTCTCACGCATCGTCCGCCAGGAAGACATGCCGTTCCTCGCCGATGGCACTCCGGTTGACATCGTGCTCAACCCCCTGGGCGTACCTTCGCGTATGAACCTGGGCCAGATCTTCGAGACCGTCCTCGGTTGGGCCGGTCGAGAACTCGGGGAGAAGTTTGCCACCCCCATCTTTGACGGCGCCACACTTGACGACCTCAACGAATGGACTGACAAAGCCGGCCTCCCCCGCTATGGCAAGACCTTCCTCTACGACGGCGGCACCGGCGAACGCTTTGACCAGCCAGCCACCGTAGGCGTCATCTACATGCTTAAGCTCGGCCACATGGTCGAAGACAAGATGCACGCCCGCTCCATAGGCCCCTACTCGCTCATCACCCAGCAGCCTCTGGGCGGTAAAGCTCAATTTGGCGGCCAGCGCTTCGGCGAGATGGAGGTATGGGCACTCGAGGCCTTCGGCGCTTCCCACATCCTCCAAGAGATCTTGACCATCAAGAGCGACGACGTCACCGGCCGCTCCAAGGCCTACGAAGCCATCGTCAAGGGCGACAACATGCCTGTCCCCGGCATCCCCGAGTCGCTCAACGTGCTCCTCCACGAGCTGCGCGGCCTTGGCCTGTCAATCTCCCTCGACTAATATTTTGCCTCACCCCTCTTTTCCCATCATATACCTTAAATGGCCTTTAGAAAAGACAATAAGATAAAGACCGGCTTCTCCAAGATCACCATTGGCCTCGCTTCGCCCGAGGAGATCCTTGAGAAGTCGAGCGGCGAGGTGGTCAAACCCGAGACCATCAACTACCGCACCTACAAGCCCGAGCGCGACGGCCTCTTCTGCGAGCGCATCTTCGGCCCTGTCAAGGACTATGAATGCCATTGCGGCAAGTATAAGCGCATCCGCTACAAAGGCATCGTCTGCGACCGTTGCGGCGTGGAGGTCACTGAGAAGAAAGTAAGGCGCGAGCGCATGGGCCACATCAAGCTCTCTGTGCCCGTGGCCCACATCTGGTATTTCCGCTCCCTCCCTAACAAGATTGGTTATCTTCTTGGCCTGCCCTCCAAGAAGCTCGACGCCGTGATATATTACGAGCGTTATATCGTCATCAATGCCCCCGAGGGGTTGATGGCCACTGTTGAAGGCAAGGAAAACACCGAGGTGAAAAAATATGACCTCCTCTCCGAAGAGGAATATTTTGACATCATCGACAATCTCCCCAAGGAGCAGCAGCTCCTCGAGGATGGCGACCCCGCCAAGTTTGTGGCCAAGATGGGCGCCGAAGCTGTCTACGACCTCCTTAAGGAGCTCGACCTTGACGCTCTCGCCGCTTCGCTGCGCGACCAAGCCTATAACGAGGGCTCACAGCAGCGCAAGACCGAGGCCCTGAAGCGTCTCCAGGTCGTAGAGTCGTTCCGCGCCTCGCGCGGCCGCAACAAGCCCGAATGGATGATTCTTCAGGCCGTGCCCGTCATCCCGCCCGACCTGCGCCCCCTCGTGCCCCTCGACGGCGGCCGCTTCGCCACCTCCGACCTCAACGACCTCTACCGCCGCGTTATCATCCGCAACAATCGCCTTAAGAGACTCGTGGAAATCAAAGCTCCCGAGGTGATCTTGCGCAACGAGAAGCGAATGCTCCAGGAAGCAGTTGACTCGCTGCTCGACAACTCCCGCAAGTCATCGGCCGTCAAGACCGATGCCAACCGCCCCCTGAAGAGCCTCTCCGACTCCCTCAAGGGCAAGCAAGGTCGCTTCCGTCAAAACCTCCTCGGCAAGCGTGTCGACTATTCAGCCCGATCCGTCATAGTCGTAGGCCCCGAACTTAAGATGCACGAGTGTGGCATCCCCAAAAATATGGCTGCCGAGCTTTACAAGCCCTTCGTCATCCGCAAGCTCATCGAGAGAGGCATCGTCAAGACCGTAAAGAGCGCCAAGAAGATAGTAGACCGCAAGGAACCCATCGTGTGGGACATCCTTGAGCATGTCATGAAGGGACATCCCGTCCTCCTCAACCGTGCCCCGACGCTCCACCGTCTCGGCATTCAAGCCTTCCAGCCCAAGATGATCGAGGGCAAAGCAATCCAGCTCCATCCCTTAGCCTGTACAGCCTTCAACGCCGACTTTGACGGCGACCAGATGGCCGTCCACCTCCCCTTAGGCAACGAGGCTATCCTTGAGGCTCAGCTCCTCATGCTCGGCGCCCACAACATCCTCAACCCCGCCAACGGAGCACCCATCACCGTCCCCTCTCAAGACATGGTGCTTGGCCTCTATTATATCACCAAGCTCCGCCCCGGCGACAAGGGCGAGGGTCTCAAATTCTATGGCCCTGAAGAGGCCGAGATTGCCTACAACGAAGGTCGCGTCACCCTCCACGCTCCCGTGTCAGTGGTGGTCGACGACATCGACGAGAACGGCAATCAAGTAAAGCGCCTCGTCGAAAACACCTCCGTGGGTCGCGTCCTGGTCAACCAGTATGTGCCCGACGAGATTGGCTACGTCAACGAGATTCTCTCCAAAAAAAGCCTCCGAGGCATCATCTCGCGCGTAATCAAGCGCTGCGGTATCCCCCGCTCGGCTCGCTTCCTCGACGACATCAAAAACCTTGGCTACTATATGGCATTCAAAGGTGGCCTGTCGTTTAACCTTGGCGACGTCCTCATCCCACCCGAAAAGGCTCAGTATATAGCTGAAGGCGAGGAGCAGGTGCAGGATGTGATGAACAACTATCAGATGGGCTTCATCACCAACACCGAGCGCTACAACCAGATAATCGACATTTGGACCCACGTCAACGCTCGCTTAGCCGAGACCCTCATGAAACAGATTTCGGCCGACCAAAAGGGCTTCAACCCTGTATATATGATGCTCGACTCAGGCGCCCGTGGCTCTAAAGACCAGATTCGTCAGCTCTCAGGCATGCGTGGCCTTATGGCCAAGCCTCAGAAAGCCGGCGCTGAAGGTGGCCAGATCATCGAAAACCCCATCTTGGCCAACTTCAAAGAGGGTCTCTCTGTGCTCGAATACTTCATCTCCACCCACGGCGCACGTAAGGGCCTGGCCGACACCGCCCTGAAGACGGCCGATGCCGGTTACCTCACCCGACGCCTCGTCGACGTGGCCCACGACGTGATTATCAACGAGGAAGACTGCGGCACACTCCGCGGACTTATCTGCCGCGAGATCAAGAGCAACGACGAGGTCGTTGCATCCTTGGGCGAGCGCATCCTCGGACGTGTCTCAGTCCACGACATCATCGACCCCATAACCAACGAGATAATCGTAGCCGCCGGCGAAGAGATCAACGACGACGCTGCCGACCGCATCAACGCCTCCGACATTGAGAGCGTCGAAATCCGCTCCGTACTCACCTGCGAGTCCACCAAAGGTGTCTGCGCCAAGTGTTATGGCCGAAACCTGGCCAACAACCGCCTCGTTCAGAAAGGCGAAGCCGTCGGCGTCATCGCAGCTCAGTCTATCGGCGAGCCCGGCACACAGCTCACCCTCCGTACATTCCACGTCGGTGGTGTAGCCTCCAACGTAGCTGCCGTCAACTCCGTCACCTCACGATACGAGGGCACCCTCGAGTTTGACGAAGTCCGCACCGTTACCACCAACGAGACCGATGCCAACGGTCGCAACATCGAAGTGGTTATCGGCCGACTGGGCGAGATGCGCATCATGTCGCCCAACGGCATGATGCTCACCAACGCCGAGATCCCCTACGGCTCGAAGCTCTACTTCTCCAACGGCGACACCGTCAAGAAAGGCGACGTGGTCTGCGAATGGGACCCCTTCAACGCCGTCATCGTGGCCGAGATGGATGGTATTATCCGCTACAACAACCTCATGGAGAATGTCACCTATCGCGTTGAAGCCGATGAGCACTCAGGCGTCTCTGAAAAGATCATCATCGAGTCGAAAGACCGCACTAAAGCCGCTGAAGCTCAAATTGTTGACCATAACGGCCAGGTGCTCCGCACTTACTCGCTCCCCGTCGGTGCCCACCTAATGCTCGAGGATGGCGCCGACATCAAGGCCGGCGAGACATTTGTCAAGACCCCGCGCTCAGCCGGCTCGGCCGGTGATATCACCGGTGGTCTGCCTCGCGTCACCGAGCTCTTCGAAGCTCGCAACCCGTCCAACCCCGCCATCGTAGCCGAGATTGACGGCGAAGTGACCCTTGGCAACCTCAAGCGTGGCAACCGTGAAGTAACCGTCACCTCTCGCACCGGTGACGTCAAGAAATATCTCATCCCCCTGTCAAAGCAGCTCCTGGTGCAAGACAACGACTATGTACGCGCCGGCACACCGCTCTCCGACGGTGCCATAACCCCCTCTGACATCCTGTCTATCATGGGCCCGACAGCCGTCCAGGAATACATCGTCAACAATGTACAGGACGTCTACCGTATGCAGGGCGTGAAAATCAACGACAAGCACTTTGAGGTGATCGTGCGCCAGATGATGCGCAAAGTCAACATCATCGACCCGGGCGACACTCGCTTCCTCGAGCAACAGGTGGTTGACAAGCTCGCCTTCATGAAGGAAAACGACCGCATTTGGGGCCAGAAGATTGTCACCGATCCCGGCGATTCCGAGAATGTCATCAAGGGCCAGATCATCACCGCCAGAAAGCTACGCGACGAAAACTCTTCGCTCAAGCGCCGCGACTTGAAGACTATCGTCGTGCGCGATGCCATCCCCGCCACTTCTGAACAGATTCTCCAAGGCATCACCCGTGCCGCGCTCCAGACATCTTCTTTCATGTCGGCCGCCTCCTTCCAGGAGACCACCAAGGTGCTCAACGAAGCCGCCATCAACGGCAAGAGCGACACCCTCGAAGGCATGAAGGAAAATGTAATCTGCGGACACCTCATCCCCGCCGGTACAGGCCTGAGAGACTACGACCGCCTCGTCGTTGGCTCCAAGGACGACGTCAACGCCCTCCTGGCCGAAGCCGCCAACGACTCTAAAGCTGAACAGATCCTCGGCGTCACCGCCGACTAACACTCATAAGTCGCCGGGGGGGGACCATCCCTCCCCGGCGACACCCCCCATAGAAATCCCCAACCGCCGTCCGGGCCTGCCCCCCCAATCCAACCAGGCCCGGACACAATCCCAGACATGCCGGAGCGTCGTGACGACAGCGCCGGCATGTCACTTTTTTGTCTATCTTTGCCAAACAATATGCCCCCACGCGTGTTTTCTCAATATCCCCCATCATCACGCCTCATAACCATTCTTCCACTATGCCATTGCCCTCCCCGGGAAAAATACTCTCGCGCCTGATGCGGTTCGCCATGCTCGCCATCCTTGCCGTGGCCTGTCTGGCTGTCATCGTCGTGACCGCCCTCTATCTCCCTCCCGTCCAGGACTGGGCCAAAGACTATGCCCTGCGCAAAGTGGCTGAGGCCACCGGAATGGATATTACAGCCCAGACCGTGAGACTCAGGCCCCCACTTCGCCTCGAGCTCGGCGATATCACCGCCGTAGAGGCCTCGGGCGACACTCTGGCTACTCTCGCCCATGCCGACATCGACATGATGCTCCTCCCTCTCATCAGCGGCTCTGCAGAGATTGACCGTGCCATAATCAACGGCGTCTCATACCGCCTGGGCACCCCCGACTCGGCAATGCATCTCTTAGCCGACATCGACACCCTCTCCCTTTCCGACGCCTCATATTCCTTCCGACGATCTATCATCGACGCTCGCGGGCCTTTGCTCCTGGCCGGTGCCAGGGTGAAGCTCCTGATGAACGACTCTGTGGACCAACCCGTCGATACCGCCGTCTCTCAGCCCCTCGAAATGCTCATCCTTGCGCGCGAGATAGAGATGCGCAGCGTTAACTTCACCATGTCTATGATGCCAGCAATAGACACTCTCCATGCCTTCATCCCCATGGCAAGGCTCTCCAACGGCCGCATCGACATGGCCTCGCAACAAATCCACGCCCGGTCTCTATCGGTCGACTCCATTACGGCCTCATACATCTACCCCTTAGCCTCATCCACTACTGCCCCCGACACTGCCGACGTAGAAACCACCTCATCTGCCCCATGGACTGTCACTGCCGACAACGTAAAACTCACGGCTCGCCGCGGCCTATATGCCCTCGCCGGAGCAAAGCCAATTCCAGGCCTTGACATGGACTATCTGGAGGTGACGGATGTAGACATCGAAGTCGACTCGCTCTACAATCGCCAGACGGCCGTCCGTGTCCCCCTGCGCCGACTATTAGCCACTGAGCGTTCAGGACTGAGCCTCAACGCCTCCGGCCTCTTTGACATGGACTCGGCCGCTATGCGTGCCTCCGACTTCCGCATATCCACCGGCCGCTCTCTCATCAACCTCAACGCCCTGATGGGAGTGGGCGATCTGACTTCCGACCCTTCCCTACCCCTCTCCCTGCAAGCCAATGCTGAAATTTCCCCCCTCGACATCATCACAGCCTTCCCCGCCTTTGCGCCCATGCTGAAGCCGATCTCACCGACTCCCGCGCGCGTCACTGCCCTCATCAACGGCAGTTCTGGGAAAATCAACCTTGACACACTTGCCATTGCCCTCCCCTCAATTGCCCACCTCAAGGCCTCAGGCTCTATAGATAATCCATTCTCACCCGACAAAATCTGCGGCAAAGTGGCTCTCAACGGTGCCATTGAAGGGGGCGCCAACAGACTCAAGAGCGTCTTCCTCGACCCGGCCACAGCCAAGAGCATCAACATTGAGCCCACTACCCTAAGCGGCAACATCGACTACTCGCCAGGCCTCGTCGATGGCAATCTCATCGCCATGACACGCGCCGGCCACCTCAACCTCGACGCTCGATGGGCCATGAAAGCCGAGGATTATAAAGCCTCTCTATCACTCTCGCACTTCCCTCTCCAGGCCTTCATGCCCTCGCTCGGAATTGCCGACATCTCAGCCAACCTGGAAGCCCAAGGCCATGGCTATAACCCAATTCGCCCCTCTACTGAGATTAACGCCCGCGTCGGCATCAACTCAGTGAGCCTCAACAATCGGCAACTCCACGACATAGTCCTTGCCGCCGAGCTCTCCGACGGGGAAGCCCGGGGCAACCTCTCTTCCTCCAACCCTGATGCAGAGCTCGACGCCGACTTCGCCGCCACTATCACCCCCCATGGCTACACCTGGGATATCACCGGCGACATCTACAACCTCAATCTCACTGCATTAGGGCTTTCCAACTCCCCCATGGGAGGCTCACTCTCTCTCGCCTCGGCCGGAGAGATGTCGACCGACATAAAGAATATCAATGCCACTCTCGACATCACCGACCTAGACTTAAGCATGGGTGCCGACCGGTTTACCGCCGACTCAATCCTAATCTCACTTGCTGCCGACTCAGTCACTCAGGCACACCTCCACTCCGCTTCGCTCGACATCAACGCACACGCGCCCATCCCCGTCATGACCCTCGCCTCGAGCCTCGCTGCCATATCCCCCTTCATCGATACATGTATGACCGCCAAAAAGCTCGATGTCATTGGTCTACAGCACACCCTCCCTCCCATAGAGGCCACCCTCACCTCGGGCCGTCACAACCCCCTCACGTCTTATCTCGCCGAGAGCGCCAACACCACCTGGGATACCCTCTCGCTGGAGTTCACCAACGACTCTCTGCTTCATCTCAAAGCCTCAGCTCTCGCCCTGGCCGTTGGTGCAACTCGCATCGACACCATATCCTTCGATGCCAATCAGAAGGGTAAACACCTCGTGTTTTCAACCTCTATGAACGAGCGGCCCGGGACGATGGACAATTTTGCCCACGTAAACCTCACCGGCTTCATCGCCAACGATAAGCTCTCCGTGATGCTTCGCCAACGCAACATCAAAGGCGACGAAGGCTTTCACTTAGGCATGAACGTCACCGCCACCGACTCCACCATCTCCCTGGCCTTCGTCCCCCGAAAACCTATCATAGGCTATCGTCAATGGGCAATCAACCCCGACAACTTTGTCACCCTCAACTTTGCCTCCCACTTCATCTCGGCCAACCTTGCCCTCCAGGGCGAACAGTCGCGCCTGCGACTTTATACCCTCAACGAGACAGAGCGGCAAGACCAGGAAGACATCGTCCTGCAACTCGACTCCATCCACATCCAAGACTGGCTCTCAATCTCCCCCTTCGCCCCGCCTATGAAGGGCGACCTCGGAGCCGACATGAGATTTCACCTCGAGCGCGAGCGCATCACCGGCCAGGGCATCGCCTCGCTCACCGACCTCTATTATGGCCGAGAGCGGGTAGGATCCTTCAACCTCGATCTCGACATAGCCAACTCCCGCTCCGGCTCCCTGGCCGCCCGCGTGGGTCTCGATGTCGATTCTGTGCGCGTCATCACCGCTCAGGGTGCCCTCAACGACTCAACCCTCTCCAATCCCTTCCTCCTCGACTTCTCCATGATCCGCTTCCCCCTGAAGACCGTCAACCCATTCCTCCCCAAAGAGTATGCTCGGCTCGACGGCACTCTCTCGGGCCACATGGACATCACCGGCACCATGACCGAGCCCATCTTTAACGGCAATCTCACCTTCGACTCTGCCTCATGCCGCGTAGGCATGCTCGGACAGGCCTTCTCCTTCTCCCCCGACTCCATCCCCGTAGACTCCAACGTCGTGAGATTTGATGGCTTCAAGATTCGCGCCGCCAACGACAACCCCCTTGTCATCAACGGCCTCGTAGATATGCGCGCCATTTCCAATCCGCGCTTCAACCTCAATCTCGTCGCCCATGAAATGCAGATCATCAACTCCAGCCGCCCACGTGGAGCCGACGCCTATGGCAAGGCCTTCATCGATCTGAGTGCCGACATCGTAGGCTCCATGCAATTTGCCAATGTCGACGCCGACCTCGACATCCTCCCCGGCACCAACGTCACATATATCATGACCGACGCCGAGAGCCGCATCACCAACCAGAGCGCCGGCGACATGGTTCGCTTCGTTGTCCTCTCCGACACCGGCTTCGTGGCAAAGGCCGACTCCATCGCTCCAACGATGAACCTCAACCTGGAGGCACGACTCAACATCCACTCCGGATCGACCATAGCCGTTGACCTCTCATCCGACGGCAAGAACAAAGTGCAAGTCCAGCCACAAGGCAACCTCACATATACACAAAACCCCATGAACGACGGCCGTCTCACAGGCCGACTCAACATCAACCAGGGCTTTGCGCGCTACACTCCACCCCTAATGAGCGAGAAGCTCTTTAACTTCCAAGAGGGCTCATATATTGCCTTCAACGGCGACATGATGAACCCCATCCTTAACATACATGCCGTCGACGAGCTCCGCGCCAATGTCACTCGCTCCGGCGAAGATTCTCGTCTGGTCAATTTCGACGTGGCCCTCGGAGTCACCGGCTCTCTCAGCCAGATGAATGTGGCTTTTGACCTATCGACCAACGACGACATCACCGTCCAAAATGAGCTCCAGTCCATGAGCCCCGAGCAGCGAGCAAATCAAGCCATGAACCTCCTGCTCTATAACGTCTACACCGGCCAAGGCACCCGCGCCACCGCCAATCTCTCCGGCAACCCCCTATATGCCTTCCTCTCCTCTCAACTCAATTCATGGATGGCCAACAACATCAAGGGGGTCGACATCACCTTTGGCATTGATCAGTATGACAAGACCCAAGGCGGCAACACCTCCACGGCCACATCTTATTCTTACCGCATCTCCAAAAACCTCTTCAACGACCGCTTCAAGATCATCGTGGGAGGCAACTACACCACCGACGCCAATGCCGACGAGAACTTCTCCCAAAACCTCATCAACGACATATCCTTTGAGTATATGCTCAATCGTTCCGGCTCAATGTATGTCCGCATCTTCCGCCACACAGGCTATGAGTCGATCCTCGAGGGAGAGATTACGCAGACCGGCGTGGGCTTCGTGGTGAAGCGAAAGCTCAACACCCTCCGCAATCTATTCAGGTTTATCCCGGGAGTAAAGCCCAAGACGGTGACAACCGCCCCGGCAGTCTCGGAGGGGAAAGATTAGAAGGGGAGTCCGACGGCAAAATGAAAGGTGGCGTCGCGCCGCCAGCGCGGATGAAGCAGCGGCCATTCCTGCTGCCCGAGAGCCGGATTGTGGGCCTTCATGCCAAGGTCAAAGCGCAAGACAAAGTAATCAAAGTCGAGCCTCAAGCCGGCGCCATATGCTGCGGCCAGTTGGCGAGGGACATCCCCAAGATGGAACATCCCTCCCGGCTGATTGGGATAAGAGTGAATGGTCCAGATATTACCCGCGTCGACAAACAGCGCGCCGTCAAACACCCAGAAGAGCTTCACGCGATACTCCACCGACAGGTCAAGGCTTATGTCGCCACACTGATTGATGAAGTCGGCCACTGTGTTGCGCCCGTCATAATTGCCCGGGCCAAGGGTGCGGACACTCCAGCCCCTCACGCCATTGGCACCGCCGGCATAGAAGCGCTTCTCAAAGGGCACCATCCTCGAATTGCCATAAGGCACAGCAACGCCCGCCCCAACATGGAAGGCTATCGAATGGCGGCGCCCGGGAAAATTGCGCGTCAAGGTGTAGTCAACCTCCGCCTTGGCATACTGCGAGAACGGGATGCCGAGGATCTTGTAGACGCCGCGACTGCCATCCTCACCCTCGTCATAGCGAGGGCGTCCCGTGACAGCCGAGATGGCATAGAGCAGATTGCCGGCAATCTCGGCCGACGCCCTGATGCTAAACACACGTGGCTGCTCCATCGGGAGCTTCAGCGCCCCGGAGGCTATTCGCCGGTTGGTCAGCGAGTAGGTGTAGCCCATACGCATTATGAAATGGTCTTCATAGGCATAGCGAAGCAGGGGATTGGAGGGGGCTATGGTGTTGATGAAGTCGATGGTGCTCTCAGGGAGGCGCACATAGTTGATGTCCAAGAGGTCGAAAGTGCGCCTCTGGCGGCCTCCGCGCGTGGTCCACCTATACTTATATGCCGCGCCGGCAATGATGCGCGTATATTCGGGGCGCTCTTGATAAGAGAAACTCACGGAGGTCTCTGTTGACGCTCTCACACGGCGCCGCCATGCGCTGCTCAAGAAGGGGAAGACAAACTTGGGCATCGTCACTCCCACCTCGCCGGCAAACTCGGTGTAGCGATTGTTGATCAACCCCGAGAAATTGCCCGAGAGGCTCTCATAGTTCATCCTAAATTTGGCCGTGAGCAGATTGGAGGCATGGCCAAGATTGCGGTAGCGATAGCCCACTCCTACGCCAAAGCCCAAATCTCCCTCCGAGTTAGTCCCCTCAAGCTCGAGCGTCAGTCCCTGCTTCTTGTTGCGCGTAAGATAGATATAAGCGTCGACGGTCGAAGGCCCCGACGGGCGCATGTCGATATTGACCGACCTCAAGATAGCCAAGCGAGCAAGGCTCTCATACGTGCGATCGACCTCCGAGGCCACATACTCCTCCCCCGGCCTGATGAAGCATTGCTCCTCCAGCGCCCCGGGGCGTATGTAGCGGTCGGGGCCATAGACCACGGCTATTCCCGAAGGGGTCATCACCGTGTCGCGCTCACCGGCCTCCTCGGCCGTGGGGGTGCGCCCGGGGGTGTAGTCAGTGATAAACATCACCCGCCCCACCTTAAAGCGGCGGTGTAGCTCCTCCACCTCAGCCGTCTCCACCACAGTCGTCTCCATCACCTCTGTGGCGTGGGAGGCAGCTGCCGGGCGAGGCGGATTGACCGTCAAAGTCAAGTCCACGTCATAGCTCCCGGCGGCTGTGTCGGCCATAAAAGTGATATATTCTTTGGTGAAAGAGTAATAGCCATTGTTGCGCAAGAGGGCGGCCATGCGAGTGCGCTCCGAGTCAAGCAGGTCACGATCGAGGAGCGAGCCGGGACGTAGCGTAAACCGCGCCGTATCGGCCATCAAAATCGAGGCCACAGCAGTATCGGCTATGTCATAGGTCATCCGGCGGACTCGGTGGGGTGTTCCAGCCGTCACCTCATACCTCACCTCGGCCCTCTTTCCGCCGGGATTAAGCGTCGTGTCAACTCTCACCGCCGCCCCCATATAGCCACGATTGACCAGTGCCTGACGGAGCTGACGCGCCGACGCTTCGGTGAGTTCCTCCGAAAATATCACCGGAGGCTGCCCCAGTCGGCGCACCCAACGGTTATACCACTTCGTCGAGTCGTCGCCCGACATATTATACATCCCGAGCTGAAGGCGTGCAAAGCCAAGCACTTTATGGTTGGGTTGCTGGCGCAGGTAGTTCACCAGGTCGGTCGAGCCAACCCCTTTGGGATGGTCAACGATGTCAATCGTCACTTTGTCAAGGAGATACTCACCCTGAGGGACATGGCGCACAGAACTACAAGCCGCAGTAATCACCGCAGCCAGCATGACAACTCCAAGCCTGAGCCAGGCTCGCTTGCATATCTCATGGGCCATAACTCGGCAAAGATAAGCATTTTTTTAATACGCCACTGCCTCCCCTCCTTCGCCTCTCCACACTATCACATTAACAATCAATCTATTCCTTAAAGCGGCGAAAAAAAAATCAAAAAAAATCACCAAAATATTTGCACACTTCATCAAATGTCTCTACCTTTGCATCGCTTTTGAAGCCCAATCGGGGTGTAGCTCAGCCAGGTTAGAGTACGCGTCTGGGGGGCGTGTGGTCGGAAGTTCGAATCTTCTCACCCCGACTCAAGCAAA